>JBBSGX010000039.1:0-15275 GCA_038253685.1 Candidatus Limnocylindrales bacterium | reverse complement strand
GCACTGCCGCTGGCACCCCGCGCGTCCGGCGCGCTCCAAGCCGGCGGCTTCTCGCTCGACGACCTTGGGTCGGCCAGAGCCCGGCACCTGCTCGAGTCGGCGGTTGGCCTGCCGCCGTCGGCGCTCGTGATCGTCATCCAGGGCGAAGGCGGCCTGCGCGCCGGCGACCCGGCATTCGAGCTGGCGGTGGCGCGCGCCATCGCCGACGTGGCGAAGGCAGAGCACGTCACGGGGATCCTGACCCATACGCTCGCACCGCGTCAGGTCAGCGCGGACGGCAGCACGGTCTACGAGACCGTAGGCCTCGATCTGTCCCCGGATGCCTCCCCGGATGCGATCACTCCCATCAGCGACGCGATCCACCCGCAGCCGGGCATCCAGATCGGGCTGGCCGGTGGCCCGGCCTTCTACGGCGACATCCAGAAGGTCTCCGAGCGCGACCTCCAGCGCAGCGAGGTGATCTCGTTGCCGCTCGCCGCGATCGCGCTGCTGCTCGTCTTCGGGAGCGTGGTGGCGGCCAGCGTGCCGATCGTCGTCGGCGGCATCTCGGTGCTGATCGCGCTGGCAGCCATCTTCGTCGTCGCGTCCGTCACGCCGATGAGCATCTTCGTCCTCAACCTCGCCACGCTGCTCGGCTTCGGGCTCGGCGTCGACTACGCGCTGCTGCTCCTGAGTCGTTTCCGCGAGGAGCTGCGATTGCGTGGCGGAGGCCGGAAGCCCGGTGGCGAACCGGACCGCGAGGTCATCGAGGACGCGGTGGCAGCCACGGTTGCCACTGCCGGACGCGCGGTGTTCTTCAGCGGGTTCACGGTCCTGCTCGGCCTCGTCGGCCTGATCCTGTTCGAGTTCATGGTGCTGCGGTCGGTCGGGATCGCCGGGGCGATCGTGGTGGGGCTTGCCGTGTCCGGTGCCCTGACCCTGCTGCCGGCCGTGCTCTCGGTGCTCGGCCCGCGCATCGACTCGCTGCCGGTCCGCGGGCTTTGGGCGCGACGCTCACGGAGGAAGAGGCCAGCCGGCGCCGGAGACGCGGCGTCCGTGCGCCGCGGCGCGGGCTCGGCCGATGGACAGAGCACCGGCTCCTGGTGGCGCCTCGGCAACTGGGTCATGGATCACGCGGGCCGCGTCTTCGTACCGACGCTGGGCCTCCTGATCGTGCTGGGCCTGCCGTTCCTGCACGTCCGCTTCAACGCGCCGGACGCGACGATCCTGCCCAGCGACGTTCCCAGCCGGCAGGCGTACGACACACTGGTCGGCCACTTCCAGGAGGGCGAGTTCGCGCCGCTGCTGCTGGCGGTCCGAACCGCCGGCCCCGTGACCGACCCGGCGAACGTCGGGCTGCTCTACGACTACTCGCGGCGCATCGCTGCCGACCCGCGGGTGGAGCGCGTCGAGAGCGTCGTCGA
Organism: Candidatus Limnocylindrales bacterium; assembly: GCA_038253685.1. GTDB lineage: Bacteria > Chloroflexota > Limnocylindria > Limnocylindrales > CSP1-4 > JAFMJV01. The sequence goes on along the minus strand of JBBSGX010000039.1, from coordinate 13,872 downwards.
CGTCGATTCGCGGCTCAGTCGCGAGCAGTACCAACTCATCCTCTCGGCCCCGAGCGGGCCCGGCGACCGGTTCGTGGCGGACACGCTATCGCGCACCACGAAGGGCGATCTGACCGCCTTCACGGTCGTCACGTACTACGGCCCCAACCGCCACGAGGGCCAGGCACTCGTCGACGAGCTGCGCGACCCGGCTCCGGCTCTGGCTCCGCCGGCCGGCGTGAGCGTCTCGGTCGGTGGGGGCGCCGCCGAGGTCAAGGACGTTGTCGATCGGATCGGCGCCGACTTCCCGCGAACCGCTCTCTTCATCCTGATCAGCACGTACCTGGTGCTGTTCGTGCTGCTGCGTTCGGTCGTGCTGCCGGCCAAGGCGCTGGTCATGAACAGCCTCTCGATCCTGGCCAGCTTCGGAGCGCTGGTCTGGATCTTCCAGGACGGGAACCTATCGGAACCGTTGGGGTTCGCGCCACTCGGGTTCGTGGAAACGACGCTGCCGGTGATCCTGTTCTGCGTCCTGTTCGGCCTCTCCATGGACTACGAGGTGTTCCTGCTCAGCCGCATGAAGGAGGCGTACGACCGCACCGGCGACAACCGCCTGGCCGTGGCGCGCGGCCTCGAGCGCAGCGGGAGGATCGTCACCAGCGCCGCCCTGATCGTGGTGCTGGTCGCGGGCTCGTTCGCGTTCGCCCAGGTCGTGCTGATCAAGGCGGTGGGGCTGGGTGTCGCGATCGCCGTCGCCCTCGATGCCACGATCGTTCGCGCTCTGCTCGTACCTTCGACAATGCGGCTGCTCGGCGACGTCAACTGGTGGATCCCCGACCGCCTGCGGCGCTGGATCGGGTCACGCCTCCCGTCGGTGGAGGCCGCGACGCTCGTCCAGGGGGCGGTCCTGGCGGTCGTCGTGGCCCTCGTGCTGGGTGCCTGCTCCCCGGGCGGCGCCATCCTGGCGAACCCGACAATCCCGGCCCGCACGATCACCGCGCCGGCGCCGACTCCGTCGCGCCCTTCCGATCCGCGGCCGGTGGTCTTTCCCGGCGACGAAGGACCGCACGATCGACTCACGGAGTGGTGGTATGACACGGGACATCTGGCCACGGCCGATGGACGTCGTTACGGGTTCGAATTCGTGATCTTCCGCGCCGAACGCGGCGACTTCCCGGTCTCGTGGGCATCCCATCTCGCCATCACGGACGAATCCGGGGACCGTTTCCTGTACGACCAGCGCTCGGAGGTGGGACGCGAGGTCGATCTCTCGGCGCCGGGCGGCGGGTTCAAGCTCGCGATCTCGGGCCAGACGGTGCCTGGCGTGCCGCTGCCCGGCGCGATTGCGTGGCAGATGTCGGGCGTCGGCGGCCATGACCACCTGGCCGCGCTGGGTTCGAGCGGGGGCTCCGCCTTCGGGATCGACCTCGCGCTGGATGCGGGCACGAGGCCTCCTGCCCTCCACGACCACGACGGATTCGTCGATTTCGGTGCCGCCGGTGGCTCGTACTACTACTCGCGGACGCGGATGGCGGCAACGGGGACCGTGACGCTCGACGGAAAGCCCGCCGTGGTGACCGGGGAGGCGTGGTTCGATCACCAGTGGGGCGACTTCATCGCGGTGGGTGGGGGCGGCTGGGACTGGTTCGCCGCGAACCTGGACGATGGCACGGACCTGACGCTGTCGCTGGTACGCGCCGCGGACGGGTCGTACCCGCTGGTCTACGGCACGTACGTTCGGCCGGACGGCAGCTTCGAGCACCTGGACCGCAGCGCCTTCCAGGTCCAGGAGACGGCATCCTGGGTCTCGCCGGCGACCGGCGCAACGTACCCGGCGGCCTGGCACGTGACCCTTCCGGGCAAGGGCCTGGTCATCGAGCTGCGTCCGACGGTCGCCGCCCAGGAGCTCGACACGCGTCCGACGACCGGCGTCGTCTACTGGGAGGGATCGCAGGTGGTGAGCGCCGCGCGCCATGGATCACCCCTGGGTGGGGAGGCATACGTCGAGCTGACCGGATACGGACCGGGAGCGGGCTCGGCCCGCGGCTCGGCGCGCAGCTCGTTCGCGGCGGCTCCGACTGATACGCTGACCCCGTGACTGACCAGCAGGGATCGTGGGACCTCGAATTCGAGCCATGGCGGGGGGCCCTCGCCCCCCGCGGCGAGGCACCGGCGCGCGGCGTGAACCTGGCCGAGCTGCCCATTCGGGGAATCTCGTTTCTGATCGACGTGCTGCTGATCCAGCAGGCGAGCGCGCTCGTGTTCCAGGTCTTCTCCTTCGTGACGTCGCACACGATCCTCACCGCCGCTTCGGGTGGGGTCACTGATCCGGTGCTCGCGGCGTGGATCGCCTTCGGGCTCCCGCTCATCGGGCTCGGCGCCATCGAGGCGGTCGCATACGTGTTCCTGTGGCGCGTCTACCGTGCGTCGCCCGGCCAGATGGTCCTTGGGCTCTTCACCCTCGACGCGGCGCGCGGGTCCGCCCTCTCGAAGCGCCGCGCCTTCGTGCGCTGGGCCTTGCTGCTCCTGCCCGCGCTGATCATGTCGAGCGCCGACGCCATCGGTTATGTGGGGCACTTCGCCATCGCGACCAAGGTCGACCAGGCCGTCTTCCAGGGAATGGCCGTCCTGCTGCCCTTCATGTGGTTCGTGATCCTGACGATCACCATTCTGCTCAACGGCCAGGGCCGGGGACTGCACGACCGACTGGCCACGTCGATCGTGGTGCGGCGCGAAGGCAGCGCCAGCTAGCTTCTGCGTCCGGCCCATCGGGGGATCCGCCGGCCGTCGCCCGAGCGCGGCGGAGCCGGGGGAGCGCCTCGTCCCGGCCCATGCCGGTGGGGGCATAAGCCAGAGCGCTCGTCGCCCTTCGCCCAGTCCGCTTGGGGCATGGGCCGCGTCGGTCGGACCGATGGCACCCCCTACTGGACTGGCGCACGGCGAGATCCTCCCCTGCGCCTGCCACGCCGCAAGCCTCAACGTGCCGGCGTCACGGCCAGGAAGACTGCCAGCCCGATCGCCCCGGTCACGATGGCTGCCGTGAGAATCAGATGGATCGTGGTCGATGAGCGGTAGATCCCATCGTCGATCTCGCGCTCCGTCTTGACGTAGCGATAGGCGCCGATCCCGGAGACGGCGCTGCCCAGCGCTACCAGGCCGAGGCCCAGCCACGAACCGACCGCCGCCGAACCGGCGCCGCCCAGCGCGAAGCGATCGACCACGAAGCCGAGCCCGAGAATCGTCAGCGCGGTGCGCTGCCAAGCCAGGAGGGTGCGCTCGTTGGCGAGGTGGTCGCGGACTCGCGACTCGGAAATGGGGCCGCGCTCGACCGGCCGCGACTCAGGCACGGTTGCGCCCTCAGCCAGAGATCAGCTCGCCGCCGTCGATGCCGAGGACGTTGCCCGTCAGCCAATGCGTGCCGCTCTCCGAGAGCGTGACGATGGCCTGCGCCACATCCTCGACGGTCGTCATGCGGCCCATCGGGTTGCGCTCCCGTGCCTGCTTCATGAGCGCCTCTCGCTCCGGGATCTGCATCAGGGCAGGCGTGAGGGTCACACCAGCGCGAACCGCGTTCACGGTGACGCCGCTGCCGATCCTGCCGAACTCCATGGCCAGCTGGCGGCAGTGAGACTCGAGTGCCGACTTGGCTGCGCTGACAGCGCCGTACGAGACGATCACCCGCGTCGAGCCCTCGCTGGTCATCGCGTAGATCTTGGAACCCTCCCCGAATATTCCCGCGCGGAAGACGTCCTGCGACCAGTAGACGAGGCTGTGGGCCATCACGTCGAGGGTCATCTCCATGTTCCGGCGGTTGATCGCCTCCGCGGGATCGAGCGCAAGGAACGGCTTGAGTGTGCCGAACGCGAGCGAGTGGAGCATCACCCGCACGTAAGGCGATTTGCCGTGGGCGCGCGACGCGGCGAAGGCCTCGCCGAGCTGCCGCACGACATTGGTGCGCTGTTCATCGTCGGCCGCGTTGCCGTTGAAGAAGAGCGCCTCACGACCATGCGCCGCGATCTTGCGGCGGACCTCCTCGACGTGCTCCATGCCACCGCGTCGATCGAGATGGACGCCCGCGATGTCGTAGCCCGCCGCGGCAAGTGCCAGCGCGCAGGCCCCGCCGAATCCGCTGCTGGCGCCCAGGACCAGCGCCCAGCGCTGCCGGTGGTCGATCATGCGTCAGATTCCTCCTCGGGCGAGTGTAGTGGCGCCAGGCGTCGCGTTACACGACCTTGGCGTCTCGCAGCCCCTCGATCTCTTCCGGGCCATACCCGAGCCAGAAGAGGAGCTCCTCCGTATGCTCGCCGGCGAGGGGTGGGGGCCGTCGGATCGAGCCGGGCGTCGCCGCCAGCTTGAACGGGATCCCGGGCAGTCGCACCGCCCCGATCGTCGGGTGATCGAGCGCCACGACCATCTCACGCTCCGCCAGGCCGGGGTCGGAAAAGACTTCGGCCATGTCGCGCACCTGCCCGCACGGAACACCAGCCTGGGTGAGTCCCTCGAGCCAGGCGACTGCCGGCTGCGTGGCAAGTCGTTTGGCGAGCAGCGTTCGCAGCTCCCCACGGTTGATGACTCGCTCGCCGTTCGTGGCAAATCTCCGGTCCGTGGCCAGCTCCGTCATCCCGATCGCCTCGCAGAGCCGCACCCATTGCCGTTCCGACCCGACGGCCACCGCGATCTCGGCGTCGGCGCAGCGGAACGTCTCGTACGGCGTGATGTTGGGATGCGCGTTGCCTATCCGACCCGGAATGATCCCGCCGACGAGATGATTCGCGGCCTGGTTGATCAGCCACGCCAGCGTCGAATCGAGCAGGCTGAGGTCGATCCGCTGGCCGTGCCCGGCCGTGTGCCCGTCCGGACTATCCCTGGCCCGGAGCGCGGCGAGGACGGCGACCGCTCCCAGCATGCCGGTGGCGACGTCCGCGATGGCGACACCGACCTTGGTCGGTTGCCCGCCCTCCGCGTCTGGCGCCCCGGTGATGGACATCAACCCGGAGACCGCCTGCACGATGAAGTCGAAGCCCGGCTTGGCCGCGTCCGGCCCTGCCTTGCCGTAGCCCGTGATCGCCAGGTGCACCAGCCGCGGGTTGATCGCCTCGAGCTCAAGGTCCGTGAAGCCCATCGCCTCGAATGCGCCGGCCCGGAAGTTGTCGACCAGGACGTCACTGCGACCCAGGATCCTCCGGAGCACGGCGCGACCCTGATCCGTTCGCAGATCCAGGCGCATGCCGCGCTTGTTGCGGTTGATGGAGAGGTAGTAGGCCGATTCGCCCGGGTAGTCGGGATCGGCGCGTGGATCGTCGGGCGCGTAGTCCTCGCCGGCCCGCGGAGCGCCGGCGTAGGGCGGTCCGTAGATGCGTGTCGGATCGCCGCCGGGTGGCTCGATCTTGACGATCTCCGCGCCGAGGTCGCCGAGCAGCATGGTGCAGTAGGGCCCTGCCAGGACCGTCGAGAGGTCGCAGACGACGAGGCCCGCCAACGGGCCGCTGCTCTGGGTCGACCGATCTGCGGGCACCCGCCGATGCTAGCGCGCCGGGAGGCCGGAGCCGCCGCGCAACTATCATCTCGGCAATGCTCCTTCACGGTTCGTGTCCCTCCGCTTGAGCACGCTCCAGCGCTACCGCGACGGCGTCCTTCAGCTCGTCCGCAGCGGGCGCCGCAGCCCGCCAAAACCTGAGAACCAACCGCCGCAACTGCCTCCGGGCTGGCGGATTGATCCGCCAGATTTCGTCGGCGTTGGCAGCGCACGCTCCGGGACGACGTGGTGGGACGAGCTCATCCACGCCCATCCGGATGTGGTCCGCGTACCCGGCGTCCCCAAGGAAGTCCACTTCTTCGACCGATTCTGGGAGGGCGCCTTTGACGGTGCCGACGCCGACCGATACCACCGCTTCTTCCCGCGACCATCCGGCAAGCGGGCCGGCGAATGGACGCCCGGCTATGCGCTCGACTTCTGGACGCCACCGCTCCTGCGCCGCACTGCACCAGATGCAAAGCTGCTGCTCCTGGTGCGCGACCCGGTGGAACGCTTCCGATCCGGGCTGACGCTCACGGAAAACCGGATGACCCTGGACTGGAAACAGCGGGCATCGGCGAACGGCGGCTTCCAGAGAGGGGTCTACGCCGACCAGCTCCTCCGCCTGTGGGCTGCCTTCCCGAGAGAGCAAGTCCTGGTCCTCCAGTTCGAGCAGTGCGTACGGGACCCCAGCGCTCAGCTGCGCCGGACCTTCGCCTTCCTCAGGCTCGACCAGGCTGCCGCCGATGACATCGATATCGAGCGCCGGGTCAACGAGACGAAGGTGCGGAAAGTGCCGATGAGCGACTGGCAGCGGCGGCTCCTGGTGGAGCGCTACGCGCCCGAGAACGCCCGGCTCGCCGCGCTGGTGCCGGAGCTGGACCTGTCTCTGTGGCAGTCCTCCCTCGGTGGCCGACCAACCTCCGGCGGAAGCGCAGCCGCGGCAAGAACGGCGGCAGGAACAGCGGCAGGAACCCGCATATGAGCCTCGCCACGAGCCTGCGTCGCGCCGCTGTCCGCGGCGGCCGCTCCGTCCGCCGCTGGCGAGGGCCACAGCCCATGGGTCCCGGCACGCCGCCGGAGGTGCCGGAGGGCTGGAGCGTCGGACCCCCGGATTTTGTCGGGGTTGGTGCCCAGAAGGCGGGTACATCCTGGTGGGCTGCGCTCATCCACGAGCACCCGAGCGTCAAGCGCGCGGGAGGTGTCGCCAAGGAGCTGCATTTCTTCGATCGCTATTGGGAGTCGGGCTTCGAAGCGTCCGACATCGCGCTCTACGCGAGGTACTTTCCACGCCCGAGCGGCGCACTCGCCGGGGAGTGGACGCCCGGCTACATGATCGACTTCTGGGCACCTGAGCTCATCGCGCGGGCCGCGCCCGGGACGCGCGTCCTTGTGCTGCTCCGGGATCCCGTGGACCGTTTTCGCAGTGGGCTGACGCACACCGACGACGGGTCGCGGGCGGCGCTCTCGTCTCGCGACGCAGCGGGGGCCTTCCAGCGAGGCCTCTACGGCCAGCAGCTTCAGCGGGTCATCGATGCGTTTCCCCGCGAGCAGATCCTTGTCCAGCAGTACGAGGCGTGCCGAGCGGATGCGGCTGGCGAGCTGGCACGGACCTTTGCCTTCATCGGCCTGCCCCCCGCCACGATCGACGCCGGACGCTTCAGCCGGCCCGTGAACCCGACCACGGCGCGCAAGATCGACCTCACGCTCCGCCTTCGGACTGCCCTGCTCGACGGCTACGCGCCGGACATCGAGCGTCTGCGCTCCCTCGTGCCGGAGCTGGACTACAGCCTGTGGCCGTCCGCTCGCGGTGTGTGAGTGACTGACAAGCTGCGTTGGAACGTGGGAGTGATGCCGAGCTGGCCACCGCGGTTCATGTTGGTTGACGCAGAGTGGCGGCGGCTAGACCAAGCTGAGTACCTCGGACAGGTGGCGGCTCTTCGGTCCGCACTGGCAGACTGACCAACCACTCCATTGTCAGGCGTCCTCTGCATCTGCGGGCAGCTTGGGCGATCATCGGGACATGCCCGATTCCCACACCCTCATGACCGTCCACGCCCATCCCGACGACGAGACGATCACCACCGGCGGCGTCATGTCCCGCTACAGCCGGGACGGCGATCGCGTGATCTGCGTTACGTGCACCGGCGGCGAGCACGGAGAGATTGTCGTGCCCGAGCTCGATACGCCGGAGAACCACGCTCGGCTCGGGGAGATGCGCAAGGAGGAGCTCCGGCTCGCGCTGGAGCAGCTTGGCCCCATCGAGCACCACTGGCTGGGCTACGTCGACTCCGGGATGATGGGCACGCCCGAGAACGACGCTCCAGAGAGCTTCTGGCAGGCGGACCCCGACGAAGCGGCCGGCCGGCTCGTCCGGATCGTGCGCCAGACCCGCCCGGAGGTGATCGTCGGCTACAACGACTTCGGCGGCTACGGCCATCCCGACCACATCCGCGCCGCACACATGGCAAAGCTCGCCTTCGAGCGTGCCGGCGATGCGGCGTGGTACCCGGAGCAGCTGCGGGACGAAGACCTCATCACCTGGCAGGCCCTCAAGCTCTACGAGAGCGTCATGGACTTCTGGCGCATGGCCGAGGTCCAGGAGCTGTTCAAGGAGCGCGGCGTGAGACCTGGACGATGGCGACGAGAACGAGACCGACGAGCAGCGCGCCGAACGCGAAGCCTTCATCGAGCGCATGGCCGACGCGAGCGGGCCAAAGACCACGCGAGTCGATGTCGACGCGGTCCTCGACCACAAGATCGCGGCGATGCACGAGCACGTCACGCAGTTCGCGCCAGACAGCTGGTTCCTGGCGCTCACCGCCGACGAGTGGCGGCGCTTCCAGCCAACGGAAGATTTCACACTGCGCGTCTCGAAGGCCCCCGTACGGATCCCGGAGAGCGATCTCTTCGAAGGGTTGTAGCCGCCCCGCCCACTCTTACCAGTCGAGGTGCGTCGAGGCCCGGCGGATCGCCTTCAGCAGGGCCTTGCCGTCATCGGTGGCGGGGTCGAGCAGGTTCGGCTGAGCCTGATCGGCCATCACGAAGGGGTGGAGCGTCATCTGCACCAGTCGGCCGCCTTCGAAGGTCATCTCCGGCAGGAAGCTCTCCATAGTGATGGTCCACCAGTCCTGGTCGAAGATGAAGTCGCCCATCGAATAGACGACCACGTGGCCGTCGATCTCCTCGATCGCTCCAGCGACGTGCGTGTGGGCGCCGAGGATCGTGGTGGCACCCGCATGGACCCAGGTCTTGGCCAGGTCGCGCTGGCTGCTGAGCGGTGTCCTGCTGAATTCGTGACCCCAGTGGGCGTAGACGATCACGGCGTCGGCGTGTTTCTTTGCCTTCTTGATGTCGGAAACCACGAGCGAGCTCCGGCAGGGCAGGCCACCGGCGCTGGTGGTTGTCGCATAGGCACCCACGTCCACACAGGCGATGATCGCCACCCCGGTGCCGTTGGCCTCCAGGTAGCTGATCTTCCCGGCTTCCGCGATGTTCTTGCCGGCGCCACCGAACCCGAGTCCCGCCGCGGCAAGGTTCTTGGTGGTGTCAATCACACCCGATGAGCCGAAGTCCCGGATGTGGTTGTTGGCGATGGTGACCCAGTCAATGCCGGCGTTCGTGAACATCGAGAGCAGGCGGGGGTCGCCGCTGAAGATGTAGTCGTGGGCATGGTAGACCCAGTTATCGGGCACCGGGTTCTCGAGGTTCGCGATCGTGAGGTCCGCGTTCTCCGTGAGGTCACGCACCGCTCCCTTGTTGGCCGTGAGCTGTACGTCCGCGACGGGGTGGATGGTCACGTAGACGCCGCAGCAATGGTGGCCGGTGACGCGCGCGGTGCCACCGTCGAAGGGGTAGTTGGCGTCGTTGCCATGCGCCACGACCATCCGGCGCACGCCGCGGTCGAGGAACATGTCGCCGCCGGCGAGCAGCGTCCAGGTCTTCGACTGGTCCCAGGCCTGGTCGAGCGGCGCCTGGACGGTCAGGATCAACGGCCAGTCGGACGTCTGCTTCACTCGCGCCTCGCCGAAGAGCGCCTTGCCGTCGATCGACAGCGCGCGGACGCTGGGGCCGACGTCGGACGCGCGGATGACGCCAAGAGCGCCGCCCTTGACCAATTTGATGACTTCTGCGGCATCACCAGTCTTGACCGAGGCATCGATGGTGACACCCAATGCCTCGCCGATCGCGTCGCGGTCGGGGGCGGAGAGGCCGACGTCCCTGTACGTGGCGTTCTGGCCCTGGAGCGCGGATTTCAGGTCCACGGCGGAGATGTCCGTGGCGCTCGACCAGAAGCCGACGACAGGCACCAAAGGCATGGCGACGTCGCCCGTCGGTGCAGGTGTGCCGATCGCGTCGGGGGTGGTGCCGGGCTTCGGCGAGGCGCCGGGTTTCGGCGTCTTCGTGGAACCGCCGGAGGGGGCACCGGCAGTTGGGGAGCTGCTCGGACTTGCGGCCGCGGCGAGCGAGCCGGACGGGTACGGGCTCGCGGCAGGACCCAGGGTCTGCACCATCGCAAAACCGGCAAGGCCCACGACGGCGATCACGAGGACCGCCACGATGGCGATGCCGAGGGGCCGCATCGAACGCCGGGGCGGCTCGGTGCCACCGGGCGGCAGCTCCGTTCCGCCCGGTGCGTACGGCTGGCCGTAGGACACGCGGTCGCCCGCTACCAGTCGAGCGCGGTGGAGGCGTTGCGAATCGCCTTCATGAGAGCGCGTCCGTCGTCACGGGCCGGGTCGAGAAGGTTGGGCTGTGCCTGGTCCAGGATGATGTCGGGGTGCAGGCTCAGCTGTACGAGCCGCGTGCCGGCGAACGTCATCTCCGGGATGATGCTCTCCATGGTCGCCGTGGACCAGTACTGGTCGAAGATGAAGTTGCCCATCGAGTAGATGACCACGTGGCCGTCGATGTCCTCGATGGCCCCCGGTACATGGGGATGTGAGCCGATGATCAGGTCCGCTCCGGCGCCGACCCAGTCGCCGGCGAGCCTCCGCTGGCTGGGCAGCGGGTTGCGGTTGTACTCGACGCCCCAGTGCGGAAACATGATCACCATGTCCGAGTGCTGGCGAGCCTCGGCGATGCGCGGAAGGACGTAGGCGTTCTTGCAGGGCAGGCCGCCTGCCTTGCTCGAGCTGGCCCACGCCGCCTTTCCGACCGCCACGCACGCGATGATCGCCACCTTCAGGCCATGGGTGTCGAGGTAGCTGATCTGGCCGGCCTGCTGCAGGTTCTTGCCGGCGCCACCGAAGGGCAGGCCCGCATTGTCAAGGTTCTGGCGTGTCTGGAGGACGCCGGCCGGCCCGTAGTCGTAGATGTGGTTGTTGGCCAGCGTCACCCAGTCGATGCCGGCGTTCACAAAGCCCGCGAGCGACCTCGGCTGGCCACCGAAAATGAAGCCGTTGAGGTGCCATGAGGGGTTGTTCGGGATCGGGTTCTCCAGGTTGGCGATCGCCAGGTCGGCGTCCTTCACGAGGTGCCGGACGATGCCCTTGTTGCCCGTCCGGACGTAGCTCGGGACCTTGGCCTTGACGGACGACGGCGCGCAGCAGTAGTGGCCGGTGACGCGCGCCGTGCCGCCGTCGAATGGGAAGTCAACACCTTTCCCCTTCTCCAGTGTCGTGTTGCGGACGCCGCGGTCGAGGAACATGTCGCCCCCGGCGACGAGGGTCCACATCTTCGACTGCTCCCATGCCTGGTCGACTGGTGCGGTGACGGTGGCGAGGAGCGGCCACTCGCTGTTCTTCTTGATGCGGTTATTGCCGAACAGGTCCTTGCCGTCGAGCGCCAGCGCCCGGACCGCCGGCGTAAGGTCGGAGGCGCGCATCAATCCCAGTGCGCCCTGCTTGACGGCCGCCTGGATGCCGGCCACGTTGCCCGTCTCGACCGAGTTGCCGAGCTTGATGCCGAGCGCGTCGGCGATCGCGCCCCGGTCGGCTTGAAGGACGATCACTCGCGGCCATGAGCTGCTGGCGCCCTTGAGGGCATCGGTCAGAGCATGCATGGAGATGCCGGTCTCGGTTTCCCAGAATCCGACGACCGGGACGATTGGCATGATCAGCGAGCCCGTCGGTGCCTGGGTCGGCGTCGGGGCGGGGCTCGCGCCGGGATCGATCGTGGCTCCGGGCTCGGTCGGCGTGGCGTCAGGGCCAGGAGTCTCACCGGGGCCGGGCATCGTGTCGGATCCGGAGCTCGAGGTCCCTGCGGTGCCACTCGGGGAGGCTGCGCCCGTAAGGCTCGACGGGCGTGGGCTCGACGAGCTGCCCGGAGCCACCGCAAGGGCGAGGAATCCGGCGGCACCGAGTACGAACACCAGGAAGAGCAGCAGCACGACGACGCGCGACGCATTCAACCGCGGGCCGCCTTTCGGCGGGGAGTAGCGGGAGTCGCGGACGGGAACGGCCTGACGGTTGACCGGTAGTCTCGGATTGCCGGACATCGAGGGCTGGTTGTCACCTGGCGGAGGTTGGCCGCGAGACGGTGCGCGCCGGGCCCGTTGGGCACGTCAGAAGCATGAAACTGGCGGACCCGACCGGATTCGAACCGGCGATCTCCAGCGTGACAGGCTGGCATGTTGGGCCGCTACACCACGGGTCCGGGCGGCGAGGGGGGAGTGTAGCAGGGAGGCCGAGGCGTGGGGGAGAGAGGTGTCAGTGCTCAATGAATGTGGCACTGCTGACTGCTCACGAGACCAGCGACGGATCGATGTCCTGACCCGATGGCGAGAGGGAGGGCTGACCGTCGGCGACGCGAGCGCCCTGCTCAATGCCAGCCAACGGACGGGCTGGGGAGGCAGTGAGGCCTTGGACGGGCACGGACGCGGGGCGACGGCGGGCTATGGAGGTGATAAGACCTTGGGCGCTGGCGCGGGCCGGGCTTGGGCCGGGACGTCGCGAGCTTGGACGTTTGGCGCGGGTTGGACGAAGGCGCGGGCATGGTCGCCGCGCCGTCCGTGCCCACGCCCAAGGTCCCATCGTCGCCCGAGCCGTCACTCAAGTCCCCAGCTCCCAACCCCAAGAGAACTCCGAGGCCGTCCAGGGGAGGCGGGTGGCCGCCGAGTCGACCCAGTCCGCCCAAGCCGTCAAGGCCCGCAGGGCCAGGCCGAAGCGGCGGAGCTGGGCGATGGGCGGACAGGACCCCGCCACGCGCTCCCACACGGCCTCGCACCCGTGCGAAAGCCCCGTCCTTTCGGAACGGGGCCCTCGCACCGCAGGGAGGTCGACGACATCGGCGGCGGCGATGTCGTCTGGGGCTAATTCACATGCTTTGACCAAGGACCGGGGTAACCACCATGTCGAGTGGTGTCGTGACAGAGTAGAGCACCACGACAAGGGGTGTCAATACCCCTTCATTTCACACCTGGCGTCGCGGGCGGGCTCAGAGGGGAGCGCGGTATCCTCGCGCCCCGATGACAACGCCGATCGACCTGCGTTCCGATACCGTCACCCAGCCGACACCCGAGATGCGGCGTGCCATGGCAGCGGCTGAGCTGGGCGACGACGTCTTCGGCGATGATCCGACCGTCATCGCGCTGGAGGCACGGGCTGCTGAGCTCACGGGCAAGGAAGCCGGCCTCTTCGTCGTCAGCGGCACCATGGGCAACCTGGTTTCGCTGATGGCCCACGTTCCGCGAGGCGGGGAGATCATCGCCGGCGAGGGCTCTCACTCGATCCAGCACGAGGCCGCCAACCACGCCGTTGTCGTCGGTGCCTCGATGCGGACGCTGCCCTGGGATCGCGATGGAAGGATGGACCTTGCAGCGATCCGCGATGCCTTCCGGGATCCGAGCGATCCACACGACCCGATCACCTCCCTCGTGATGCTGGAGAACACCCACTCCGACTCGATGGCGCAACCATTGCCCCCCGATTACGTGAGCGCGGTAGGTGGGGTCGCGCACGAGGGCAGCGTTCCGTTGCATGTCGACGGCGCGCGGCTCTTCAATGCGGTGGTGGCGCTCGGCACGACGGCCCGCGAGCTTGTGGCAGGGGCGGACTCGGTGACCTTCTGCATCTCCAAGGGTCTGGCCTGTCCCGTGGGCTCCGTCGTCGTCGGAGACCGCGACTTCATCTGGCGGGCGCGGCGCGCGCGCAAGCTGCTCGGTGGCGGCATGCGGCAGGCCGGGGTATTGGCGGCGCCCGGACTGGTCGCACTGCGCGACGGACCCGCCGGCATGATCGAACGCCTGGCCGAGGACCACGTCAACGCGCGGCGCCTTGCAGACGGCCTGGCAGCAGCCGCGGGTATTGAAGGCCTCGACCCCGCGCGTGTGCGCACCAATTTCGTGCTGTTTCGCCTGACGCGCCAGCGCGCCCGCGACATTCCCGGCGACGAGTCGCCGGATGTCCGTTCGCGTTTCCTGGACGAGCTCGCCCGCG
>JBBSGX010000038.1:0-15448 GCA_038253685.1 Candidatus Limnocylindrales bacterium | reverse complement strand
GGTCGGGGGGCGCTTGCGCCGCCGAGCGCCAGGGCGCGGGCGCTCGAGATCCCGCGCGCGCCCGGCCCGGGTTGGGCCAGGCGGGTCCGCGACCATCCCTACCTTCGACTGGCACGGGATGCGCGCTTCGGCGCGTTCTGGGTGGCGCAGACGATCAGCCTCTTCGGGGATCGGCTCAACCAGGTTGCGCTCGCTGTGCTCGTGCTGGCGGTCACTGGTTCCCCGCTCGCGACGGGCCTCGTCTTCCTGGCGGCGACCCTGCCGAACCTGTTCCTCGGCCCGATCGCGGGCCCCTTTGTCGATCGCTGGGACCAGAAATGGGTCATGGTCGTCAGCGACATCCTGCGCGGCGGCCTGGTCCTGATCATTCCCGTTGCCGCGCAGACGAACATCGTCCTGGTCTACCCGCTCGTGTTCCTGGTGACCACGGTCAGCCTCTTCTTCCGGCCGGCCAAGGCCGCGGTGGTGCCGCGCATCGTCGATCCGGACGATCTGCTCGCGGCGAACAGCGCCGTCTGGACGGCTGAGACGATCGCCGACATCGCCGGGTATCCGCTGGCCGGCCTGCTGGTCGCCTTCCTGACCGCGCAGCTGGCGCTTGCCTTCTGGCTCGACGCCGCGACCTATCTGATCAGTGCGTTGCTGATCGTGGGCCTGACGATCCCGGCGGCAGTCCGCGTGGTTGGTCCGCCGGTGGCGGGCGCGGTGCGTGCCTTCCTGGCCGAGCTGCGGGACGGCTGGCACGTGCTGCGCGGCCAGCCGACGCTCTTCCAGAACACCCTCGTGAGCGCCGTGGCGCAGCTGTCCGTTGGCACCACCCTCGCGCTCACCATCGTGTACGCACGCGACGCGCTCGACGGACGCTTCATTCCCTATCCGCAGAACTACGCGGCGATCGACGCGGTCATCGGGGTCGGCAACCTGCTCGGCGGGCTGGTGGTGGGCGCGATCGGCAGCCGTATGCGCAAAGGCTGGATGGTCGTCATCGGGTTCGTGGTGATGGGCATTGCGACCCTGTTCCTGGGACTCACCCAGAACGTGCTGGTCGCGCTGGTTGCCGCGTTCGTGATGGGCGTCTTCAACCTCGTCTATGTGATCCCGACCCAGACGCTGTTCGCGGAGCTCACGCCGGAAGGCTTCATGGGCCGCGTGGTCGCTTTCCGCTCTAGCCTGGTCTTCGGCGCCATGACCCTGTCCATGGCGGTGTCTTCGGTCGCCGCAGAGCACATCCCGGTGGGCACGGTCATCGCCGTGAGCGGCGCGGTCACCGTCCTTGCCGGGCTCGCCGGGGGGCTGCTTCCCGCCGTGCGCGATCCCCAGACGGGCGGAGAGGCGCCACCTGCACCGGCTCCGCGAGCGCAGCCCGCCGCGGAGGATGGATAATCCCGCGCAGGTGCGACCGGAAACTGCCCTGATCTCCGCGGTCGTTGCCGCCGCCGTTGCGGTCGCAGCACTGGCTCTGGCCGTTGCCGTTCAGCGTCGCGCCGGCCGGCTGCGTCGGCGACTCCGGGCCGGTGCCTCACAATCGGACCCGGCGGCGGTTCGTCTGACCCGCAGCCTGGCCGGCCTTCGGGTGCAACTGAATAGGGCCCACGGGTCCGTTGCCCTCGCCTCGGCCCGACTCGAGGGCATCGATTCGCACCTGGGGGCGTGGACGGCAGGTCTCACCACTGTCCGGGTCGCCGCAACACAACTGAACGAACGAGGCCTCGTCCCGGTGACTCGCCTGATCCGGGCCGTGGAGATCGCGCTGCAGCTCGCAGGCCTATGGAGGAAACCATTCGGATGACAGACCCAGGTCGACCGGGAGCCGACGACACCCAGCCGAGCGAGTCCGGAGCCGAGCTCGATTCCTCCGAAGACGGGCCCCTGGCGGACGATCCCGAGGTCGGCGATGAGGCGGTTCCGGCCGACGAGACCGTCGACGACGCCGAGGCGGGCGCTGCAGCCGAGGGGGCCGCGGTCGGCGGCGGTGCCATAGCGGGTGCCGCGCCGAGAGCCGGCCGGGACCAGGCAGCCGCTTCCGGTCGACGAGGAAACCGCCGGACCAGCGCCCCTGCCGCGCCCATGGCTCCGGCGGTGGCAGCGCGACCCGATGAGCTGCCCTATATCGACGATCGCGTTGACAGGGTCTGGATAGGACTCATCTTCGTGATCTTCGGCGCAATCATCTTTGCGGCGCTTGCCTTCGGCAACGGCGGCTTCCTGACGCAGACCACGCCAGAGCCTTCGATCGCAGTCGATACGTCGGCACCGTCCGAGGCCGCCCCTTCCGAGACGGCGGGGGCCTCAGCGTCCGTCGGACCATCCGCCTCCAGCTCGGTGGCGCCGTCGGCTTCGGCTTCATCGTCGGCGTCCGGGTCGCCTTCGCCAGCTCCGTCGTCTTCGTCCGCGCCGGCCACCAGCCCGTCAGCGGCTTCGTCCGGCGCCGCATCGGCTCGGCCGTCCGCGTCGTCCGGATTCTCCGCCCCGACGAGGGCGCCGGATGCCAGTCCTTCGAGTCGACCCGCAAGCGCGGCACCCTGACCCTCATCGAGCTGGTGGAAGCGGATCGTCATGACGGATGGCTGGGAGCGGCCGCCGGCTGACGATCCGATCGCCAAGGCGCGCGCTCGCATGGTCGCGCAGCAGATCGCGGCGCGCGGCGTCCGGGATCCGGCCACGCTCGCGGCCATGGGCCGCGTTCCGCGCGAGGCCTTCGTGCCGGAGAATTTTCGGCACCGCGCGTACGAGGACGGAGCGCTGAGCATCGGGCACGGTCAGACGATCTCGCAGCCGTTCATCGTGGCGCGCATGACTGAGGCCCTCGATCTGTCGGGTTGGCGCACGCGGCACCCCGGTGAGGCGCCCAGGGTCCTGGACGTCGGCACGGGTTCGGGCTACCAGGCGGCCGTTCTTGCCGAGATGGGCGCCCAGATCACGACCATCGAGTTCAACCCGGACCTGTCCCTCGCTGCCGGTGAGCGGCTCGCGGCGCTCGGGTACCGCGTGCAGGCGGTGGTTGGCGACGGCGGCCTCGGCTACCCGCCCAACGCCCCGTACACAGGGATCGTCCTCGCCGCGGCCGCGCCGCAGGTCCCGCCGCCGCTCACCGATCTGCTCGCGGCGGATGGCTGCCTGGTGGCGCCGATCGGCAGGCGAGAGCACCAGCAGCTGACCGTGATTCGCCGGCGTGGAGACCGCTTTGAGCAGATCGAGCTCGAACCCTGCGTGTTCGTCCCGCTCCTCGGGCGCTACGGCTACCACTGACCCGGCGGCTCGGTCGTCCGTCCCCCGATGCTATTCTCGGGCCAATGACCCACGTGTTCGTTTCCCCGCATCCGGATGATGCTGCGCTCTCCTGCGGTGGACTCATCGCCGGGCTCAGGGACCTCGGTCAGGCCGTCACGATCCTGACCGTCTACTCGGGCACCGGCAGCGGCCCCAGTGATCTCAGCGGCTACCAGCGCGCGGCGCTCGGCTTCGGCAGCAAGATCATGTGGCCGAGCGGAGAGGCATTCCGGCGCAGCAACATCAGCAATGACGTCGAGCTCGTGCCCGTTGGCGCCAGCGCACCGCCCTGGGCTGCCGATCCCGAGCGGATCGAGCTTACCCAGGAGCGAGCCAACACCCAGGCCCGCCAGTTCTGGCAGCGAGCCTCGTGGACACGCAGCGCCAACATCACGAACGCCGAGACGCCGGACCGACCGCTGGCCGATTCGGTGCCGTCTCAGGGCTCGCTCGAGGTCATCGACTTCAGTGCCGCGGACGCAGCCGAGATCCGCAGGGCAGAGGACGAGCGCTACGCCTGGTTCATGGAAGCGTCGGTCGTGCAGCTGGACCTGCCCGACGCGATCTACCGCGGCTACGAGAACGTCGAGCAGCTGCTTGGCAGGCCGCGCGACGATGACGAGCCACCCTACGACCTGCTGCGCCAGGAGATCCTGCGGCTCGAGCCCCAGATGGTCTACTTCCCGCTGGCGGTCGGAAACCATGTCGATCACCAGCTCTGCCGCGAGGTCGGGCTCTCGATGCTGGCCGAGCCGCGGCGCTGGGTGATGCCGGCACCGGACCTGGCGGGCCTCGCCACCTTCTACGAAGACTTTCCCTACGCCTGGTGGCACGACTTCACCGGACCCGGCGATCTCCCGGGCGGCGGGATCGACCTGCCGCGCGGGCTCGACGTCGAGGCTCGCTACAGCGATGTCAGCGAGACAACGGAGCGCAAGGTCGCGGGCCTGCGCCTCTACGCCAGCCAGATCACCCGGCTCTTCGAGAGCGACCAGGGCATGCTCGACGACGTGGCTGGTTACCAGGCGCGCATCGCGCTGGCGGGCGGTCTTGGCTCCGGCGCCGCCGAGCGCTATTGGGGCGTCGTCAGGCCGTAGACGGCGCGCCCCACGAGGCCCACGGGCGAAGGGCTCGGGCGAATCGCTCAGGCGAATCGCTCAGGCGACAGCGGGTAGAGCCGGAACCCTGGCACGATCGCCGGCGGTGCGGGCACCCTCGTCGTAAAGGTTCTGGATGGCGGAGACCATCGCCTCCACGCAGAAGCGTTCGTGGGCGACGTCGTGGCCGGTATGGGCGAGCGTGTCGGCAAAGGGATGGTCGAGCAGCAACCTCGTGATGGCTGCGGCCAGCGCCTCGGGATTGCGCGGCGGGACGAGCAGGCCGGTGACACCGTCTTCGATCATCTCCGGAATGCCGCCGACCCGGCTGGCAACGACGGGGCGGGAGAGCGCCATCGCCTCGAGGATCACGAGGCCCTGCGCCTCGCGGTAGGAAGGCAGCACGGCCACGTCGAGCGCGGCGGTGACGGCGGGAACGTCATCGCGCAGGCCGGTGAAGACGACACGGGCTCCGGGTCGCGCGTGGCGGGTGCCGACGCAGGTGTCGCCGGTGCATTCCTCGCCGAGGAGGCCGAGGTCGCGGGCCTGCTCCTCCAGGGCCTCATGCCGCGACCCCTCGCCGATGATCAGGAGCCGCGCGTCCGGGACTCGCTCGAGGACCAGCGGCCACGCGTCGAGCAGGGTGGGGTGGCCCTTTTCCGGCTCGAGGCGCGCCACGACCCCGACCATCGGCGAGCCGGGCTCGAAGCCGTACTCCTCGGGGAGTGTGCAGCAGGCCTCCTGGTGGTCATAGCGCTGCAGGTCGACGCCGTTGTAGATCAGGTCGACCTGTGGCCCGACGCGGCCGTCCGCCTCGAGCTTGGCCATTATCGACTTGCTGACCGCGACCAGGCGGTCCATCGACGGCGTCAGCGCGCGAAGCAGATCCCGATCCTCCTGGCTGCGTACGCGGCTGGAGTGGACCGTGTTCATGACATAGGGCCGTGGAAGACCGCGCTCCTCGAGCAGCATGGCGGCACGGATGCCCACTACCTCGGCGCGGTACATGTGGCCGTGCACTACCTGCGTCCGCCATTCCTCGAGCAGCTTGGCGACCCGCTCGACGACAGCGTCATCGCCGTCCTCGCGCACAACCTCGACGGGGACACCGAGTGCGCGCCAGCGGCGCACGGAGCTGCCCTCCGACAGGCTGATGACGCGGACGTCATAGGCGTCCCGTTCGATGTGTGACAGCAGCGATGCGACGTGCTCCTGCGCACCGCCGTTGGTGGCCGATGCGACCAGCTCGGCCACGCGGATCTGCTCGTCAGCGGGGCGTGAACGCCGGGGAGGCTCCCAGCAGGGACCGCTTGTGGGCGTAGCGTTCACGAGGCGAGGCCCCGGGTCACGAGCAAACGGTGAACGGGTTCATCCACGGCTCCCCACTCGTACTTGTAGGGCTCGTTGCCGCGCAGGAAGTCGAATCGCCGGCGCCCGGCCTCGATGCGGTCTCGCAGGTACGCCGCCGTCCCGGTGACCCCCGGAGACAGGTCCCGCGCCGCCGGATCCATGCCTGCGTTGTAGAAGTAGCAGGTCGTGCCGTCGTCGAAGCCGACGGTCGCGAAGATGAGGCGTTCGCCCACCCGTACCTGGCCGAGCTGGAGCTGGGCGCCGGCTTGGCCCTCGGCCTCGAGCTCGGTCAGCCGGTGAAGGAAACGGCGGCTTCGGTCGCCGCCCTCGGTTCGGGGGAAGAGGCCTTCCTCCCCCCAGCGCGCCTGGTGCAGCTCGATGAAGGCGTCCACGGACTCGGCACTGAGTGGCGCAAGCTCGAACCTGATCGGGCCCGAGGCTTCCGCGCGGCGGATCTTGCGCCGGATCTCGTGGCGCGCCTTGCCATCGAGCTGGCCGAGGTATGCCTCCCACCCGCCTTCCGGCAGCGTCAGGACCGGACAGACATCCTCGAGCTCGACGCGAACCTGCCAGTTCTGCCGCGCGGCATGGCGCCGGAACGCGGCCTCCAGGGCAGGGAGTGCCGGATCATCGCCGCGCAACCGGCGCAGGTCGATCACGTCCCAAGGCATGATCGCGTCCTCGGCAGGGATCGGCTGGCAACAGCTCGTGGCGAGCGTCTCCGCCACGGCGTTCATGTCTTCCGGTGCGCAGAGGAGCGTCGCGTAGTCGGCGTGGTAGCTCGCGGCCATGAAGACCGCCTTCGCATCGGGCCGCACAGACGTCCCCCCCTGGGTCCGCCGCCGCAGGATCGTGGCCGTGTCCTCGTCGCCGGGCTCGACCTCGTGGCGGTGCATCAGCGGGACGATGCCGCGGATGGCCCCGTTATCCGCGAACGGATCCTCGACGGCCACGCCGGTCGACCCCGGCGGGACGCAGGCCAGGTACTGCTCGTGGGCCGTGGCGCCGTATGCGTCCCACCAGGCACGGTGGAACGTCCAGCGGCTGAACGGAGTGATCGCAGGGTTCGCCGCCGCGAGCCGATCCCACGTCACTCGCGGGATGGATGCGAACGGCACGGGACATGGAATCAGTGCGCCTTCCGCGTCCTCGCGGTCAGTGGCCGGCGTCGGGTGAGGCAGGGTCGTCATGGGTTGCGCTTGCAGTGTAAGGCGCAGCGACTCGACGCACGCTCCGATGGATCAGCGGGATCCGTACCAGATCCCATGCAACCCGCAACGCCAGACCCGGACGAACGCGCATGCGCGAACCGCGCTTGTCCGACCACTGGACCGGGACGATGCCGACGGAATAGCCTCGGCGCCGGGCAAGGTGAATGATCTCCGCGTCGAACACGATGCTGGTGATCTGCTGGCGGGCGAACAGATCCTGTCCCGCCGCGCGCCGGAAGCCCTTGAAGCCGCATTGCGTGTCGGGCACCGGACCGGTGACCCAGGCGCCCGACAGGAGCCGGAAGAACCTGCCGAGGAGCTGCCGATGGAGCGGCTGGCTGGCGCGTCGGTCGCTGCCGTCGGGCTGGACACGGCTGCCGAGCGCGACGTCGTGATCGGCGAGCGCCGCTGTGAGGTACGGGAGCTGATCCGGGGGAGTGGCCATGTCCGCGTCCGTGAACACCACGAGGTCGCCCGTCGCATCCAGCACGCCCGCCCGAACGGCCGCTCCCTTGCCTTCGTGCGGGCGACGGAGCACGCGCACCCGGACCGGTTTGCCGTCGGCGCCCGGCCTCGAGTCCGGGCGCGCCTCGACGATCGCCGCGGTGTCGTCGCTGCTGCCGTCATCGACAACCAGCACATCCCAGGGTCCGAGCTCGGTGGCGGGCCGGCCGCCCTCGCGGGCAGGGCCCATCCGGTCGAGGTAGCCGAACAGCTCGTCGAGCCCCGGACCGATGCGTTCCGACTCGTTGTAGGCCGGCAGCACGATCGTCAGGCTGGGCTTGGCGTCGCGGGGCATGGGTCAGATGGTAGGGCGCGCCGCTGGTCGCCGTGGCGCGTCGAGACGGATCAGGCGCTGCCGGCCTGTACCGGTGTGCCGGGATCGCGCCGGGGCGCCGCATCGGTGGACGGCGCGGGGTGCACGATTGCGGGCTGCGCATTCGAGCGCGAGCCGGCGGCCCGGGCTCGAAGGTCAGGCACGGCGCCGGCGAGCACCGCGATCCCGGCGAACCAGAGTACCGGCAGGGCGATGGTTGCGGCCACGGCCACCGTCCAGCGGCGATCGGTGCGGGCTCCCCAGATGACGATTGCAGCGGCGACGGGCAGTCTCAGCCAGAGCGGAACGGGCACGGAGGGCCCGCCGGGCGTGCCCTGCGCCTCCCCCGTGACGAAGTGGGTCCACTCGGACCAGAGCTGCGGCGCGAACACGAAGCTGACGGCCGCGATCGTTCCTGCCACGCCGACCGCGATCGCCAGCTGGCGCCACTCGCGGCGAACCACGAACCACAGCAGCCCCACCCCGGAGGTGGCCTTGGTGAGCAGGATGAAGGCCCAGGCCGACGGGTGTGCGAAGCCGATGACGATTGCGGCGGCGATGAACAGGTGGATGTTGCCGTGGTACAGCTCAAGTGCCACCGGCGGGAAGGCCAGGACGGCGAGGCTCCAGCGACCGCCGAGCCAGATGACTGTGGCCACCATGGCCGCGATCCAGAGCCACAGGAAGACCCACCACGGCAACGCGGCCAGCTGGCCGATGAAGGTGAAGAGCATCGCGATCGGTGGGGAGTAAGGGAAGGAGCCGAGACCCCCGTATGCCACCCAGTAGGGATGTGGCAGCTGCACGCTCCAGTAGGCGAATGTGTCATACCCGACCGTCCTCGTCTGCGGCGCGATCACCAGGAACAGGTAGACGAGGAACAGCAGTCCCGCGACCGTCAGGCCGTGGAGCAACGCTCGACGGCGGCCGTCAGCTCGCGACATGGCGCGGTTCCATCACGGGGATCGGGTTGCCAGCCAGGGACAGAGCGGCGGGAACGGTCGCACGGGAGCGCGTCGCCCGGGCCCGAAGCTCGGGCGCCGCTCCGGCGAGAACGGCGAACCCGGTGATCCACAGGACCGGGAGGGCGAGGGTAGCGGCCACGGCCACGGTCCAGCGGCGATCGGTGCGGGCTCCCCAGATCACGATGACCGTCGCGACGGGAAGCCTGACCCACAACGGAACGGGAAGGAACGTTCCGTTGGGCGTCGACTGGGTCTCCTGCATCACGAAGCGGATCCACTCGGACCAGAGCGCGGGCGCGAAGACGAAGCTCAGGGCCGCGATCGCACCCGTCACGCCAAGGGCAATGGCCAGCTGGCGCCATTCGCGGCGAACCACGAACCACAGGAGGCCGACACCTGACGTTGCCTTGGTGAGCAGGATGAAGGCCCAGGCTGAGGGATGCGCGAAGCCGAGGGCAATCGCCGCAGCCATGAACAGGTGGATGTTGCCGTGGTAGAGCTCGAGAGCAACCGGCGGGAAGGCCAGGATGACGAGCGCCCAGCGACCGCCGAGCCAGATGATCGTGCCCACCATTGCCGCGATCCACAGCCACAGGAAGGCCCACAACGGCAATGCTGCGAAGACTGAGAAGAGTTGGGCAATCGCCGGGGAGTACAGGAACGAGCCCAGGCCGCCAACCGGAACGCCGTACGGGTGCGGGAGCTGCACGTTCCAATAGGCGAACGCGTCGAACCCGAAGGTCTGAGTCTGCGGCGCGACCACCAGGAAGAGATAGGCAAGAAACAGCAGCCCGGCGGCGGTCAGCCCGTGGAGCAGCGCCCGACGGCGGCTCCGGGTCGCGGCAGGGCGCGCCGCGATGGCTGACGGGTCGCTTGTCATGAGTCGAGGCTATCAGCCGGCGGACGCTCCGCCGATAGCCCCTTTGTCCCATCTGGACCTCACCAGACTGCTCCCGTGATCCCCCGCCGGAAGGCCGGGATAGACCATTCGTACTGGTCGGAACGGGTAGGCACCGTTGCTACGCTGCACCGGCGATGGCGATCCCCTTGCTGCTCTTCCTGGTCGCCCTGTGCGCCCGAGCCCTGACTGCGTCGTTCTTCGGCGACCCCGCGTATCCCGATTCCTACTACTACGTGAACCTCGCGCACCAGCTGGCCGCGGGGCATGGCTTCAGCGTCGACTTCATCTGGAACTTCGTTGAGGTAGGTGGTCGGCTGCCGGACGTGGCCGCTGCGATCCTGCCGATTCCGTCGAATGCGCACTGGATGCCGCTGGCCGCGCTGATCCAGGTGCCCTTCATCTGGGTCCTCGGTCCGTCCGTCCTGGCGTCCGCCTTGCCGTTCTGGCTGTGCGCCGCCGCCGTCGCGCCGGTGACGTGGCTGATCGCGAGGGACGCCGGCCTCACCCGCGGCCAGGCCATCGCCGGAGGCCTTCTCGTGGCGATCCCGGGCGGTGTCACCCCTTTCCTGTCGCAGCCCGACAACTTCGCGCTGTTCATGCTGCTCGGCGCCATCTCCCTGTGGGCATGCTCGCGCGGCCTGCGCGGG
Organism: Candidatus Limnocylindrales bacterium; assembly: GCA_038253685.1. Taxonomy (GTDB): domain Bacteria; phylum Chloroflexota; class Limnocylindria; order Limnocylindrales; family CSP1-4; genus JAFMJV01. Next base: position 5,190 of record JBBSGX010000038.1, on the reverse strand, counting down.
GACCAACGTGCCTTCGCGCTCGGCGGGATCGCGGTCGGCCTGGCGACCATGTCGCGAAACGACGGAGTCTTGCTCGGCGTGCCGTTCGCCCTGGCCTTCCTGATGGATATGCTGCGGAGCCCTCGAGCATCCCGGATCGGGTGGACGGCCGCCATCGCCTGTGCCGCGGGCTTCCTGATCGTTGTCAGTCCTTGGTTCCTGCGCCAGCTCGCGGTCTTCGGCTCGCTCTCCCCATCAGCGGCAAACGGCCGGATCCTCTTCATCACCGACTACCGGCAGCTCTACAGCGTCAGCAGCGTCACGACGCTCCAGACCTTCCTCGCACAGGGCCTTGGCCCCTTGCTGTCCAGTCGCGTGGCTGGCCTGACATCCGCACTGTCGATCTTCGCCACGATGCCGCTCCTCGGCTTCCTCGTGCCGTTCATTCTCATCGGCACGTGGCTGCGGCGACGCGATCCCAATTTCTCGCCCTGGATCGTGTACGCGATCACGCTCTTCGCCTTCAATGCACTGCTGTTTGCGGTTCACGTCCCGTATGGCACGTTCCTGCACTCGGCCGTGGCGCTGCTGCCCCACGCGTACCTGCTGGCACTGCTCGGCGTGGCAGCCACCGTCAGGTGGGTGGCGCGGCGCCGAACCAGCTGGAACGTGGAGCGTGCCACCGTCGTGTTCACGGCCATGACGGTCGCCGTGACGCTGATGGGCTCGGTCATCGCGACGTATGTCATCGACCGGCAGTGGCGCGGCGAGCAAGACCTGCACTCGGCCGTGGCCGCGTCGCTGGCCGGCGTCCCGGCAGATGATCGGCTGATGACGCCCGACGCAGGCGGCTACCGATACGCCACCGGGCACCCGGGCATCGTGACGCCGGACGACCCGCTGCCGATCGTGGAGCAGGCGCTGCGCGAGTACGGCATCCGCTGGCTCGTCCTCGAGAGCGACCACATCACTCCGTCCCTCGCCCCGTTGCTGGCCGGGACGGAGCGGCCAGAGTGGCTCTCGTCGCCAAGGCTCTCGATTGCTCCGCTGCTGCGCCCGCCCGGTCCTGAGGCCACCTCCGCGGTCTCACCCGGCGGCATCTCGGCCGCAGCCCTGCCGCGCGTCGCGCTCTACGCCGTGTGTTTCTATCCCGCCGACATCCGGTGCGCTCCGTGACCCGGATGCGGCGCAGCCCGTGGCTCGCGCCGCTCACGCTCTTCGCCGTCGCGCTCGTCGTGCGCCTGGTCGCGGCATCGACGATCACCTTTCCGGCAACGGAGGGCAGTGCCTACTACGTGGACGTGGCACGCAACCTGGTCCAGGGCCACGGGATGGTGAGCGATTCGATCTGGAGCTACGCCACGCCACCCCTGGTGCTGCCGAAGCCGGCCTTCGAGCTGTGGCTGCCGATGGCCAGCCTCGCGTCGGCCGCGTCGATGGCGATCTTCGGCACCTCCTTCTCCGCGGCGCAGATCGGCGGCGTGCTGCTGGGTGCCTTCATTGCGCCGCTGGCCTGGGCCGTGGGCCGCGAGGCGGCGCGGGCCTCTGCCCTCAGCCCTGTCCGCGCCTCGGCCGTTGCCGTGGGCAGCGGCCTCCTGGCCGCGGTGCTGGGTCCATTCGTGGTCGCTGCCGCGCTGCCGGACTCCACGACTCCGTTCCTCATCTTCGGGGTCCTTGCGGCCCTCCTCATGCCGCGCGCGCTGGCGGCAGCCGGAGCGACCTCAGCGGAACGCGCACGCTCGCGGGTATTGCCCGGCGTCGTTCTCGGGCTCGTGCTGGGCCTTGGGTACCTCTCCCGCCTGGAAGCGGTCTGGCTGGGCGCCACGTACCTCCTCTTCGCGCTGGCCGCCGTCCGCGCCGCTCCAAGCGGGAGGCGTCTGGGTCTCGCCGCCCTTGCCCTGCTGCCTGTGGCCGTCGGCGGCGCTCTGCTGGTCGTCCCGTGGCTCGTCCGCGACACCCTCGTCTTCGGCACGCCGTTTCCCGGTCAGAGCATCGAGAACGCGTTCCTCTTGCGGAACGAAGAGATCTTCGCCTACCTCCATCGTCCGTCGCTCGGTGCTTTCCTGGGACAGGGTCCGGGCACGATCCTTGGACATGTCGGTGGCGCCATGGGCCACGACCTGCTGACCGTCGTGCTCGTGCCGACATTTCCCGTTGGGTTGATCGGCATCCTTGCCATCCTCGCGATGCGGCGATCTCCGGCGTTGCGCCGGGCGACCGCGCTCAGCGCGCTGCTCGTGAGCGGCGTCCTCACCTTCCTGGTCGCCGACGTCGTCTTCCCGGTTGCCACGGTATGGGGAACCTTCCTGCACGCCTCCGGCCCGCTGCTCGTCGGGCTGAGCGTGGCCGCCGTGCTGGGGATGGACGCGTTCGTCGCGCGCGTAGGGCGGGCGCGCGCCTGGTCGCGCCCGAACGCCTGGCTGGGCCCGGCCGCCATGCTCGCCGTGGTGGGGCTGCTGCTCACGCTCGAGGTGCTCATCGTCGCGGCACAGTCGAGGGGAATGGCCATCCGCATGACGGCCATCGCCGCGGAGCTGCGCGCGCTCCCGGAGGTCACGGCAGGGGCAGCGGCCGGGACGGGTGCCACCGCGCCATCGCGGCACGCCGTGCTGATCAGTGACCACCCCATGTGGCTTGCCGACGTGCTCGGGCAGCCGGTCATTGCCCTTCCCGATGAGTCGCCGGAAGATGTCGCAACGTTGGCGGCTGATTTCGGGTCCAGCTACCTGGTCGTCTTCGACGAGCGCGGCCAATACCCGGACGCGCTCCTGACCGGACCTTCCTCGGCCTGCCTGACCGGCGTTGCCGTGCGTCTTGCGGGGGCCGGCGACCCTGCCTGGCTCTTTCCGGTCGCTCCCGGCTGCCGCCCGTGACGCACGGCGACGAGCATGCCAGCCCCTATACTCGCGCCACGATGGAGATGGGGACCCTCGGCGACCGGCGCCAGGCCGAATTCGACACCCTGTACGCCGAGGCGAAGCAGGCGCTCGGGGCGGGCGCCAACCGGCTGCTCATGGTGACAGAACGACTACGCCAGGCCTACGCCGCCGATCTGCTCGAATACCAGGCAAGCCCGGAGGCCGAAGCCGACGCGGCTGAGCGGCGCATGGAGGCCGGCGGGCTGGGCCGCGCCAAGGCCCTGCTGTCTCGACTCGAGCTGACGGTGCGCGACCTCGAGCAAAGCTGGCTCTTCCTCGAGCGGGGCACGACCGGCGCCTGGAAGGGCACCGCACGGACCGCCGCGGACGAGCCCGAATCGGACCTCCCGCAGCGCGGCGTCGCCGCCATGCAGATTCTCGAGGCACAGGAGGCGGAACGCGCGCAGGTGGCCGAGGAGCTCCACGATGGGCCCGCCCAGGCGCTCAGCAACGCGGCCTTCCAGGTCGAGATCATCGACCGGGCGCTGCGCTCCGATCCCGACACGGCTCATGTCGAGCTGAATGCGCTCCGCGACCAGCTCAACCGCGAGGTCGAGCGGATGCGCGGCTTCATCCACCAGCTCCACCCGATGATGGCCGAGGACGCCGGCCTGGACGGCGCGCTGGCCGAGCTTGCCGAGCGCATCACGCTGGAGGACGGCATCCCGGTCGAGCTCGCGCTGCGTGCCCCGGAGGACATGCTGGATGCACCGCTTGCGACCGCCGTGCTGCGCGTGGCGCAGGAAGCGCTGCGCAACATCAAGAAGCACGCCGCCGCGTCGCGCGTGCGGATCACCACCTCGCTCGAGTCCTCGCGAAAGGACCGCTCGCCCGACACCTGGGTGCTGGAGGTGACGGACAACGGGCAGGGCTTCTCCGTCGACGAGACGCTCGATCGGACACCCAAGCGACACTTTGGTCTGCGTTTCATGCGTGAGCGTGCCCAGCTCATCGGAGCGCGGCTTGACATCGTGTCGGACCCGGCCACGGGAACGACCGTTCGACTGGCGCTCGAGCCAGGGAAGAGGAGTTGAGGGAGATGGCAATGGGCTACTCCGGTGCGGACCGCCGACGAGGCGGTCCCGACCGCCGCAACCCCGATGCGAAGGTCAAGATCCTCCTCGTGGACGACCACGCCCTGTTCCGGGTCGGCATGCGCCAGATCCTGGAGCGGGAGGAGGACTTCGAGATCGTGGCCGAGGCGGAGGATCCCCGAGGCGCCTTCGATGCCGCACAGGCGCATTCCCCCGACATCGTCCTGCTCGACCTCTCCATCTCGCCGCCCGGCGGCATCGAGACGACCCAGCGCATCAAGCGCGAGGTGCCGGCCACCGCGATCATTGCACTGGCCGTGAACGAGGACGAGGACCAGCTCTTCGAGGCGATCAAGGCCGGGGCGGCAGCGTTCGTGCTCAAGGACATCAGCCCCGATGACCTGGTCACGATCATCCGGCGCGTGAATAGTGGCGAGTACCTCATCAACGACAAGGTCTTCGCCCGCCCGTCCGTGGCAAGCCGCGTCCTCAAGGAGTTCCGGGAGCTGGCTGTCTATGGCCAGGAGGCCGCGCCCATCTTTGCGCCGCTCTCCCCGCGCGAGGTCGAGATCCTGGACAACATCGCGAAGGGCATGACGAACAAGCAGGTCGCCTACGCCCTGTCGATCAGCGAGCAGACCGTCAAGAACCACATGAGCTCCATACTGCGAAAGCTCTCCGTCAATGACCGCACCCAGGCCGTGGTGTATGCCATGAAGCAGGGCTGGATCCGGATCCCCGAAGACTGAGGCCATGAGCCAGGGCGCAGATACCTCCAGGCCCGAGACCATGCCGCACGGCGACTCGGCCGGCGACATGGACCTGCTGCGCGCGGGCCTGGTCGAGGAGATCGCTCAACTCGACCGCGAGCGGGACGAGATCGGGCTTCTGGCCCGCCAGGCCCATTCGGAGCTCGAGCGCCACGATGCGCGTCGCCAGAAGGGGGAGGAGCGGGTCGCCATCCTCGAGCAGGATGCCCGTGCGGACGCCGGTGAGGTGCGAGACGCCCGGATCCAGCTGCTGGCGCTCACACGCCGCGCCCTCCTCTTCGACGCGCAACAGGAGGTGCTCGAGGGCAAGCTCAAGACGCTGCAGCGCTTCCGCGACCGGCTGGACTCGCTCTACCGCGCCCTCGGCGGCGTCGACGCCATCGTCCTGAGCAAGAGCGGGCCGCCACCGGCTCCCGTGCCGGAGCGGCGGTTGCCCGAGTCCGTCACGGTCATGCGTGCCCAGGAGGACCTGCGCCGCGACATTGCGCG
>JBBSGX010000037.1:0-15593 GCA_038253685.1 Candidatus Limnocylindrales bacterium | reverse complement strand
CGGCCCAGGATCATCTCGTGCGGACGCGCCTCCGCGAGGTCGCCACGGTCCTCGAGGTCGCGCAGGATCCCTTCGCGCGCCTTGGCGAGCGTCAGCCCTGCGTACGGGCCACCCTGCTCGTTGATGTGGCCGTCGTCTGTCATCACGTCGATGATCGGCAGGCTGTGCCGGCGGCCGGTCTCGAAGTCATCCTGATCGTGGGCGGGGGTGATCTTCACCGCCCCTGATCCGAAGTCCCGCTCCACGATCGGGTCGGCAATGACCGGGACGGGCCGCTCCACGACGGGGATCATGACGCGGCGGCCAACCACCGTGCGGTAGCGTTCATCGTCCGGGTGCACCGCGACCGCCGTGTCGCCCAGGATCGTCTCCGGCCGGGTGGTGGCGACGGTGATCGTCTCGTCGGCATCGGGCGTGCCGTCCTCGCGCAGCAGGTGATACCGGATGAACCAGAGGGTCCCGTTCTCCGGCGTGGCGATGACCTCGAGATCGGACAGGCTCGTCTGGTCGCCGGGGCACCAGTTGATGAGCCGCTCGCCGCGGTAGGCGAGCCCGTCGTCGTACAGCTGCTTGAATGCCGTGCGCACGGCGCGGGCCGAGATCGGGTCCATCGTGAAGCGCTCGCGCTCCCAGTCGGCCGATGCGCCGAGCCTGCGGTGCTGGCCGCTGATGACGCCGCGGGTCTCTTCCACGAAGGCCCACATACGCTCGAGGTAGCGCTCACGTCCGAGCGACTCGCGGCTCTGGCCCTCCATCGCGAGGAGGCGATCGAGCACGACCTGGGCGGCAATCGAGGCGTGGTCGACGCCGGGTTGCCAGAGGGTGGGATGGCCCTGCATCCGGGCACGCCGGATCATCGCGTCCTCGACGGTCGTAGTCAGCGCGTGGCCGATATGCAGGGCGCCCGTGACGTTCGGCGGAGGCTGGACGATCACGAAGGGCGGCTTGCGCGTATCGGGCGAGGAACCGCGTCCGTCGGGCGCAAAGACGTCGGCCGCCAGCCAGCGCGCGTAGATCTCCGGCTCGATCTCTCCGGGCCGGTACGCGGACGCCATCTCGCCCGCGGCGAAGCTGCTCGGCGCCGGATCTCCTGGTGTCGTGGAGGCGGTCATGGCTGGCTCGTGCAATCCCTGGCTCGTCTTTCCCCGGCTCTTGCTTGCCCTGAAAACAGAACGCCCCGCTCGTCCAGCGGACGAACGGGGTCGTGATACCACCTGCTGGTTCGGTCCTCGGGTTCCACCGCTGTTCATCACAGCGGTCGTGCCGGTCCGTGCTCCGGTTCCGGGGGGCTCGAGGGCCCTCTCGGCGCGCTATCGGGCGCCACCCGTCACGGCTCGCGAGCGACGTTCACGCCGTTGTTCCGCTGCGGGCTTCCAGCCGATGACCCGCTTCTCTGGCGCGGCGTCGGGCGCTACTCCTCACGGTCGTCGCCGTGGTGGCGGAGTGTAGCGCAGAATTCAGCGTCGATCGAGCGGCAACAAACGAAGAGGAGCCTTGCCGATGTGCTTCGACGACGACAGCCGACCTCCGATTCCGGCGATCGCGGGCGCGGCCGTTGATGGACGCGACCTCGTCCTGACGGCCTCGGACGGCAAACGGTTCGCAGCCTACGCGGCCGACGCTTCCTCTCCGAGCGGCGCTGGAGTCGTGATCCTGCCGGATGTGCGAGGCCTGCACCCCTATTACCCGGAGCTGGCACTGCGCTTCGCGGAGGCGGGCGTCGATGCCGTTGCCTTCGACTATTTCGGGCGGACGGCAGGCGTCTCGGCGCGCGGCGATGCATTCGAGCACATGCCGCATGCGCAGCAGACGACGTGGGCGGGAATCCGCGCGGACACGATTGTGGCCGCGTCTGCGCTGCGGGGTTCGCGACCGGTCCGGGCCTCCTTCACGATCGGCTTCTGCTTCGGCGGCCGCATGAGCTTCGATATGGCGACCGTGCCGGAGCTCGAGCTGAACGGCGTGATCGGCCTCTACGGCGTCCCCGTCGGTGGTGGCCGCAACGACGCGCCCGCTCCGGTGGACGCGGCGTCGGAGATGCGCTGTCCGGTGCTCGGGATCTTCGGTGGGGCCGATGGCGCGATTCCGCCCGAGTCCATCGCCGCGTTCGATGCCGCGCTCAAGGCCGCCGACGTGGCGCACCGCTTCGTTGTCTATCCCGACGCGCCGCACTCGTTCTTCGATCGCAAGAAGGCGGAATTCGCGGACGCCTCCGCCGCCGCGTGGGGCGAGATCCTCGACTTCATCAAGGAGAGCACGCCGGAGGGGTAGCCCTAGGCGGGCGAATCCACCCCGGGTGGCGAGGGGAATCGGGGCTCGAGGCTCGGGGTCAGGGCCTTGACCGACCGGCGGTTCCAGGCGCCCATCAATACCAGGTCGAGCAGGAATGCTGCCGCAGCCACGAGGACGACTCCCACCGGCGGAATGGAGATGGCAAGGGCGGCCAGGGCCCCGATCGCGCCGGCGACTGCCGCCACGATCACGGTCAGCATGCCCGGAAGCGTCTGGATCAGATGGAGCACCGACCCGACGCCCGGCACCGATCCCATCCTTCCGCCGGACGTCAGGTCGATGCCGAGCGTCTGGAGGGCGCCGGGCAGATCGTCGTATGGGCTGGTGGTGAAGTGTGGCTCGAGGTCTGGGTGCAGCTCGAGGTACGCGTTTCGGAGCCTGTTCATGGCGATCACCCAGCGGTAGTCATCGCGATTCAACGCCGTGAGGCGCGAGATCGTGGCAATGCCCGCGTACAGGACGACGGAGAGGATGGGAATCGCGATCGAGATGAACGCCGGCCCGAAGTGATCGGCCTGCGCGACCAACGCCAGAGCGATCACCGCGCCGGACAGGATCGCCAGGAAGATGGTCACCCGCGTCAGCGATTCGTTGTAGGTCAGCGAGCGGGTCGCGAGCAGGCTCCAGTGCTCCGTGGCCAGGTCTGCAGCTTGGCGGATGTGCCGCCGTCGCGTCCGGCCGGGGGAATCTCGGTCGACATCGTCTCCTCCTGGTTGCGGGGAGTTCCATCATGCGGGCCTTGCACGATGCGAGGCGGCGACCCTCGTCGCCGGAGCTCGTCATCGGCTGCAACCCCCGAACGGCACACAATGGATCCATGGCGCGCCTCGTGCTGGAAGGTCTTGCGAGGTCTGTCGCCGACATCGTCGGCGCGCTCTGGCATGGCTCGTTCGCGGCGGGGTTCTTGCCTCCGTCCGTCGACCTGTGCCGGCCGCATGGGGTCCAGGAGGACGACGATGTGCACTGGAAGTGGGCAGCCCGGTCCCCCGGGCAAGAGGGCGAACCGAGCCTCGATCTCTCCGGACCTACGGTCGACGATCTCCCGCCCGCCTCGTCGCCGTCCGCGACAGAAAGGGTGCGACCCCGGATCCGGCGCCATTGACCGCCCGGGTTCGCTTTGCCCGAGCCTCGATCCCTACGCGCCGCGCTCGAGCAGCAGCTCCTCGTAGTTCGTCTCGTCGACGCCGCGGTCGATCTCCGCCTTGGTCAGCAGCAGAGGTACGCGGCCCTCGCGGATGGTTTCCTCGGTGATGATGCATTTCCGGACGTCGGTGCGCTCCGGGATGTCGTACATCACGTCGAGCAGCGACTCCTCCACGATCGAGCGGAGTGCCCGCGCCCCCGTCTTGCGGGCAAGCGCCAGCTCGGCAGCCGCGGAGATGGCGCCCGGCGTGAAGACCAGCTCGACCTTGTCCAGCTGGAGGAACTTCTGGAACTGCTTCGTGACCGCGTTGCGCGGCTCGGTCAGGACCAGCATCAGCTCGTCGCGGGTCAGTGCCGAGAGCGTGACCATGACCGGCAGCCGGCCGACGAACTCGGGGATGAGCCCGAACTTCAGCAGATCCTCAGGCATGAGCTGCTCCAGGATCCGATCGCGCTTCACCTTGTCTGTCCGGGCTTCTGAGCCGAAGCCCATCGACTTGCGACCGACCCGCTCCTCGACGATCTTCTCCAGTCCCTCGAACGCCCCGCCGCAGACGAACAGGATGTTCGTGGTATCGATCTGGATGAAGTCCTGGTGCGGATGCTTGCGCCCGCCCTGTGGCGGCACGTTCGCGATCGTGCCCTCGAGGATCTTGAGCAGGCCCTGCTGGACCCCCTCACCGGAGACGTCGCGGGTGATCGAGGGGTTGTCCGCCTTGCGGGCGATCTTGTCGATCTCGTCGATGTAGATGATCCCGCGCTGGGCTCGGGCGACGTCGAAATCGGCAGCCTGGATCAGTCGCAGGAGGATGTTCTCGACGTCCTCGCCGACATAGCCGGCCTCGGTCAGGGAAGTCGCGTCCGCGATGCAGAAGGGCACGTCGAGCACCTTGGCCAGCGTCTGCGCGAGGAGCGTCTTGCCGCTTCCAGTTGGACCCACGAGAAGCACGTTCGACTTCTGGAGTTCGACGTCGTCCACCTGGTTGCCGGCATTGACGCGCTTGTAGTGGTTGTAGACGGCGACAGAGAGGACGCGCTTGGCGCGCTCCTGGCTGATGACGTAGGCGTCCAGGGCATCCTTGATCTGGCGCGGGTTGGGAAGCTTGGCCGCGTGCGGCTTGGTCCGCGGCGTCTCCAGCATCTCCTCTTCGATGATCTCCTGGCAGAGGTTGATGCACTCGTCGCAGATGTAGACGCCCTGGCCGGCGATCAGCTTGCGAACCTGTTCCTGGCTCTTTCCGCAGAAGCTGCAGCGATAAGGGACCTTGGTCCCCTTGCTGCTCGTGCCGCTGGTCGTGGTGGACATCAAGCCGCTCTCCTGGCAGGCCGCCGCCGGCTCGGGACCAACCGAGTCAGCGCGAACCCTTCTCCGGTGCGGGGGTCGAGTCGCCCTCGTCCGCCGCTGCCGCGGGGATCTCCCCTGCGAGTCCCCCGCCCGCCTTCGCCTCACTGATCAGCGACTGATCGCGCTCGGCGTAGACCTCGTCGATGATGCCATAGGTCTGGGCCTGTTCGGGGGACATGAAATAGTCCCGTTCCGTGTCTTTTGCGATCTGATCTGGAGATTGCCGCGTGTGGCGAGCCAGGATGCCGTTGAGCCGGTTGTTGAGCTCCTCCACCTCCCTCACCTGGATCAGCACATCAGGCGTGTTGCCGCGGAACCCCGCCGAGCCCTGGTGGATCATGATCCGGCTGTTCGGCAGCGCGTAGCGCTTGCCCCTCGCGCCCGCAGCCAGCAGCACCGAGGCCATGCTCGCGGCCATGCCGATGCAGATCGTGCTGACAGGGGCGCGCAGGTACTGCATCGTGTCGTAGATCGCGAGACCCGATGTCACGCTGCCACCCGGCGAGTTGATGTAGATGCTGATGTCGCGCTCCGGGTCCTCTGCCTCGAGGAAGAGCAGCTGCGCGATGATCAGGTTGGCGACGTGGTCCTCGATGGCGTCACCAAGAAAGATGATCCGTTCCTTGAGGAGCCGGCTGTAGATGTCATAGGCGCGCTCGCCGCGGCTGGAGGTCTCGATGACCATCGGGACCAGCATCGCGGAGGTGGCTCGCGCAGCTTCGAGAGCGGCCGAGCGGGTGGGAATGGCACGGATGATCACGTACGGGCTCCCTCGGTTGCGGTCTGGGCAATCGGTTCCGGGTCTTCTGCAGGTATGGCCGGTACCTCGTCGGCGTCGGCCTCGATCTCGACGTCGGGGAGTGCGTCCCCGACCGCCGCGGCCTCCATCGCGGCAGCCTCCTGGTCTTCGACGTGCCGCACGTCGCTGAACTCCGGGTGCTCGGCGATCCAGCGATCGATCAGGGTCTCCACGGTCTGCGAGCGACGCAGCTGGGACCGGATGTACGAGCGGCCACGATCAGATTCGAGGTACGCAACGAGCCTGGAGTCCTCGGGGTTGTTGCGACGCCCGAGCTCGAGCTCGGCCTTCACGGCCGAATCCGGGATGACGATGCCTTCCGCGTCGGCAATCGCTCCGAGCGTCAGGAGCACCTTGACGCGGTGCGCGGCGGCGCCGCGGTACTCCTCCCGCAGCTTCGGTTCGTCGCGCTCGGTGACGCGCTGGTATTCGGCGTAGTCGATATTCTGCTCGGCAAGGCGGACCTTCAGCTCATCGAGCATCACGTCGATCTCGCGGTCGACAAGCAGGTCCGGGATCTCCGCGGTCGCGTTGGCGGTGGCGTACTCGATGATGCGATCCGCAAAGCCGTGGCGGGCACGGTCGCGCACGTTGCGCTCCAGCCGCCGGCCGATGTCCTTGCGCAGGTCCTCGAGGTTCCCGAACGTGCTCACCGACTGGACGAACGCGTCGTCGAGCGGCGGCAGGCGCCGCTCACGCAGCTCCTTGAGCGTGGCTGTGAACTCGACCTCCTGGCCTGCCAGCTCCGCCTCGCCGTAGTCGTCGGGGAATTTGACCGTGAAGGTCTTCGTCTCGTCCTCGTGCATGCCGACGAGGGCATCCTCGAACCCCGGGATCATGCGCTCGTTTCCGATGACCAGCGGGAAGCGCTCTGACGCCGCGCCCTCGACCGGCTCACCGTCCCTGCGGCCCTCGAAGCCGATGACTGCGAAGTCCCCGGTCTGGGCTCGGCGCCCCTCCACGCTGACGAGGCTCGCACCCTGGTCGCGCAGCTGCTCGACGACCGCGTCGATCTTGGCGTCATCGACGCTCTCGACCTCAGGCTTGAAGGGGAAGTGGGCGTAGTCGCCGAGCTTGACGGTCGGCCGGACCGGGACGCTGACCCGGTAGCTCGCGCCAGTGCCTTCCGCGAAGCTTGTCCACTCGGGCTCAGGGGGGATCTCCAGCACGTCCAGGTCCGAGTCGCGCAGCGCCTCGATCACGGAGTGCTCGTAGAGGTGCTCCTTGGCGTCGTCGTAGATCGGATCGGGTGCTTCGGGGTCGCTCCGAGAGACGCCCAGGGCTCGTTCCAGCATCGACCGCGGCACCTTGCCGGGGCGGAAGCCTGGGACGCGCGTGCGGCGGCCGAGGTGGCGGACGGCTTCGTCGATCGAGCGGGCAACACGTTCTGCGGGGAGCTCGACCTCGAGCACCACGGTGCTGCGGTCGGCCGGACGGGTGGTGAACTGCATGGTAGATCGAGTATATGCGGGCAGCCCGGACCTCCGTCCCTGCGCACAGCCGACCCGCTGCGACTACCCTGTGCGTCTCGTGCCGGCTCGGCCACGCCCTGCGCCGAGCCACTCCGGAGTGCCCAGCTTGGCTTCGTTTCTCCGCTTCGCGGCGTTTACCGCAGTCGCGATCGTGCTGCTCGTCTTCGTGGCGCTGCCCGTCATCGGCGGGCCGATCCTCGGGTCGATGGTGCGCGACGCCGGCTTCGCCGGCGACGACCTGCACGTCGACGTGAACGTCGTGGGAGGCGGGATCGTCTCCGGCCGCGTTGAGTCGCTCCACGTCCTGGCGCGCAACGTCGCGGTGCCGCACGGGGTCGTCCGCGACGTGGACCTGACGCTCCAGGATGTGTCCGTGGTCGATCACTCGTTCAGCGCTGTCAGCGGGACGCTCCACGACGTTCAGGTGAGCGGTCCCGACGGCATCCCCGTCGTGGTCGGCACGGTCGACCTGGACGGCCCAGCTGCCATGACCCGGGCACGCGGCACCATTTCAGGCCCGGACGCTGAGCGCCTCGTGAGCGCCGCGGCGACCGCGGCCGGCGTGAGCGTCGACTCGGTGAAGCTCGGCCAGGGCGATCTCAAGATCAGCTCCGGCGGCAGGACGACGAACGCGCACCTTCGCGTGGCCGGTCGCGCCCTCATCCTCGACCACGGCGGGAGCTCGACGGTGCTCGTTCAGCCGGCTCCGTCGGAGCATTGGCATCTCGAGGACGTTTCCGTCACGCCAGGGTCGATCCAGGTCGACCTGGAGGTTGATGTCCGCGCGCTTGCGGCCAACCTGGCTTCCGGCACGCATTCAGCGTCGGACCCGGATGCCACCTCCGCTCCCTGATCCAGGCGCCGTACACTCGCGGCGCGAAGCGGAAGTGGTGGAACGGTAGACACGCTGGCCTTAGGAGCCAGTCCTCGCAAGAGGGTGAGGGTTCGAATCCCTCCTTCCGCACCAGCTCGTTCCGCCCGCCTGAGACAGGAGACGACATGGATCTCGGCATCAGCGGGCGGATCGCGGTGGTCGGGGGCGCGAGCTCAGGGCTTGGCCGGGCATGCGCCACGCGTCTCGCGGGAGAGGGCTGCGACCTGCTGATCTGGGCCCGAGGCAGGGACCGCCTGGAGGCCACCGCCCGGGAGCTGCGCTTGAGCTCGGGACGGCGCGTCGAAACGCTGGCCGTGGACGCCGGCGATCCGGATGCCGCGAACACCGTCGCCGGTCGCGCACTGGCGGACTTCGGCCACGTGGACATCCTGGTCCTGAACTCCGGTGGTCCTCCCGCGATGGGTCCAGCTGAGGCCGACCCCGAGCTGCTGCGCGCCGCTCTTCAGTTGCTGACGGTGACCCCGATCGCGCTCGCCAACCGGTTGCTGCCAGCCATGCGGGAGCGCGGCTGGGGCCGCGTCATCGCCATCCTCTCCTGGGGCGTGCGCGAGCCCATCCCGGGAATCGTGTTGTCGAATGTGGGCCGGAGTGCGCTGGCCGCGTGGCTCAAGACCGCCAGTCGAACGGTCGGCGGGGAGGGTGTCACCTTCAACGGCGTGCTTCCGGGACGCTTCGGGACGCCGCGCATTACGGAGCTCGACGAAGGGCGGGCCGCCCGGGAGGGCCGGCCGGTCGAGTACGTTCGCGCCGAGGCGCTGGCCGAAGTGCCGGCGGGCCGTGATGGTGACCCCGACGAACTCGGCGCGCTGGTGGCCTATCTGGCCTCGGAGCCCGCCGCCTACATCAACGGAGCCTTCATTCCGATCGACGGAGGGCTGCTCCGAAGTCTGGGCTGAGGGTGGTGCCGTAGCATCAGAGCAAGGCGCCTGATGCGTCCTTGAGGGCACTTTCAGCGCCTGAGAAGGCCTCCGCCGCGACGACTCTTGTCCGACTCCGATCCCCCGTCCTTCGGCGGAGCAGCCACCTTCGGCTCGTCGGGTTGGCTCGAGGCGGGCGGGCGATCCTTCTCAGCGGCGAACAGGCGCGCGGCGAGCTGTTTGGCGCCCATTGACGCGAGCGGCCCGATCAGCGCGTCGTACGTCTTCCAGAGGCTCCGTGCTGCGTTGGGCGGCGGCTCCTGCTTCGCCTTCTTTTTGAGGTAGTCGGCGAAGTCCTCCTCGAGTGCGGTCTGGACCTCTGGTGCGCGGGGTCCGACCGAATGCTTGATGGCGCTTTGGACCTCGTCCGGAAGGAGGCCGCGGTGACGGTCGGGACGCTGCGGGCGGACGCGCTTGGCGACTGCTCTCAGGATCCGCTTCGGACCACCGAGCAGGAGGAACCCGGCGCCGCCGGTCAGCGCAGCGGTCTGGACAGGGTTGTGGCGAATCTTGGCCGGTATGTCGACGGCTGAGCGCGCCGCGGCTGAGAGCTCGTCGAGCTCCCCTCCCAGCGCCTGCCGCGCCGCGATTACCTGCCGCTCAGCTTCTTGCGCTGCCGTTGCCATTGCTGCTCCAGGTATGCGCGCGTTGCCGCGAACTGGGCCATTGATGCGCGCGGGATGAGCTTCTCATAGCGAGCCTTGGAATCGATGCCGCGCCGCACTGCCAGCAGCGCCGCGAGAGTGATCCACGCGATAAGTGCCACGGTCAGCGCCACGGCAATCGCGCCCTTCGTATCGAAGGTGACCGAGCCGAAGATAGCGCCCAGGACGAATCCGAGCACCAGGCCCCCGACGACTCGGACGAGAAGGTTCCCGGTACGCAGGAGAACAAGGAGGAGGATCGCGAAGACGAGCGCGCCGATGACCGCGGCGCCAAGCGTCGGCAGGGCGGAGGGCATGAACGACAGGCTTGGTTGGAGCTGTTCTCCGAGCCACACCGCCGAGTTCCGCAGGACGTTGGATGCGAAGAGCACCGAGAGCGCAATTGCCACGACCAGAGAGATCACGAATGCCCGGACCCACGCTCCGACAGAGCCACCTGCCAGGTTGAGCCCGATGGGAACGATCAGGGCGATCGTGAAGAGCACGCCATGCAGGATTCCCCAGCCCATCGACCCGAACAGCCACTCCCCGAGGAAGAGCCACGTGCCGACCCACACCAGGATGAGCATGAGCAGGGCCAGCACAAGCGCCAGGGCTGCGAGGCCCGCGATGATGGCGACCTCGCGCATGGCGGCTTCGAGCTCGGCCTTGAGCAGGTCGACATGCGCACTGACCAATTGTTGAGCCGACGCCCGTGTTCGACCGAACGCTGCCTTGAGTCCGGGCGCTTCATCGCCACCCGCGGCCGAGCGCGCGCCCTGCCCGGGTGGCTTGCCCCCGCCAGTGCCCTGCTCCCGTGGCCTGCTGCCGCCGCTCGCGCCCGTGGAGCGGCCAGCCCGCTCACGTGCCTCGCGGCCCTGGCGTGACTCGCCTCCTCGGCCCGGCCGAGGACCGGCAGCCGGCCCCGTTCCCATTCCAGAAGCCGGCTTCGAGCCGGGAAGGGACGCGCCGGGCGCGTCGGGCCTGATCGACGGCTTGCCCGTGCTCGTCATACCGGAAACGGGGGTGAGCCCGCGCTGCGGGTCACGGGGAGCGGGCGCCGGGCCGTCGAGCGTCAGGGTCTGCCTCGCTTCGGGATGTGCTTTGGGCGCGCATCAGGGGGAGTGGCCACGAGCCGAGGACAGGATACCAAGCGACCGACGGACGCGGTATTCGGCGCACGAGGTATTCGGCACACGAGGTATTCGGCGACCCGCGGTCGCATCACGGGCACGTTGCGGATCAGGAGGGCCGCAACCCCGGACTGGTCAGCCGCTCGCCGACGTCGAAGAACCCGTAGACGCGCCGGTATGCCGCGTCCCGGCGGCCTGGGCGGTCTCCCGCCGCAATCCACCAGAGCGTGCGCTCGATCTCCTCGACGCGTCCCACGAACTCGGCCGGCGAGCGCGGAGCCGAGATGTCGGCGTAGGTGCGCCGCCGTCCCGGGAAGTGGACTTCGGACTCCGGGGTGCGCGGCATCATCGCCAGCGCGAGGCGAGCATGCTCCAGGGCGGCAAGCGGCCGCGATGGCGCCGGCACGAGCTCGCGGTCGCCTCCGGCACCGCTCAGGGCACGCATCGCCTCGATCAGAGCCGCTCGGTTTTCCGCCACATCCCGCGGTTGTGGGAGCCCGAATCCGCCACGCAACAAGAGGTGGCGCAGTTCCTCCATGTCGGTCTCGGTGGCTCGCAGCAGGCCCCGGAAGCCCTGTTCCACGTCCTCGATGTGAGGCAGCGCCTGGGTGGCCAGGACATCGCTTCCGCCCTCGGGAAGGTCTCCGGTCTCGAGGACCGCGTCGAGCACTTCAAGGGTCCGGCGGAAGAGGCCGGCCAGTCGATCGAACTCGGCAAACCCAGAAGATTCGATGCCGGTCATGGTGTCCGAGAGTATGAACCGGGGGATCTCGGGAGCGTCAAGCCCGGCGAAGGTCCCATAACGCCCGCATTCGGGGCGCCCGCCGACTATCGAGCAAGCGCGAGGTAAGCCGCGGCGCGTATCGTCGGCGGGAATGAAGGACCCGACACAGCTGCTCGACGGCCTCAACGATGCGCAGCGCGACGCGGTGCTTGCCGTCTCCGGCCCCGTGGTGATCCTGGCCGGTGCGGGCACCGGCAAGACGCGCGTCATCTCGCACCGTGTGGCCCACGCGGTCGCGGTCGGCGCCGTTGACCCAAGACGGGCGCTGCTGGTCTCGTTCACGGACAAGGCGGCGTCGGAGATGGTCGCTCGCGTGCGGGCATTGGGCATGCCTCCGGTCGCGGCGCGGACATTCCACTCCGCGGCTCTTGCCCAGTTGCGCCAATACTGGCCGGCGCGCCATGCGGGAGCACCGCTGCCGGCGATCCTGGATGCGCCGTGGAGGTTGGTCGGGCCGCTTGCGCGGCGTCTGCCCGGCGGCTATCGCTTCACGCCCGCGCGGGACCTGGTGGACGAGATCGAGTGGGCACGGAGCCGGCGCATTCCTCCGGACCGTTACGTCGCAGAGGCGGAGCTCCGGTCGCCGCCGATACCCGCCGAGCTCTTCGCGCGCCTCTATCGCGACTACCAGTCGGCCAAGCGTCGCGAGGGTCTCATCGACTTCCACGACATGCTGACCATGACCGTTGAGCTCCTCGAGTCGGACCCGGAGGCCCTGGCCCAGGTTCGCGGGCGCTACACATGGTTCAGCGTCGACGAATACCAGGACACCAACCCGCTCCAGCAGCGGCTACTCGAGCTCTGGCTCGGCGAGCGCACCGATATCTGCGTCGTCGGTGACGAGGACCAGACGATCTACACGTTCACGGGCGCCACACCCGAGTACCTCACGGGCTTCGAGGCTCGGTACACGGAAGCACGCGTCGTTGCCTTGACGCAGAACTACCGGTCCACGCCGCAGGTGCTCGACCTGGCCAACCGCCTGATCGGATCCAGCGGGCGTTCCAAACGCCTGGTGGCCACGGTCACGGACGGGCCCGAGCCAGTCGTCCGCTCGTTTGTCGATGGCGACGCGGAGTTGACGGCCCTGGTTGCCGAGATCGGGCGGCTCGCGGTGGCAGGCGTGCGGTATCGCGAGATGGCCGTGCTCGTGCGTGTCAACGCCCAGATCCCACCGGTGGAGGATTCGCTACGGCGCGCACAGGTGCCCTATCGCGTGCGCGGCCTGCGATTCTTCGAGCGTTCCGATGTGCGGGGCGCGATCGACGTCCTTCGTCACCAGCGGCCCGGAACCGCGGGCTCTGCACTCGCCGGCGCGATCCGGGCCCTCTGGAAGGAGCGCCTGGGCTTCGACACGGATTCCGAGCCGCAGGGTGCCGAGGCCAGGGATCGCCAGGCGGCGCTGTCGAGGCTGGCGCTGACGATTGATGAGCTGACGGCGGAGGATCGTGACCTCGACGTCGATGGCCTTCTCGGTGAACTCGCGAGGCTCGATGAAGAGGAACGCGCAGGATCGGGAGATGGCGTCGAACTGGCCACGCTCCACCGGGCGAAGGGCCTCGAGTGGGACGCGGTCTTCCTGCTCGCGCTCGAGGAAGGTTCCCTTCCAGCGCACCAGTCTCGCGACGATGAGCTGCTGATCGCCGAGGAGCGCCGGCTGTTGTACGTCGGGATCACCCGCGCCCGCGTTCACCTCTGGCTGTCGTGGGCGAAGCGACGGATGGGCACGTCCGGCCGCGAGGGATCCCGCCAGATGAGCCGTTTCCTGCGTGACATCCAGGGCTCGACGCCCCTGAGTGGCGCGACGTACGGCGCGATGCGCGGTTCTTCAAATGGCGACGGGACAACGGACGGCGCCGGGCGTTCACGGCGGCCGCGAACGCCCCCCGATCGGTCGGCGGAGACTCCGACCATGGCCGCGCTCCGTGCCTGGCGCCTGGAACGTGCCCGGGCCGACGGCGTACCACCCTACGTGATCGCCCACGACGCAACCCTTGCCGCCATCGCAGCGCAGATGCCCGACTCGGAGGTGCGGTTGGGGGGCATCGCCGGGATGGGCCCCGTCAAGGTCGAGCGCTACGGCAGCGACATCCTGCGTGTCGTCAAAGACACGTAGAGGGCGGGCGGCGCAGCCAGCCGTGTTTCAGGCCGGTCCGGGACACGATCACCGCGACAGGATGGCGATAATCGAGGAGCCCGGCCATCGGGCCGGGCTCCTGTTTGTTCGGATACCTGAGAGATCGCCCTGGACTAGAAGTCCATACCGCCGCCGGGCGGCATCTGCGGCATGGCCGCCTTCGGCTCGGGCTTGTCGGTGATCATCGCTTCCGTCGTCAGCACCATCGCCGCGATCGAGGCCGCGTTCTCGACGGCCGAGCGCGTCACCTTGGCCGGGTCCAGGATGCCGGCGGCGAGCATGTCGACGTACTCGCCGGTCATCACGTTATAGCCCAGGTTCTTGTTCTTCTTGTCGGCCTGTGCGCGGCGCACGTTCTCGATCACGACCTGGCCGTCCATGCCCGCGTTCTCGGCCAGACGGCGCATCGGCTCCTCGAGGGCAAGCCGGACGACCTTGACCCCGGTGTTGGCGTCACCTTCGAGCTTCATCTTGTCGAGTGAAGCCTGGGCGTTGAGCAGCGCCACTCCACCACCGGGCACGATGCCCTCCTCCAACGCGGAGCGGGTGGCCGAGAGGGCGTCCTCGACGCGGTGCTTCTTCTCCTTGAGCTCGACCTCGGTGCCGGCGCCGACCTTGATGATCGCGACCCCGCCGGCCAGCTTGGCCAGGCGCTCCTGGAGCTTCTCCTTGTCGTAGTCGGACGTCGTGTCCTCGATCTGGGCCTTGATCTGCTTCATCCGCGCCTCGATCTCGGCCGGCTTGCCCTTGCCCTCGATGATCGTGGTGGTGTCCTTGTTGGCGACCACGCGACGGGCATGCCCGAGGTCCGCCAGCTCGACCGAGTCGAGCTTGCGCCCGACCTCCTCGCTGATGACCTGGCCGCCGGTCAGGATCGCCAGGTCGCGGAGCATCTCCTTGCGGCGGTCGCCGAAGCCTGGCGCCTTCACGGCAAGAACGTTGACGATGCCGCGCAGCTTGTTGACGACGAGCGTGGCGAGCGCCTCACCGTCCACATCCTCAGCGACGATGAGGATCTCCTTCTTGCCGGCCTGGAGGACCTTCTCGAGGGTCGGCAGCATGTCCGCGATCGCCGAGATCTTCTTGTCGGTGATGAGGATGTAGGGATCCTCGAGCGCGGACTCCATGCGGTTCGTGTCCGTCACGAAATAGGCGCTGACGTAACCGCGGTCGAACTGCATGCCCTCGACGTATTCGATCTCGAAGGTCATGGTCTTGGACTCTTCGACCGTGATCACGCCGTCCTTGCCGGTCTTGTCGAAGACGTCGGCGATGAGATCCCCGATCTCCCTGTCGGCGGCGCTGATCGAGGCCACCTGGGCGATCTCGTCGTGGCCCTTGACGGGCTTGGCGACCCCTCGGATGGCCTCGGACAGGGCGCGCTCTGCAGCGTCGATACCAAGCTTCATCTGCATGGGGTTTGCGCCGGATGCCACGTTCTTGAGGCCGGCGTTGATGATCGCCTGGGCCAGGACCGTGGCGGTGGTCGTCCCGTCCCCGGCCACGTCCTCCGTCTTGGTGGCAGCTTCCTTGAGGAGCTGCGCGCCCATGTTCTCGAAGGGGTCCTCGAGCTCGATGTCCCGGGCGACGGTCACGCCGTCATGGGTGACCGTGGGGCTGCCGAACTTCTTGTCCAGAGCGACGTTGCGGCCCTTCGGGCCAAGCGTTCCGCCGACGGCATTCGCCAGTGCATCGATGCCGGCCTTGAGATGGGAGCGAGCGTCCTCGTCGTAGGCAATGAGCTTGGCCATGCTGGTTCACGTCCTCTCGCTGTGACGGGTCCGTTGCGTGCGCCGTGGTGGGCTCGAGGGGGGCTCAGGGGGCGCCGGACCGCTGGTTAGCACTCTTGGGGTTCGATTGCTAACATACCGCGCCGCAGCCCTCGCGGTCAAGCGTCGTCGGGTACCTTGTTGCCGATGACTCGTTTAATCGCCAGCGCCGAGATCCTGTCGGTCGGCAGTGAGCTGCTGGTGGGTGAGACCAGGGACACCAACAGCGGCGACCTCGCCGCGGATCTCAGCTTGCGGGGGGT
>JBBSGX010000036.1:0-15711 GCA_038253685.1 Candidatus Limnocylindrales bacterium | reverse complement strand
CGGTGCGGTCACGCAGCAACGGCACCATGCTCGCGGCAGGATCATCGGAAACCGCAAGCACCTGCCACGGCCGGTGCCCGCGCCGCGCGACGTCGATGAGTGCCGCGGCGTCCGGCGACTCGGGATCCCCAATGATCGCGACCTCGTCGACCGTGGCGCCAGCCAGCTGGATCGCCAGGAGCCACTGCGCAAAGGCCGTGGGGTGACGGACCGCGAGCGCGACCATCGGTGCCAGGGCGGCGTCCGCCGCGTACCGGTAGCGCGCGTCGCCCGTCAGCGCATGGAGCCGCAGCAGCACGTTCATCGCCATTGCGTTTCCGGACGGCAGCGCGTTGTCCTGCAGGCCGCGTGGCCGCGCAATGAGCGTCTCGTGGTCGTCGGTGGTGTCGTAGAAGCCGCCCGCAGGATCCGCGAAATGCGCCAGGACCACGTCCATCAGCTCGCGGGCGGCGCCGAACCAGCGTTCGTCGAAGGCGGCCTCGTAGAGCGCCAGCATTCCCTCTGCGAGGTGCGCGTAGTCCTCCAGCACGCCGCTGTGGAGCGCGCGACCGTCCTTCCACGAGCGTCGCAATCGGCCGTCCGTGCCCCGCAGCGACTCCCAGAGGAACGTGGCCGCTTCTTCCGCCACGCGCGTATATCGCGGCTCGCCCAGGGCCCAGCCCGCCTCCGCGAAGGCGGCAAGGGTCAGGCCGTTCCAGGCGGTGAGCACCTTGTCGTCGCGCCGCGGCTGTGGCCGGGCGTCCCGGGCGGCCCTCAAGCGCTCGCGGGCCGTGGCCAGGCGTGGCTCGATCTGGTCCGCCGCCAGGCCCGTCTCCGCGGCGTGCAACTGCGCGGACCGGACGCGGCGGAGGATCGTATGACCTTCCCAGTTGCCCCTGGGGGTCACGTCGTAGGCAGCCTCGAAGAGCGCCGCGTCCTCGCCGAGCAGCGAGCGCACCTCGGCCGCCGCCCAGACATAGGTCGCGCCTTCCTCGCCGTCCGTGTCAGCGTCAAGGCTCGCAGCGAAGCCCCCGCCCGGCGGATTGCGCAGGTCGCGCTCCATGAAATCGAGCGTGGCGCGGGCAACATCGGCGTAGCTCCCCTCCCCGGTGACGCGCCAGGCGTGGAGATAGACCCGGGCCAGTTGTGCGTTGTCGTAGAGCATCTTCTCGAAGTGCGGAGCCAGCCAGACCCCGTCGGTCGAGTAGCGCGCGAATCCGCCGGCCAGCTGGTCGTTGATGCCGCCGGCGGCCATCGCGTCGAGCGTTCGGCGCGCCATGGCAAGCGGTCGGGCGTCCCCGCTGCGCAGGTGCTCGCGGAGCAGGAACTCGATGGTCATCGACTGCGGGAACTTGGGCGCGCCGCCCCATCCTCCCGAGCGGGGATCGAAGGTCTGTTCCAGCGTGGCGACCGCGCCCGCGAGCTCGGCCGCCGAGGCCAGCTCGTTCGTCACTTTGGCGTCATCGATCGCGAGTCGCGGCGCGAGCTGGTCGCGCGCCACGGCATCCGCAAGGCGGGTCGCAGCCTCGCTCACCTCGGCACGGCGTTCGCTCCAGGCCTCGGCAACCCCGCTGAGCACGTCGCGGAACCCCGGCAATCCTTGCCGTGGCGCGTCGGGAAAGTACGTGCCGCCATAGAAGGGCCTGCCGTCCGGCGTCAGGAAGATGCTCATCGGCCAGCCGCCCTGGCCGGTCATGGCCTGGATGGCGTCCATGTACACCGCGTCGAGGTCGGGGCGTTCCTCGCGATCGACCTTGATGGCCACGAAACCCGCGTTCAGCTGGCTCGCCGTGGCGTCGTTCTCGAAGGATTCGCGTTCCATGACGTGACACCAGTGGCAGGCCGCGTAGCCGATCGAGAGGAAGATCGGCTTGTCCTCGCGCTTTGCGCGCTCCAGCGCCTCCTGACCCCACGGGTACCAGTCGACGGGGTTGTGGGCGTGCTGGAGCAGGTAGGGGCTCGTCTCCTGCGCGAGGCGATTCGTGTGGAGCGGGCCTGCTGTGCCCGGCGATCTGGCGGCACCGGGCGGGTTGGCATCGAACGTCATCGCTTGGCCATCGTACGTCGCTGGGTGCCTATCGCATCAGTTGGCGTCCCGCCGTTGGGAGACTTGTCTGCCTGCGCGGCGGATGGCACGCCGCCATTGACACCACCATAGGTGGTTATGTAGTCTGGGCGCTCCGCCAACCGCAGTCGAGGCGCGCACGACACTCATGGAAAACGAGCAGGAGCTGATCGCCCAGCTCAGCCGCCTTGGACTGACAACCTATGAGGCCAAGGCGTACCTGGCACTCACCCGTCGCGGCTCCTACACGGCCGCGCAGGTCGCACGCCAGTCGGGGCTTCCCCGCCAGCGCATCTACGACGTGCTCGGCAGCCTGATCGAGAAGGGTCTCGCGTCGGCGCGGCCCGGAGATGTCGTCAAGTACGCCGCGACGCCGCCGCAGCTGGCCATCGACCGGCTCGTGCAGGCCCATCGCCAGGAGCTGACGGAGATCGAGCGGACGGCGCTGGAGATGGTCGCCCGCATGACGCCGGCCTACGAGGCTGGACGCCAGCAGACCGACCCGCTCGAGTACATCGAGGTGCTGCGTGACCAGGCCGCCGTCAACGAGCGCTTCGGCGAGCTCCAGGCGTCGGTCAAGAACGAGATCCTCGTCTTCACGAAGCCGCCCTACGCAACTCCACCGCAGGAGAACACCGAGGGCCTCGTCGTGTCGCGCCAGCACACGGTGCGTTCCATCTACGAGTTCTCGGCCTTTGAGGATCCTGACTTCGTCGAAGGCGTGCTGGCCTTCATCGAGGCGGGCGAGGAGGCGCGCTTCGTGCCGGAGCTCCCGCTGAAGCTGGTCATCATCGACGAGACGATCGTGATGTTCGGCATGCAGGATCCGATCGAGGGCAGCTCCGATCTCACCATCGTGGTGGTTGAGCACTCGTCGCTGGCGCAGACGCTCAAGCTGGCCTTCGACTCGACGTGGGCCACCGCGATGACCTTCGAGCAGGCGTACGACCTGCTGGTCACGCGCGCCGTTCGTCCCGCCTGACGTTGGCCCGAGCGCGGACATGAGCCGGCCGCGCAACTCGCTCCGCCTCGTGTTCGCGGTTGTGGCGTTGTTGTTGTGCCTCGGCACGGCCGCACCTGCCCTGGCGAGTTCGTCGAACGCGACGACGGTCACGCCTGGATCGCGACTCCACGGCGGACTGGCGCGGCTGGTCTCAGATCCGGCATTGCTCGACAGGCGACTCCGCGGGCTCGTGCCCGGCTACCGGGAGGGCGAGATCCCTGTCTTTGCCCTCCTCAGGGACCAGGTCACGCCGGCCCGGCTGGGCATGCTCAACTCGCACGGTGGCCGGATCCTGCGCACCTATCGGAGCCTGCCGCTGGTCGCGCTCGCGGCGGGACCGCGGGGCCTGCTCTCGATGGCGGGCCTGCCATGGGTGCGCTGGATGACGCCCATCGAGGTCGTCCTCGCCCTCGACACCCAGCCGATGGTCGACCAGGCCCATCCGCCAACGGGCACGCCCATCGACATCTCCGTGCCGACGCTATGGAAGCAGGGAATCAGTGGAAGCGGCGTGCGCATCGCGATCCTTGACACTGGTATCGACCTCACGCACCCTGATCTCGACGATCTGGACTTCCGCCACTGGAGCGATCCGCCCAACCCGCCGGCGGTCGGGGCCCCGGCCAAGGTCGTCGACGCGCGCAACTTCAACGGTGGCGCCTGCGCGGCTCCGTCGAGCGGCGGGTTCGACGGCCACGGCCACGGAACGCACGTGGCCGGGGTTGCTGCGGGAACCGGTGAAGGCGACCCGACCACGAACGCTGATGACGGCAGGGTCATGGGCATGGCGCCGGACGCGCAGCTCGGCATCGGCAAGGTGCTGACCGACGCCGGCGCCGGCATCAACAGCGACCTCATTGCCGCCATGGAGTGGGCGGCGATGCCGGCGGGGAGCGGGCCGGCGGCGTGTCGGTCGATCGGCGCGCAGGTGGTCAACCTGAGCCTCGGCTCCGACTCCCGCCCGCTGCGGTTGAACACCGGTCACGACGTCGATGCGGTGAGCATGGCGCTCAACCACCTGGCCGCCACGTACGGGACGCTGTTCGTGAGCGCGGCGGGCAACAGCGGGCCGTACCTGGGCAGCGTGCTCGAGGCACCGGGTGGAGCGTCACAGGCACTGAGCGTCGGTGCCACGGCCAAGGATTGGGACCTCAACCACGATGCAACAGCCTCCGGCGATACCTGCGCGGGATACATTCACAGCCAACCCACTTGCCCGCAGGGCTTCCCCGGCGTCCAGGGAAGCTCGCTCGCCCCGTTTTCCTCGCACGGCGACGTCGAGGGGCGCTTCCTGAAGCCGGATGTGGCGGCGCCGGGCCTCAACATCGTCTCGGCACAGGGCGTGACCGGTGCGGGGCTGGCCGCGAGTGACCTCAACATGGGCACGCGGAACGATCCCTTCTACGCCACGGCATCCGGTACGTCGATGGCCTCGCCCGCGACCGCCGGCGTTGCCGCCCTCCTGGTCCAGGGCTATCGCGATCGGTACGCGAACCTCCCGTCTGGACCCTCCGGCGTGGCAGGGGTGGAGGCGCGCGCCTACGTCCTGCTGCGGGCAGCATTGATGAACACGGCCGCCAGCGGCCTGCGCGACGCGCGCTGGATCCTGACCACGGATAACGGCACGATCGCCGCAGCCGCGGCCTGTCCGCCAACGCCGGATCCGCTCGTTCCCCTGCTGTGCAGCTTCAAGAACATCATCACCGGCAGTCTCATCGGTTCGGTGCTCCTGGCTGGTGAGCGCAACGCGACAAGTGACCCATTCGTGGGGCCGCTCGGCGAGGGCGCGGGCAAGATCCAGCCTGTAGCCGCGTTGCGCGCCCTGCGCGACGGCCTGGTCGTGTATCGCGGCGCCTCCTCGGCCGCGGCGGCCACCAACCCGGTCCACCAGGAGTTCGAAGGCTCCTGGGAGCTCGGGGACGTGCAAGCCGGAACGACCGAGGGCGACCCCTTCGTGCTGCGCGCGGCCCCCGGAGCGCCGGCTGTGACCGTGCATTTCTCGCTGCTGCCAGGCCACCCCTCGGACGGGAGCCGGAGCATCCCGATCTCCGGGCCCGGTGCCTGGAGCGTGCATCTGCCGGGCGGGACGTCGGTTCCGGCGGGAGGCAGCCGGACAGTCGCTTTCAGCCTGCAGGTGCCGGCCAACGCACCCGCCGGCATCTATACCGGTGCGGTCCAGGTGACCGTCTCCAACGGGCAGGTCCTGCGGATCCCGGTCCTCGCGTCGGTCCCGCTGCACGACCCGGTCACGGCAGCCGGCAACAGTCCGGGCGCGCAGTCGCGGGTCGCCTCCGCCACGGACGTGTTCGCAAAGGGCGACACCATGTGGCCGTCGGTGGTGGGGCAGGCGAACGGCGCGATGGCCGACTGGTCGACGTATGCCGTGCAGCTCGGGAGCGGCCTCGCCAGGGCTCGCTTCACCGCCTGGGACGCTGCGGCGGGTGACGAGACCTACGACCTCTACCTGTACCGGGACGCGCAGCTGATCGCCACCACGCACCCGTTCACGGCCCCGGACAGCGGCGTGACCGACGTGCCGGCCAACAACGCGCGCGGCCCCACGCCGTCATCGAGCCCGCAGGTGCTGGACGTGACGAATCCGGCGCCGGGCCGCTACGTCGTGGTCGTCGAGCGCGCCCGCGTTGGCACCGTCAACGCCATCACGGGCGACTTCGGTTCCTACGTCGTGACCCTCGACGAGATCGGTCACTAGAGTTCGACTCGCCGGGTACGCTAACGGCCTGTACGCCGCGGCGGTCCCGCAGTTGCTTGACCGCACCGCCGATCCCGAAGACGTCGGCCATGCCCATGAGCGCCGCGGCTGCCTGCTGTCCTTTGGCCGCCGCCACGTCGGCGGCGCGAGGCGAGTCCTCGTCACAGAAGCCGGTGATCTCGTCGAAGTCCGGGATGCACAGGATCTGGGTACGTGGCGCTGGCTCAATGGAGCGGCGAACGCCTCGAACGAGGTGCATGCATCATACGGCGCAACATGGCCGGACCTCGCCCTCCCGAGCGCGTCCACACCCGTCCCCTGGTTGAGAAGCTGGGCGTCAGGTCGGGTGCGCGCGTTGCGATCATCGACGTGCCTGATCCGGCGTTGCGCGAGCTCCTGGCCGAATGGACGGACGATGTGACCGAAGGCGATCCGAGGCACGACACGGACCTCGTCTTCCTCGGCGCCGACTCGATCGATGAGCTGGCCCGCCTGCCCGGGCTTCGGGCACGCCTGCGGCCCGACGGCGCGATCTGGGTCGTTTCGCGCAAGGGCCGGGCGGCAACCCTGCGCGACGTGGACGTGATCGAGGCAGCCATCGCCGCAGGACTGGTCGACAACAAGGTCGTGAGATTCTCGGATACGCACACGTCGCTCAGATTGGTCATTCCGCGCCACCTTCGGCCAGTCGAGCCGCGCGGAGGCTGAACGTGCGCTTCGCCGTGCTCGTGCTCGCAGCGGGCGCCTCGACGCGCTTCGGTGGTCCAAAGGTGCTGGCGCGGCTGGACGGCCGGCCGATTCTTCAGCACGTGCTGGACGCAGCCGCGGCCTCGGGTCCCGCGGTCAGCGTGGTCGTGCTCGGCCACCGCGCGGAGGCCGTCGAGGAAGGGATGACCTGGCGCGGAGAGCACCGCGTCCACAACGCGGATCCCCGGCGTGGCCTCTCGAGCTCGCTCCAGGTCGGACTTGCCGCGCTCGAGCGCGCCGACCCGGCCGGCGAGCTGGAAGCGGTCCTCATCCTGCTCGGCGATCAGCCGCGCATCCGTCCTGCGGTGATCCACGAGTTGATCCATGGGGCCGACGCATCGGACCGGCCCATCGTGGCGCCCACATACTCCGACGGGGGAGGGCGCAACCCGGTGCTCTTGCGACGCTCAGCGTGGCCTGCTGCGGCAGCGTTGAAGGGCGATCGCGGCCTGGGGCCGATCATTGCCGGACGCCCCGACCTGGTGCTCAAGGTCCCGGTGGGCGGCACCAATCCCGACGTCGACACGCCGGCAGACCTTGCGGCACTCAGCGCCGATTGACGGGCTCCTCCAGGGTGAGCATCGATGCCTCGTCCGGTGGCGCTCCGTCCTGCCGCGCTGACGAAACGGCACTCTGCACCTGCTCGGCTGAGGCTCGCGCTTGCTCGACGGTCGTGCTCAGCTGTCTGACGGTCACCTTCATCGCCGCGAGCGCCGCAAGCTTGTAGGCATCGATCTCGTCCAGGACGGTCAAGGCCCGGCTCCACGCACTTTCCAGGGCTGCCGCGTCCCCGCCTGCGCTCGCCGCTCTCAGCTGGAGGTCCGTCGCCCGGTCCCGCAGCCTCCGGGCGGTGTCGTTGAGCATCTCGCTCGCCTGCTCGTTGGCCTGGGCGATCTGCTCGACGAGCTGACGCTGGGTGCTGAGCGCCTGGGCCACCATGGCTGCGGTGTGCAGTGCGGCGACGGTGGTCGAGGTCGCGCCCTGGATCGAGCGGATCACGGCCAGGTTGTTCTGCTCCACAACTCGGAGCGCGGCGTAGCCCTGCGTCGCGACGGCGAGCTGCGTAAGGATGTCCCGGCGACGCTGACGAACCGGGAACAGCATGTCCTCCCGCAGCAGCCGCGCCCCGCCGGGATCTGATCTCTCAATGGCCACGATGCGGCGTTCGAGTTCCGTATCGACGCGCTCCGCCATGTAGGCGTATTGGCGGAGCGTCTCCATGCCCACCCACAACGAGCGTTGCTCCTGCCCGATCATGGCGTTATCGCGAACCAGCGCCTCCCGCGCATGGGTGAGCCCGAGCACGATGCCCTGGATCCGGGCCTGCGCCCCGGCGTATCGCTCGAAGTAGTCGTCGAGCCCGTCACCCATCGGGATAAACCCGAACAGTCGCCGGGATTCGCCGGCCAGGTCGTACTTCGAGGGATCGAGATCCTCGAGCGCTCGGCGGAGCTGGGCCAGGCGTCGAGCGATCGGCGCCTTGCCTGACAGCAGGCCGCTCATCGCCACGGTCGGCCGGGTGAGCAGCCGTCCGCCCATCGACGCCGTGGCCACGATCTCGCGCTCGCCGATCTGGCAGACCTCGGCCACCAGCCGGCGGTATTCGCCGGAGTGAAGGTCCAGTGAGTGGAGGTCGGCCACGAAGGCCGCGACGAGGCGATCGATGCGTGCGGCGGCCGTCAGGTCTATCGCCAGGCGGCGCTCGGCTTCTTCCGGCGCAACGGCGCCCACCGGGGCAGGAGGCGTCAGGTCAAGGCCGGCCCCGTCCGCGGGGGTTTCTGCAGTGGTGGGTGTTGAAGCTCCCGCCTCGCGGGTCTCGGGCATGCTGCCGCGCCTAGCGCGTGGCCGGCCTTTCCCGGGTGACCTTGGCAGGCTCCTTCCCGTCGGTTGCCTTGGCCGGCTCCGCCCCGTTGCCGCTCTTGGTGTCCGCGGCGGCCCTGGCCACCGGCTTGAGCGGAGCCTCGGCGGCCTCGTCGAGATCGGCAGGCTTCACGTCTGCATGCCCGCTTCCGTTGCCACTGCCGAGCATTGCCGGCACGAACGCCTTGCGGGCCATGCCCGCCAGCGTGCCGGCCTGTTGGATGATCTCTGCCATCGCACCGGTCACTCCGGCCGCGCCGTCGAGCACCGTGAAGTTGCCGATGTGCTCGAAGGGTGAGGCAGCGGCCCGCACGATCTCCGGCAGGTTCTGGGCAATCTGCTGGGCGATGACGGCTTCCTGGTTGGTGTTGAGGGCAGCGGCGCGCAGCTCAATTCCCGCCGCTTCTGCCACGGCCTGGGCCTTGATGGCGTCGCCGTCGGCAAGGCCGCGTGCACGGATGGCGTCGCCTTCGGCGCGTCCGTTCATGCGGGTTGCATCTGCCTGCGCCTCGGCCTGAACCCGCACAGCGGCCGCCTGGGCCTCCGCCTGGACGCGCGTCTGGGCCGCGGCAGCTTCCGCGTGCAGGCGCACTTCCTGGGCCTCGGCCTCAGCCTGGCGAATGCGCACGTCGCGTGCGGCGGCCGCGAGCGTGATCTGCCGGTAGGCCTCGGCGTCGGCGGGCTTACGCACGTCGACCTGGAGCTGCTGCTCCTTCTGCTGCGCCTGGAGCTCGGCGACGTGCGTCTCCTGCTCGACAACAGCCTGGCGGGAGGTGGCCTCGGCGAGCGGGCCCTGCTGCTCCGATTCCTTGGTGGCGCGGTCGATGTCCGCCTGGAACCCGGCCTTCTTGATCTCCGTGTTGCGCATCGACTCGGCGATCTGGGCGGCCGCGGTCTGCTCCTGGGCAACCGCCTCGCGATCCGCGTTGGCGCGTGCGATGCGGGCGTTCTGCTCGACCTGGGCCTGGTGCGGGACGGCCAGGTTCTCGATGTAGGCGCTGGGGCTCGTGATCGACTGGATCTGGAAGCTGTCGATGACGAGGCCGAACGACTCCATCTCCTGGGTGCAGCGGTCGCGAACCTGCTGGGTGAACTTGTCCTGGTCGCTGATCATCTCCTCGACGGTGATCGAGCCCGCGATTGCGCGGAGATGGCCGACGAGGACGTTCTGGACCTTGGTCTCGAGCTCGGCCGCGGGCCGGTCGAGGAAGCGGCGCGCCGCGTTGGCGATCGAACGGTAGTCGTCACCGATCTTGTAGACGACGATGCCGCGCAGGTCGACACGAATCTTCTGCTGGCTGACACAGGGCACGATGATCTCGCTCTCGTGCGCCTCGAGCGACAGCGTGCGCACCTTGGTCACGCCGGGCAGGATCAGGGTGCCGCGGCCCGTCACGATGCCGAAGCCCATGCTCTCGCCGGAGCCGTCCGGCCGGCCGCTGGCACGGAGCCCGGAGATGATGAGTGCCTCGTCAGGCTCGGCGACGCGCCAGCTCAGGCGGAAGACGACCAGGAAAAGGACCACCACCACGACGACGGCGGTAATTGGGATCAGGATCTCGGGAGTCATCGGGGTAGCCTCATGGAATCGGTGGGCGAAACTTCAACCGTCCGGCCACCCAGGCTCCCGACCACGAGCACCTGGGTATGTTTCGAGATGGTCGCTTCTCTGTCGGCGGCGCGGGCCAGGAACCGCTCTGTACCCTGGCGAACTTCAATCAGCACCTCTCCGAGGTGCCCTGGGGTGATGTCGGCGGTCACTCGACCGAGCTTGCCGACGATCTCGAGACTCATAGCCTCCTGGCCTCAGGGACTCCATGTGTTGGCGGAGTGCCATACCTGCACCATCATGGTAGTCCTCCTGCAGGGCCCTGCCAGCATGCCCGTTGTCGCCTGACACCGGGCCGGGACGCCTATTCGCGCCGGAGAATCAGCCCGATGCGGCCGTACGGTGGCCGGGGATCGGTGTAGACGCGGATCCGCTCGTCGGCTGCCGAGACCTCTGCCTGGTCCCAGAGCCGGTTCTGCGCCTCGAACGACACCTCGACCAGCTGGGGAAAGCGTTCCAGCAGGCGCGCCCCCATCTCGTTGACGAGATGCTGGATCGACAGGCTCACGAACTCCTGAAAGACGCTGGCCACGACGTCCGCGACCTGCTCGTGGGCCACGTAGCTCCCCGGGTCCGGATCGATCGTCACGGATGGATCTGCGTAGCGCCACGCGACGTCGAGGTGGATGAAGAGCGGACGGTCCTTGCGCTCTGGGAGCGTGGTGTAGTCGTCGCGCGGAAACGCGGCAAAGGCGCTCCCGGTGACCTTGATGAGCTCGAGACCGACGCGTCCCGAGCGCAGGTCGCGCAGCATCGCCGCGCCGTCCATGTCGCGGTCGATTTCCAGCGCGGCGATCGAGCGGTCGCCATGACGGCGGTGAAAGAGCACGCCGCTCTCGATGAATGAGTCCGCCGCGGTTCCCGCGACTCGGGCAGCCTCGAACGGGATCTCCTCGCCCGAAACGCGCAGCCGCTCCATCCGCGGGTAGGTCTCGAGGAAGCGGCGACCGAGGAAGTAGAACCACCCTTCGAGCGTGCTCCCCGCGAACGCGATCGATTCGCGGTGGATGAAGTTCTTCATCGTGTCGGTCGGGACCACGTTCGTGTTGTCGCCGTGGGTATAGGCGGCATAGAAGGAGTCGCCCATGACCTGCACGTCGATCGACGCCGCAAGGAGCACGTTGGACCGCCCCATGAAGGCCGATTCGGGAATGGGCGTCAGGCCCAGCAGTGGAGCGGCGAATGTTCGGTAGGTGGAGACCTCCGCCTTGCCGTAGTGGAACTCTGCTCTCATGTCGTCGCCTCCTCCCCGCCGTGCAGCACTCGCCAGCGATCCTCGGCGATGGCCACAACCTCGTTCAGCGCGGTGTTCTGCTCGGCCTTCGCGGCGCGTCGCAGGCGTCGCTCCATCACCCGGATGATCTCGGAACGCGGGCGACCGGCAACGAAGACGACGAAGCGAAAACCAAATCGCCGCTCGTAGGCGGCATTCAGCTGGTCGAGCTCGACCTGGACAGTGACGGCGTCCACCTCGTTGACGTTCGCGCCGGCCGCATCGGCCTCGTAGCCCTGCTCCTTGAACGACAGCGCCGAAACGGAGGACGGTGCGGCTCCGATCCGAGGGTGCGCTTCGATCAATTCGCGCTGCTCGTCCGCCGGCATGGTCAGCGCAATCTGTCGGGCGCGGCTGAACAGCATGTGCGCGTCGGCGAACGGTCGCTCCGCGGCGAGGCGCGCCAGGAAGCGCGGCGCCCGCTCGAACAGTGGGCCGGCGATGGCCGCGAAGCCCGCCTCGTCGGCGGCGTTGAGCCCTGCGATCCCGGGTGGATCCGCCGGTCCGCTCGTCACGCTCGTCAGCTTCCGCGATACGACGTGATGGCATACGGCGCGAGCAGCAGAGGCACGTGGTAGCTCCGGCCGGTGTCCTCGACCTGGAGTTCCAGCGACATACTGCGAAAGAACGTGCCGCGCTGGGCCAGGTCGAACGTGAGCCGGTACGTCCCAGCCACCAGCGCGTCCGAGAGCAGGCTCTCGATCCTTCCATCCGCGTCGGTCCGGCCCTCGCCGACCAGCGTCGTCGCGGCCCCGTCGACGCGCTCAAGGAGCACGCCGATGCCTGCCGCCGGCCTGCCAAGGTGGGTGTCGAGGACATGGGTGGAGATGGTCGGTCGGTCTTCGTTCACGGCTCCTCCCCGCGACGGTTTGGCCCGGCTATGCTGCGGAGCATGCCCCTGGTCATCACCGTCGGAGACCTGCACTTTACCGGCCGGTGGGCCTCGGGTGCTCCCCGAACCGTGGAGACCATCCGCCGGCTACTGCCCCTCCAGAACCAGCTGATCCACTGCCGCTGGAGCGGCGAGGGCTGCTGGATCCCGTTCGGAGACCGCCACCTCGACATCGGCTTCGAGAACGCCACGGGCCACCCGGCACCCGGCGACATCATCGTGTACCCGGGCGGCATCTCGGAGTGCGAGATCCTGATCGCCTACGGCGGCGTGGCCTTCTCGAGCAAGGTCGGTCCACTGGCCGGCAACCACTTCGCGACGATCGTCGAGGGCCGCGACCAGCTTGCCGAGATGGGGCGCCGGGTCCTCTGGCAGGGCGCCCAGCCGATCAGCATCGCAGAGGTGGAGTGAGGGTCGAGTCGACACCCAGGTTCGACCTCGTGATTCACGGCGGCACGGTCGTGCGGGTCGACGGGTCGAGCGTGGCGGACGTCGGAGTTCGGGGCGGCAGGATCGCGGCCGTCGAGCCGGACATTCCGCCTGAGGCCGCGGACCGGGTGATCGAGGCGGACGGGCTGTTCGTGCTCCCCGGTGTCATCGACGCCCACACGCACACGCGGCTTGCGACGGACGATGAGCCGGACCGGTTCTTCCAGGATTCCGTGGCCGCCGCATACGGCGGCACGACCACGTTCCTGTCGTTCAACAACCCTGGAACGGGCATCGATGAGGCAGCGCAGCGGACGCTGCGGGGTGGCATCAGCGAGTGGCTGGAGAGGAGTGCCAGGGACTCGGCGGTCGACTACGGGCTCAGCGCCGTCATCACGGCCCAGCAGGCCGACCCGATTCCCGACCTGGCTGTCGCCATCGAAGCCGGCGTGCCGACGTTCAAGGCCTTCATGGTCTACGAGTTCGGGGTCGACGAGGGTCTCCTTGAACGGCTCCTTTCCGCGACCGCCAACCTGCCGGCGCTCCTGGAGATCCATTGCGAGGATGCGGCCATGCTGGACGCAGGGATTCGCGACCAGTTGGCTGCGGGCCGCCATGCGCCGCGACACCACGCCGATTCGCGGCCCCCGGACGTCGAGGGCAAGGGCACGGCTCGTGCCATCGAGCTGGCCGCGGAAGCCGGAGCCCCGATGTACGCGGTCCACCTCTCGTGCGCTGAGGCACTCCGCGAGGTTGCCGCGGCACGCGGCCGGGGACAGGCCGTCTACGCCGAGACCTGCCCGCATTTCCTGGCACTGGATGACTCGCGCTACGCGCTGCGTGATGAGGAAAGCATCCGGTACGTCGTCTCGCCGCCGCTGCGCAGCCGGGAGCAGGTGGATGCGCTGTGGGCCGGGCTCGCCGCCGGCACGCTCGACCTGGTCGCGACCGACCACGTGCCGGATCGACTCGCCGTGGAGAAGCGCTATACAGGACAGCCGTTCACCGAAATCAGCAACGGGGCACCGGGGATCGAGACGCTCCTTGCCATCCTCTACAGCGAGGGAGTCGTCCAGAGCCGGATCTCGATCGAGCGCATGGTCGACGTGCTCGCGACCACGCCCGCCCGGCTCTTCGGCCTCGGTTCGAAGGGCTCGATCGAGGTGGGCCTCGATGCCGACCTGGTGCTGCTCGATCCAGCCGCACGCAGGACGCTCCGAGGAGCGGATCTCCACCACACGAGCGACTACACGCCGTACGAGGGCATGGCGCTCAGCGGCGCCGTGCGGCACGTGGTGTTGCGCGGCGCGGACGTGATCCGCGATGGCGCGTTCGTCGGCCGGCGCGGCGGAGGCGCGTTCCAGGAGCGAAACCTGGATTCGAAACCCACGGGAAGTTCCGGACCCCTGAGCTGAGCCGGGGTCAGGCCTTGACGGATGCGCTTTCGCTCCGGGCGGCCGGTGCCGACTTCGCAGGCACGCGCGCACGCGCTGCGAGAAGCTCGTCGACCCTGGTCAGCGTCGAATTCGCGCCAAGCGACGACCAGATGGCCCGCGCCTCCTCGACTGCCACCGCCACGATGGCAGGGTCCTCGGCGACGAATGCCTGGTCCATGGACGCCAGGGCCAGGTCGCGCACGGCGCCGAGCTCGCGAAGCTGGACAAGTGCCTCCCGGTACGCTGATCGGGAAGCGTCCTGGCGGCCCTCGAGGCCGGCGATCCCCGCCTCCAGCGCCTGGCGCTGCGCGTTCGCCCACCGCCCATGGAGCCCCGTCTCGACGAACCCCTGGAGCGCAGCGCGCATGCGCGGCGCATCCCGCGTCAGTGCAGCAGCGTGGCCGATGATCGTGTTCACGACCAGGGCGTTCGACGGCTCGGCGCCCGCGAGGTTGATCGCTTTCACGTCCGCGAAGCGGCCGGCAGCGAGATCGATCCATGCGTGTACCTGCAGGACGATCGACTGCTCCTGGGTCGCCGGAGCGCCGGCCATGACCTGGTCGAACAGCGCGACCGACTCCTTGATTCCCCCTTCCTCTCCGCGGAGCGCTCTGACCGCGAGGGCCAGGCCAACCAGCTCGGCCGCGTCGGAGTTCATGCCCGACAGGTCGCTGAGCAGCGCGTCGGCTTTCGCAAGGAGGTCGTCCCAGTGCCCCAGCGCGTGCTCGGCGGTCGCCATGTTTCCAGCCAGCTGGGTGGTCCAGTCCCGGAATCCGAGCCTGCGCGCTCGATCGAGCCCGACGCCGGCGGTCGCAAGGGCGAGGCGCGCGTCATCGGGAAGCTGCAGGAAGCTGATATTGAGACGGGCACGCAGCTCGGAGGCCACGAGTCCGTTCGCCTCGGCGAGTTGCAGCCCGCCGGCCAGCAGGACGAGGCCCTCGCGGTAGCGGGCCGAAAAGAGCAGCGCCGTGCCCTTGGTCAGCACCGCGTCCGTGATGATCGAGACGTCATCGATCTTCTCTGCGGCAACCAGGGCCTGGTCGACGAGCATGAGCGCACGCGCATAGTCGTCGGCGAACACATATGCCCGCGCGAGCGTCGCCGTGAGCGCGATCATCTCCGGCGCCTCGTCGAGGTCGGCTGCCTCGGCAACCGCCGGCTCCAGGATGGTGACCGCCTCCGGGGCGCGACCAATGAGCGTGTACATCAACCCCAGGGCGGCCACGCTCCTCGCAACGCCCCGCCGGTCGCCGAGCGCGCGATGCGTCTCGACGGCATCCCGGAAGAACTGCTGGGCCTCGTCGTGGCGTGCCGCGTTTCGCGCAGCCGCGCCCCCGAGCTCGAGCAGTGTGGCGCGCTCGGCCGGATCCCGCGTCACCTCGAGTGCCGGCTTCAGGTAATCGAGCGCCTGTTCAGGGGAGTGCAGGGATGCGGCTCGCTCTGCGGCCGCGCGCAACGCGATCCGTGCCTGGGCGGCAAGGGCATCCGCCTCAGGCCCGGCGTCGGAAGCTCGGTACGCGTCGAGATAGTGCGTGGCGAGCACGCCGGCCAACTCCTCGTCTCCGAGCGACTCGAAGTAGCGCGCGGCGGCGATGTGCCGCGTTCGTCGGTCGCGGCGAGCGAGCGTTCCATAGGCCACTTCGCGGATGAGGGCCTGCACGAATCCGTACTGGCCGCGCTCCGGTGAGCGCGGGTCGCGGTTCTG
>JBBSGX010000035.1:0-15804 GCA_038253685.1 Candidatus Limnocylindrales bacterium | reverse complement strand
TCGGGAAGCTCCTCCCAGGCCGCGCTCGACTTGGCGTTCTCGTTGAACTGGGTCTTCCAGCGACGGGCCACCGGCACCAGGAACCCGCTCGCCTCGATGACCGGCCAGCGATCCACGAGCGACCAGGCCAACTGCTTGGCGAAGTTGTCCGAGGTCGGCACGTCCGGACCCCAGGCGGCAACCGACGCGCGGCCGCGAGCGACTGTGGCCTTGATCTCCGCGTCGCCGAGCTCCAGCATTCCGGTCCGTTCCAGCAACCCGGCCAGGAGCGTGACCGCGTACCCGACCATCGCTCGCGGCACCCCGCCGGCCGGCAGCGTCAGCAGGGGCATCGACGCGCGTGCTGCGGCCGTCGCAAGTGCGCCTCCACTGGTGATGGCGGCGACGGGCGCCTTCCGTGCCAGCGCCGCACCCAGCGCCGTCAGCGTCTCCTCGGTATTGCCGCTGTTCGAGCTGGCGACGACCAGCGTCGAGGCGTCGACCCAGGCCGGCAACTCGTACCCGCGCACCACGATGAGCGGCACGCGCAGGCGATCCGACCAGATGCCCGCCACCAGGTTCCCGCCGATCGCCGAGCCGCCCATCCCAAGCACGGCCACCGCTCGCAGCTCGCGGTGGGAGGGCGGCAGGTCGAGCGTGCGCGTCCTCGTCCAGGCGTCCGAGATCTGGTCCGGGACGGTCGCGATCAGCCCCAGCATGCCGCTCCGATCGGAGCTCTCGAGCACGCCTGCGTTGTCGAGTGCGCCTCCCTGCGGTCCTGAGGCGTCGCCAGGGAGACTCACGCTCCCGCGCTCACCAGGGCAGTGCCCTCGTCGAGGATCGCGTCGCGCAGCTCCGGGTTGGTCGCCTCGGCGTAGATGCGGACCAGCGGCTCCGTGCCGCTGAAGCGAACCAGCAGCCACGATCCATCCGCGGTCCAGAACTTGAAGCCATCGCCCGTGTCGAGCGCAACGGACCGCACGACGGGCTGGCCGGCCATCGTCGCGGGCGCGTGCTCGCGCAGCTCGACCAGCAGTCGCGCCTTCAGCGCCGGGTAGGCGGCCTTGTCGGTGTGGACGTCCCGGCGAAGGTAGAACGACGGGCCGGCGATCTCGTGGAGGTGGGCCACAGCCTTCGAGACCGGCCAGCGGCCTGCGGCCCGCTCCCTGATAAACAGGTCGAGGACCAGCAGATCGGCGTAGACGCCGTCGCGTTCGGGCAGGTGCATGCCGAAGCCGTAGCCGCCGGACTCCTCGCCGCCCATCATCGCGCCTGTCTCGATCATCTTCGGGCCGACGTACTTGAAGCCGACGGACGTCTCGTAGACCGGCACGTCGTAGCGTTCTCCGAGCCGCGCCACCATCGCGGTCTCGTTGATGGTCGAGACAACCGGTTGGCGCAGGCCGCGGTGCTCGAGGAGGTAGTACATGAGCAGGCCCATCACTTCCAGCTGGTGGATGAACACGCCGCGCTCGTCGGCGGCGCCCGCGCGATCCGCATCACCGTCCAGCAGCAGTCCCAGGTCGTAGCCGCCGTTCGCGAGGATGTCGAGCGCCTCGCTGATGTTCGGCGCGATGGGCTCGGGATTGACGCCGCCGAACCAGGGGTTGCGCTCGCTGTGGATCTCCTCCACGCGGATCTTGCCGCCCGCCAAGAGTCTCGGGATCCAGCCCGCACCGGAGCCCCACATCGGCTCGACCAGGATGCTCATGTCGGCGGCGCGCAACGGCCCAAGGTCAAGCGAGCGCTCGACGTAGCGCCGGTAGCCGTCGAAGGGATCGAAGAGCTCGACCAGGCCTGCTGCCTGCGCGTCGGCAAACGGGCGCCTCTCCGGGGCGCGGCCTGCGTTGTCGCGGATGACGCGCTCCAGCGTGGCGAGGATCTCGGGACCTGCCGCGGCGCCGCTCGGCGACTTGACCTTGAAGCCGTTGTCGGTCCATGGGTTGTGCGACGCAGTGATCATCACGCCGCAGGCCGAGCCACGCTGCACGACCTCGTAGGAGGTCATCTGAGTCGGAATCGGGCTGCTGGCGAGGGCCACGGGGATGTCCCAGGCGAGCAGGACCTCGGCCGCAGCCTGCGCGAAGTATTCCGAGGAGAAACGCCGGTCGAAACCGATCACCACGCCCTTCGCCGTGGTGCCCTGGTCGCGAACGTACTGGGCCACCCCCTGCGCGCAGCGGCGCACGTTCTCGTAGGTGTACTCGTCGGCGATGCGGGCTCGCCAGCCGTCGGTCCCGAAGACGATCGGCGGGAGCGTCGTCCTGGCTGTCGCGGTGTCCCTCACCGAGCCGATGGTACAGCCGCTCACTGGTCGTATGCTTTGCGGCCGTCGCGCATGGCCAGGGAGGGCAAGCTTGGGAGCCGACTCCGATCGGCCGATCTTCATCATCGGCTGTCCCCGTTCCGGCACCACGCTCCTCCGCATGATCCTGGACGCGCACCCCCGCATCAGCTGTGGCGAGGAGACCAAGTTCCTGACCGACCTCGAGCCGATCGTGGGCGCCCACCAACGCCTGCTGGCCTCCTACGGCTTTGACCGCGGCTGGTGGCTCGACCGGATCCGCGAGATGTACGGAGGGTTCCAGGCGGCGTACCTGGAGAAGCGAGCCAAGGCGCGCTGGGCGGAGAAGACGCCCAGCTACACCATGCATCTCGGCTTCGTGGAGGAGCTCTTCCCCGCCGCGCAGTACATCCACATCATCCGCGATGGTCGTGACGTGGTCGCCTCGTTCCGTGACCGCTGGGGCTACCGCTCCGGCGTCCGTGCCGCCAACTCCATCTGGGCGCACTACGTCCGAACGGCCCGCGAGTTCGGCGCGCATCTGCCGCCCGACCGCTACCACGAGCTGCGCTACGAGGCGCTCGTGGAGGAGACGGAGACGACGTGCAGAGCGCTCCTGGCATTCCTCGGGGAGGAATGGGAAGCGCAGGTCCTGCGTTACCACGAGGTTGAGCACGGGACCACGGAGCGCTACGCGGCGTTCACGGCGAAGCGACGTGAGGCCGCCGGCGACGACGCGCCGATCTACCAGTCCCGCGTGGGCGCCGGAAAGCGGGCGCTGGACCCGGTCCTGAAGGCGCTGCTGGCGCGCAGCGGCGGATCTCTGCTGTCCGAGCTGGGCTACACCGGGTGATGGCCACGATCGCCGGGACCGGGGCCAACCAACCGCATCGTCGCGCGTCCGACCGCATCACGGTCGGGTATCTGCATCTCGGCCGGGCCGAGAGCGGCGTTCGGCGCTACGGCCGGATCGTGGCCGCGGGTGCAGCCCGCCGAGAGGACATCGGCGTGATCGAGGCGGACCCGGGCGATCGGGACGCGGGCCTGGCCGACCTTCGCCGCGCGGCCCGCCGGCTCACTGCCGCGGACGTGGTGCACATCCAATGGAAGTCGCCGGACTGGGGCGGCGCGTACCGGGCCTTGCCGCGGCTGGAGGTGTTTCTCGCCGCGTGCCGGCGACCGGTGGTTGTCACGCTCCACGATGTCTATCCGCGCGAAGGCTGGCGCGATCGCTGGGTTGACCCCGGAGGCATCGCGCTACGCCGGCTGTCACTGGGGGCCGCGTGGATCGTCGTTCACTCCGAGGAGGAGGAGCGGCGCCTCAAGGGGGTGGTGTCGGCGTCCAAGCTCGACGTTGTCCCGCATTTCGTCGAGGACCGGCCTCCGCTTCCGGACGCCGCCTCGGCCAAGGCGAGCCTGGGACTCGATGGCTGCCGGGTCATCACCCTGCTCGGCTTCATGACGAAGCGCAAGGGCCACCGCCTCCTGCTCGAGGCGCTCGGCGAATTGCCGCCGGACGTCACGGCGATCTTCGTGGGCGCACCGATCGAGGGACGCGAGGTCCGCGGCGACGAGCTCCGCGACTACGCGGCTGAGCTCGGCGTCGCCGATCGCGTGCGATTCACGGGCTACATCCCTGACCACGAGCTGGAGCAGGTCATGGCCGCCACCGACCTGGCGGTCTGCCCATACCGGGACATGTCGGCGTCCGGGTCGGTTTCGACCTGGATCTCGACGGGTCGCCCGATCGTCTCGTCGGACCTGCCTGCATTTCGCGAGTACAACGCAGTCTCACCGGGCTCGATGCGCGTGTTCGCGCCGTACACCGCCGAGGCGCTGGCCGGGAAGCTCGCCGAAACGTTGAGCGCAGGCCTCGGTCCAACCGACCCGAACGTCGAGCGCCTGCGTCGCAGGCTGGCGACCCCGAGGGTGGTCGCGCGCTACCTGGACGTCTATCGGGTGGCGATAGGCCGCAGCTAGAGCCGGTCGCGACGCCCTTGCTCGGCAAGCCGCTCGACGATCGCCTTGACGTCCTGCGCCGCATCCCGGGCGCAGATGAGGACGGCGTCCGGCGTGTCGACGACGATCAGGTCCCGCAGTCCCACCGTCGCAACCAACCGGCCGCCTGCGGCATGCACGAGCACGTCACGCGAGCCGGCGTCGATCACCTGACCGCCGGCGCCCGAGACCTGCACGACTTCCGCGCCGTCAGTGCCCTCCCCCAGCGCTTCAAGCAGGGTCCCCCAGTTGCCGAGATCACTCCATCCGACGCCGACCGGGACCACCCTGACCAGGCCCTCGAGCGACGACGGCTCGAGCAGCTTGTAGTCGATGGAGGTGGCTTCGACGGAGCCGTAGGCGCCGGCCAGGTCTTCGCTCGAGGCGATGGCGGCGCGGATCGGCGACAGGATCCCGCTCGCGTAGCGCTCCAGGCCCGCGAGGAGGGAGTCGCGGCGCCACACGAAGATTCCGGCGTTCCAGAAGGCGCGGCCGCTCGCAAGCAGCTCGATCGCTCGTTCGCGGCTCGGCTTCTCGACGAAGCGCTCGACCTGGTGGGCGGCCCTGGCCGCGCCGGTGCGCGCCGCCAGGGCGGCGCCGTTGGCCGCGTCCGCGCCGTCAGCCGCGATCACGTAGCCGTAACCCGTCTCCGGCCCCGACGGTTCGATCCCGAGGGTGACCAGGCTGCCGTCCGCCGCGGCGCCTGCCGCGGTCGCCAGTGCAGAGCGAAAGCCCTCGGCGTCGACGATGCGGTGGTCGGCCGGGAGGATCGCCATCACCTCGTCCGCGGGGCGATCGATGGCCGCCGCTGCCAGCGCGACTGCGGCCGCCGTGTTGCGGCCCCGCGGCTCGCCGATGATGTTCTCGGCGGGCACGTGCGGGAGCTGCTCGCGGCATAGGGCCGCGTAGCGCCCGTCGGTGACCACGAACACATCACGTGGCTGGATCAGCGGGGAGAGCCTGGCCACGGTCGCCTGGAGCAGCGTCCCCTCCCCGATCAGCTCGAGGAACGGCTTCGGCCGATCAGCACGGCTCAGTGGCCAGAGGCGGGTCCCTCCGCCTCCGGCGAGAATTACTGCGTACATCAGTCGATTCTACGGGCTGCGCTGCCCCGAACCGAGCCTGGGCCGCGATGGCGAAGCGGGCAGCTCCGGTATCATGCCGACGGTCCCCGATGCCGCGACCAGCCTTCAGAAACCCGCTGCGACAGGATGCTGATGACGACGACGGCCGCTTCCCCGGACCCCGCCACCGCAGGCGAGCCTGCGGACGCCACGGCGACCCCAGCCACGGCATTTGAGCAAGGCCAGGAGCCGCCGGCCAGGGAGCAAGGGCACCAGGCGACGGCGGGGAACGCCACGGCCACCGGGAACGAGGACCTGACGCCGATTCCGATCACCTGGTT
Organism: Candidatus Limnocylindrales bacterium; assembly: GCA_038253685.1. Taxonomy (GTDB): domain Bacteria; phylum Chloroflexota; class Limnocylindria; order Limnocylindrales; family CSP1-4; genus JAFMJV01. Next base: position 10,138 of record JBBSGX010000035.1, on the reverse strand, counting down.
CAGCCTGCCCAGATGGGCGCTCAAGACGTACCTGGCCGAACGGCGCTACTACCGAAGGCTGGACCGCGGGCGCCGCCTGACCTCAAGTCGCCTCGCCGCCTCCATTCTCCCCAGGATCGAGCGCCCGATCTTCGTCGTTGGCGCCGCCCGCTCGGGCACCACGTTCCTCGGCGACTGCATCGGCCGCCTGTCGGAGGTCAGCTACCACCACGAGCCGCCCGCCACCAAGGCCGCAGGCCGCTACGTCTACGAGGGCCTCTGGGGGTTCGGGCACGCACGCTGGTTCTTCCGCACGGTCTACGCGTGGCTGCTGCGCGCCGAGCTTGACGGCGACCTGCGCTTCTGCGAGAAGACGCCGACCAACGCGCTGCTGATCCCCTTCCTCGACCGCGCCTTCAGCGACGCGCAGGTCATCCACATCATCCGCGACGGACGCGACGCGGCGGCTTCCCACATGCGCAAGCCCTGGTTGCTTGCGGCAGCGAAGGACTCGAGGGTTCGTGAGCCCGGCGGCTACCTGCACGGGCCCTGGGCGCCGTGGTGGGTCGAGCCCGGCCGGCGGGAGGAGTTCGAGACGACGAGCGACACGCACCGAATGATATGGGCATGGCGCCGCTACACGGAAGCGGCGCTGACCGATGGACCGGCGCTCGGCCCGGAGCGCTACCTGGAGCTGCGCTACGAAACCCTCGTCACCCATCCCCGCGACGAGGGCGAGAAGATCCTCGACTTCCTGGACGTTTCGCGACCGTCGTCGCGAGCCAGCTTCATGGCTGCCGTCGACCGGGCCGATGCAGGCTCGATCGGCGGCTGGAAGCACTCCTTCGATTCCGATCAGGTGGCCGAGATCCTCGCGGACTCGGGCGACCTGCTCCGCAGGCTCGGCTACACCGCGACGTGACGCCCGCGCCCGCGGTCTGCCGTGAGGTTGTGCGCGAGGCCTGATCCCGGCCCGGTCGCCCGGCGGCGACTCCGCCTATGCGCTGACGGGCACGGCCTCGAGCGCCTCCGGCTGGGGCAGGCCTGCCGCGTCCGCGAGGATCGCGGCCTTGTCGGTCCGCTCCCACGGCAGATCCAGGTCGGTCCGGCCGAAGTGGCCGTAGGAAGCCGTCTGGCGGTAGATGGGCCGCAGCAGATCGAGCGCGCTGATGATCGATGCCGGGCGCATGTCGAAATGCACCTCGATGAGCCTCTGGATGTCCGCGTCGGGAATGCGCCCGGTGCCGAACGACTCGACCGAGAAGCTGATCGGACGCGCGATGCCGATGCCGTATGCGACCTCGACCTCGAAGCGATCGGCCAGGCCCGCAGCCACCACGTTCTTTGCGACCCAGCGCGCGGCATAGGCCGCGGAGCGGTCGACCTTGGTCGGATCCTTGCCGGAGAATGCGCCCCCGCCGTGGCGGGCCATCCCGCCGTACGTGTCGACGATGATCTTGCGGCCCGTCAGCCCGGCATCGCCCATCGGCCCGCCGGTGACGAAGCGGCCGGTCGGGTTGACGTGCATGACCGGGTCGGTCTCGCGGAGGTGCGCGGGGATGGTCGGCATGATCACGTACTCGGCGATGTCCGCACGAATGCGCTCCGGCCGAACGTCCGGGTCGTGCTGCGAGGAGACGACGACCGTGCGAACCCGCTTGGGGACCCCTCGCTCGTACTCGACGGTCACCTGGGTCTTGCCGTCAGGGCGCAGGTACGGGAGCTGGCCGCTCTTGCGGACCTCCGCGAGGCGTCGCGCCATGCGGTGCGCGAGCGCGATGGGCAGCGGCATCAGCTCGGGCGTCTCGCGGCAGGCGAAGCCGAACATCATTCCCTGGTCACCGGCGCCGAGCTCATGGTGCGGAGCGGAGTCGTCCCGGACCTCGAGCGCCTCGTCCACGCCCATGGCGATGTCGCTCGACTGCTCCTTGATGGAGACGAGGGTGCCGCAGGTCAGGTAGTCGAAGCCGTACTCGGCCTTCGTGTACCCGATGTCGCGCACCGTGTCGCGCACGATCGACTGGAAGTCGACGTAGATCGAGGTGCTGATCTCGCCCAGCACCAGCACGAGGCCGGTCGTGGTGGCCGTTTCGCAGGCGACTCGGGCGTTCTTGTCGCCCCCGATGATCGCGTCAAGGATGGCGTCCGAGATCTGGTCGCACATCTTGTCCGGATGGCCTTCGGTGACCGATTCGGACGTGAACAGATACTGCGAGGCGTCGGTGATGGTGGTCATATGCTCCTCAGGGTTCAGGCTCGCCGAAGGGTAGCACGGGGTACCCGCCGAGCGGCCGCAGCCTCAGGGAAGGTGGTGCCGGAGAGCCACAGCCGGGCTTGGCGCGGGCGCAGCTTCGGGACCGAGATCATCCCCGCCGTTGCCGAGGTCAGCGCTGCCGCCTGACGCGAGCATGAGCTCCACGCTTCCGGCTCGCCGGCCCTCGGCCCCGTGTGTGTGGCGCGACAATCGCCCGCAATGACGACGAACCGGCCCTTCGCAGGGCCGGCTCGTCGTCATTCAACGGCGCTCCCAAATGGAGCGCTCGGGGATCAGGTGCCCTCTTCCCAGGACGTGACGTACTTCGCCTGCTCGCTGGTCATCGGATCGATGTGGATGCCGAGCGCCTCGAGCTTGAGGCGCGCTACCTCGCGATCGATGTCCTCGGGCACCGTGTAGACCTGGGCGGAGAGCTCGCCGTGGTGCTTCGCCACGAATTCCGCGGCCAGCGCCTGGTTCGCGAAGCTCATGTCCATGACGGCCGCCGGATGCCCCTCGGCCGCACCGAGGTTCACCAGTCGCCCCTCGGCGATGACGTACAGCCGCCGATCGCCCAGGTCGTATTCCTGGACATCGCGCCGGACCTCGCGCACGCGGCCGCCGGCCAGCTCGTTGAGCGCCCCGAGCTCGAGCTCGGCATCGAAGTGGCCGCTGTTGGCCAGGATCGCGCCGTCGCGCATCCTGGAGAAGTGCTCGCGTCGGAACACGTTGAGGTTTCCGGTTGCGGTGATGAAGAGATCGCCCCATTCGGCGGCGTCGGCGGCGTTACGTACCTCGAAGCCATCCATGAGAGCCTCGATCGCCGGGATCGGATCGACCTCGACGATCGTGACCTGCGAACCCATGCCCCGGAAGCGGGACGCGATGCCTCGCCCGACCCAGCCATAGCCCGCGATGACGACGCGCCGCCCCGCAAGCAGGATGTTGGTGGCACGCAGGACGCCGTCGACGGTCGACTGGCCGGTGCCGTAGCGGTTGTCGAAGAGGTGCTTGGTCTTGGCCTCGTTGACGGCCATGACGGGGAAGGAGAGCGCCTTGTCGGCGGCCATCGCCCGAAGCCGGATGACGCCGGTCGTCGTCTCCTCCGTGCCCGCCAGGATCTCGGAGAGCTGCGCCGGGCGCTCCTTGTGCAGCAACGAGACCAGGTCGCAGCCGTCGTCCATGGTGATCTGTGGGTGGGTGTCGGCGACGGCGTTGAGGTGCGCGTAGTAGGAGTCACGGTCCTCTCCGCGCTTGGCGAACGTGCTGATGCCGAAGCGGGCGACCAACGCCGCCGCGACGTCATCCTTGGTCGAAAGCGGGTTCGACGCGCACAGCACGACGGACGCCCCGCCCGCCTTGAGGGTGCGCATCAGGTTGGCCGTCTCGGTGGTCACGTGAAGGCAGGCACCGATGCGCAGGCCCTCGAGCGGTCGCTCCTTCTCGAAGCGTTCGCGGATGAGCCGGAGGACCGGCATCTCCCGCTCGGCCCACTCGATGCGGCGGACACCTTCGTCCGCGAAACCCAGATCGGTGACGTCATGAGGCGGAAGCGAGACGGTCTGGCCGTTGTCGGCGTCACCGGAGGTCGGCTGCATCTTGTCGGGCGCGATGGCGGTAGGAACGGTCACTCAGGACTCCTCGGTACGGGTATCCAACGCCGGAATGGCTCAACGATCCTATCCCAGAGTGCCCCGCGGCGGTGAACGAGCCGCTCCTCGAAGCGCAGGTGCTCCGCGTATCCGAGGGCGCGATAGGCGGCGATCGCGGGCGGGTTGTCCGAACGGACGTTGAGCACGACCTGGTCGCAGACGCGGAGCAGGTCCTGCGTGACCGCGCCCGTGGTGAGCTTCGCGTAGCCACGTCCGCGGTAGTCGCGATGGGTCATCACGTTGCCCACGACCGCCAGCCGCTCGTCCCGGCTTATGACGTGCGTTCCGGCCGCCGCGACGAGCCGGCCGCCGACGCGAATGCCGTAGTAGACGCCGTTGGCCATGGAATCGGCCGGCAGCCAGGCCGTCAGCCCCAGGTTGTAGAGGCGGTTGAGATCGCCGATGTCCGCGGGGTTCAGGCGCGTGACGACCCCGGTAAGCGGCCGGAACGTCGAACCGTCCACCCACATGCGGACCATCGGCGGCCCAGAGTCGATGCGGTAGCTCCGCTCGATCTCGGGGAGCAGCTCGCGGTGCGTGGCCAGGTAGGCGATCCTCGGCCGGATCACATCGCGCAGGATCGCGGCAGCGGCCGCGGGCTCGCCCATGACGAAGAGCGGCTGCGGAGCCTGACCCGTGTACTCGAGGGCGACTCCAACGGGGCGCCCACAATCCAGCGCCACGCCCCAGCGCGTGCGTGCGAACTCGCGGTCGTCGAGATCGCACAGGGCGTACGCGGCGAAGAGGCGGTCACGCTCGAGGAACTCGCGCAGCAGTACACGATCCCGGGTCGAGCGAACCTCCAGGCCGGACTCGCGGATGGTGCGGGTGCGCGTGACGGCCGCCATCAGCCGGTACCCGCGACTTCGGTGGTGCCGGCAGCATCCGCAGCCGGGGCGCTTCGTGAGGCCATGGCAGTACCTACGGTCGGGGCACTCCCTTCGGACGTGGCGCTGGCCGGGGACGGGGCACTGTCGTCGGCGGAGACCCGAGCCTGCCGCGGAGCATCCCTCGCACTCGTCGCCTCGTCGAGGCTCTTCCCGAAAGGCGCGCCGAGCACGCCCTCCTCGGTGACGAAGGCCGTGATCTTCGACGAGGGCACGACGTCGATCGCGGGATTGAGCAGGCCTTCGCGCGGGGGCTTGAACCCCGTTTGGAACGTCGCGAGATCACGACCGGGGCGCATGTCTGGCGGGATCGCCCTTCCGTCGACCGCGTCCATCCCGATCGAAGCCATGGGCGCGCAGACGTAGACGGGCACCGGCACGCCGTCCCGCAGCCCGAGCGACGCCAGCTCTGCCACCGCACGACTGCCCACCACGTTCGCCGTGTCCCCGTTGGCCGCGATCCACTCTGCGCCGAGCAGGACCGCGTCGACGGGCTCATGCTCGAGCAGCCACGCCACCGCGCTGTCCGGCAGCACCGTGTGCTCGATTCCGGCGAGCCGCAGCTCCCAGGCGGCCAGTCGCGCCCCTTCCAGGAACGGCCGGGTCTCGGTGAGCCACACTTTCATCGGGTGGCCCTCGCCCGCGAGCTGCTGGATCGCGGCCAGCCCCGTGCCGATCATCCCCGACGTGAGCGTGCCCGGATCACCGTGCACCAGGACCCGCACGGGCTCGCCGTTCGGCTGGCGGAGCAGCTCTGCCATGGTCCGCGCGATCGCCGAGTTGCCGATCGACGCCTCGGACGCGATCGCATCCGCCTCTGCCCGCATGGTGCTGGCAGCGTTGATGCCGAGCAGATCGTGCTCCGACTCCTTCCAGATGGGCTCGAGGCGCTCCATCGCCCACCGCACCATGCGGGCGGACGGTCTCGCAAACGTCAGCGCCTGGGTCGCCCGCCGCAGCTCGGCGGATCGCTCCTGCCAGCGGCGGTTGGCAACTTCGAGCGCCGTGAACGCCAGCCCATAGGACGCGACCTGCGCGAGCAGCGGTCCACCCGTCACGGCCATCGTGCGCATCAGGAACGCCACGTCTGCGCCACGCCGGCAGGCGATCTCCTCGAGCCGGTCGGGCACGAGTCGCTGATCCAGCACGTACAGCATGTCCGCGGCGACGCGGTAGGGGCTCCGGAAGCGCGGCGTTGCCTCAGCCACCGCGCCGTGGCCCCCTCCCCCGAACGTCTCGCCGGCGTCGTCGAGCGCCGGAGCCGTCATCGCGCCAGACGCAAGCCGCTCGGCGTTGGCCCGCGGGCTCCCGAGTCCGAGCTCGGCCGCGGTGGTCAGGGCGGCGGTCGTGCCTCGGGAAACGGCATTCGCCATCCCGGCCACCTGCGCGACCGTCGAGATGGTCTGGCGGCTGAAGACCCGGAAGAATGACCTCCGATCGACCGATCCGGTGTCCTGCGGCTCAGGGGTGCCGCCATCGTCGGGGGGTCGCTCGGGCACGGCGTCGGTCAACGAAGGCCGCCCGCGGGCCAGGGCAACACGCGGTCGCGCGGTGCCGCGCCCGGATCAGTACTGGATGACGCTATGGATCTCGTACTCACTGAGGCGCTCTCGCCCCTTCAGGAACAGCAGCTCGACCAGAAACGCGAGGCCCACGACCTCGGCTTTGAGCTCCTTCACCAACTCGATGGTGCCAAGCACCGTGCCACCCGTCGCCAGCAGGTCGTCCACGATCAGCACACGCTGGCCGGGGAGGATGGCGTCCTTGTGGATCTCGAGCGTGTTCGTGCCGTATTCGAGCGCGTATTCCACGCTCACCGTCTCGGCCGGCAGCTTGCCGAGCTTGCGAACCGGCACGAAGCCGCAATGCAGCTCGTAGGCCATCGGCGCACTGAAGATGAAGCCGCGTGATTCCATGCCGACGACCAGGTCGATCTTGGCTTCCTTGTAGGGCTCGGTGAGCATGTCGATCGACTCGTGGAAGGCATCCGCGTTCTTGAGCAGCGTGGTGATGTCAAAGAACAGGATGCCGGGCTTGGGGAAGTCCGGGATCTCGCGGATCTGGGCACGCAGCGACTCAACGGACACGCGGTTGGGCTCCCTGGTCTGGGTACGGCACGACTCACGGCGATCGGCAGGGCCGCAAGTCTAGCGCACGGCCTGCGGCAACCGGCATCAATCTTCGGCCGGATCCCCCGTGCGTACAAGGTCGACCGGGGAATCCGATCCGCGGAGCCTGGCGCCAGCCGTCACCACTTCTCGCGGAATCGGCTCGACGAACGGATCAATTTTGGGCAGGGCGGCCTGATTCCTCTGCTATCGTCCTCGGTCCCCGGATCCAGCCGCGCCCTCCGGCAAGCGCGGCTATTCCCATGCAGGAGTCCCGTGTATCAGATTGAGAACTCGCGCCAGGTCCTCGACAGCGGGAGGCGCCTTCGACTGGCCAGGGGCCGCCTGCCGGGGGTCGCACGAAACGTCGTCCTGCTCGGTCTCACGAGCATGTTCACGGACATTTCCGCGGAGATGGTCAATACCATCCTACCGCTCTACCTGGTCTTCACGCTCGGACTTGCCCCCCTCCAGTTCGGAATCATCGACGGCATCTACCAGGGCGGTTCCGTGCTGGTCCGGATCGCCAGCGGGTTCCTGTCCGATCGCTGGCGGAGTCCCAAGCTCATTGCGGCCAGTGGCTATGCGCTGTCTGCACTCACCAAGCCGGCCTTCCTGCTCGCGCATGGGGCGGCATCGCTCACGGGGCTGATCGTCCTTGACCGGATCGGCAAGGGAATCCGCACGGCCCCGCGCGACGCGCTGATCTCCCACAGCACCAAGCCGGGCGATCTCGGCATTGCATTCGGCGTCCACCGGGCATTGGATACGGCCGGTGCGATGATCGGGCCGCTGCTCGCGTTCTTCCTGCTGCTCCTCGCGCCGAACTCGTTCGATGCCGTCTTCGTGGTCAGCTTCTGCATCGCCCTCATCGGCCTGGGGGTCCTGGCATTGTTCGTCCGCGACGTATCCGATGTCGAAGCCGAGAAGTCGCCGACTCGACCGACGATCTCCGTGCGGGAGGCGCTGGGCGTGTTGGCGGAGCCGCGCTTCCGCGTGGTCGTGCTCGTCGGATCTGCCCTGGGCCTCTTCACCATCAGCGACGCCTTCGTCTACCTGGTACTGCAGCGTCGCTTCGAGTTCGGGATCGGCTATTTCCCGCTGCTCTATGTCGCGACGGCACTCATCTACGTGGTGCTCGCCGTCCCGTTCGGCCACCTCGCAGACCGATTTGGTCGCGGCCGGATCTTCGTGGCGGGCTACCTGGTGCTTGCGGTGGTCTATGCGTCACTGCTGCTGCCGGCCCTCGGTCCCATCCAGGTCCTGATCTCGCTCGGGCTCCTCGGCACGTACTACGCAATGACCGATGGCGTGCTCTCTGCTCTCACCAGTGGGATGCTTCCGGCTCACGTCGTCGGAACCGGGCTGGGTATCGTGGCCAGCGCGACGGGAGTCACACGACTGTTCGCGTCCGTGCTCTTCGGACTTGCCTGGACGCTCTGGGATATCCAGGGCGCCGTGAGCGCCTTCCTCGTCGCGCTCCTCGCCTTTGCCCTGGTGGCAGCTGTTCTCCTCGGTCGCCGAAAGGATCCGTTGGTCCATGAGTAGGCACACTCGGCGCTCCCGCGCGGGAGCCGGTCAGGGTCCGCGTCTCCCCCGAGTCGAGGCGAGCGGTCCGACGCTGACACCTCGCCCGGACGGAGAGATCACGCAGCCTCGGAAGCGGGTATCGCCGGGAGTCCTCTTTGCCGCGCTGACGGCGGCGTGCCTCATCGTCGCCGCGGGTTACGTCGCGGTGGTTGCGCTCCGTAACCAATCCGGTGGCACCCTGGCGGCTTCGGCATTGCCGACCGGACCGACTGCAACAACATCCGCGGCGATCCAGGGGGCGCCCCACCTGGTCTTCCAGCACGTAGTGCGCGATGACAACTACGCGAAGGTCGCCGTCGTCCCGCTGAGCGACCCGGACGGTCCGCGGGTAATGACCGACCTCAGCTGCGAGCGCGTGTACGAGGCTGCCGGACACGGCCTGTGCCTCGTGCCGGACAAGGGACTGATCGCGCAGTACTGGGCCATCGTGTTCGGCAGCGACTTCAGGGAGCAGGCTCGGATCCAGCTGATCGGATCGCCAAGCAGGGCGAGAGTCTCTGCGGACGGACGCTACGGCGCGACGACCGTCTTCGTCTACGGCCACTCGTACGCCGACGCCCAGTTCTCGACGCAGACGACGATCGTCGACATGGCGCGTGGCACCCCGGTCGCAGAGTTGGAGCAGTTCGCGGTATTCCGCGACGACGTGCAGATCCACTCGCCGGACTTCAACTTCTGGGGAGTGACCTTCGCATCCGACAGCAACACGTTCTATGCCACGCTTCGAACCGGCGGCCAGACATTCCTCGTGAAGGGAGACATCGTGGCGCGCCAGCTGCGGGTTCTGCACGCCAGTGTCGAATGCCCGTCCCTCTCCCCCGACGGAACCCGCATCGCCTACAAGAAGCCGGTCGGCGATCAGGGCGACTGGCGCTTCACCGTTCTGGACCTTGCCACGATGGCAGAGACGCCCCTGGCAGAGATGGAATCGGTTGACGATCAGATCGAATGGATGGACAACCAGCAGGTCATGTACGGCAAGGCCGGCGGCCTCTGGATCGTGCCCAGCGATGGCAGCGGTTCTCCGAAGCTGCTCGTCCATGACGCGCTTTCGCCAGCCGTCGTGAGGTGACCTCGGCGCCGACCGAGATCTGTCGGCTCATCCTCCGCTTCGGCGTGGGCCTGATCTTCCTGTTCGACGGGCTCCAGAAAGTGCTGCCAGGTACGGCCGCCACGGTTGCGTACTTCTCCCAGCTGGGCATCCCATCACCGGAACTCCTCGGCCCCTTCATCAGCTACCTCGAGCTGTTCGGCAGCCTCCTGCTGATGGCAGGACTCATGACCCGGCTGGTGAGTGCCCTCTTCATCTGCGAAATGGTCGTCGCGATCCTGGTCGTGCGCCTGCCGATTGCCGCCGCCGCCGACAGCATCGCGGACGCGGTCGTCACGGTCCGGCTGGAGGTCCTGATCGCCGCGGACGCGGCATGCCTGGTCCTGCTCGGTGGCGGACACTGGTCGCTGGATGCAGCCATTCGCCGCTTCGTCGGTCCCGGCCAGAGTCGATCGTCAGCAACCTCCGACCCGGATGGCGGACGTGCCCGTTGACATCGGGTCCACGATGACGGTTGGGGGAAGGCCGCTGGGGCGGCGAAGGAGAGAGGGAGGGTTTCGCATGACGCGGCGAATGCCGATCGTGGTCGCGCTGGCGGCCCTGATGACCATGAGCGT
>JBBSGX010000034.1:0-16743 GCA_038253685.1 Candidatus Limnocylindrales bacterium | reverse complement strand
TCGGGGCGGACAGAATAGCGCAGGCCCCCAGCCGACCACGGGCTCGGCTCACACCGGATATCCTCACGACGCTTGGAAGTCAGGTCGTGGCGCCCCGATACCGTCCGCGCCCTCGGGCCCGCGCCCCGGCCCGCAGATGGAGCCGCCCCGCCATGCCATCACCGACGAGGAGGCCGCCAGGATGACTGCGCCGGAGATCGTAACGAGGCCGGCGGGAACGGCTTCCAGCGGCTTCGGCACCACTCTGCGCATGGACCGCTGGTCCGTCGAGCCGGCCATCGTCGGGTTCGTCTTCACGGGCTTCATCATCTACTCGCTGGTCTCGTCGCTGCTGCTGACCCCCTCGGTGCTTGGCGTCGCATACGAGGCGGACGGCTACGTCTCACCATTCTTCTCGCCGCTGCTGGTGTTCCCGTTCCTGCCGGCCTGGTTCTCACCGGCCATCCTCATCCTGTGGATCCCGCTCGGCTTCCGGACCACCTGCTACTACTACCGCAAGGCCTACTACCGGACGTTCTTCTTCGATCCGCCGGCGTGCGCGGTGGGGGAGCCCTGGTTCCACAAGAAGTACGTCATGGAGACGGGCTTCCCCTTCATCCTCCAGAATCTGCACCGGCTTTTCCTTTACCTCGCGTTCATCCCGCTGGCGTTCCTGTGGCTCGACGTCGCCGCGTCCCTGCGCTACCAGGACCAGTTCCGCATCGGGCTCGGCAGCGTCGTCCTGCTGGTCAACGTGATCCTGCTGACCGGATACTCGCTCTCCTGCCATTCGCTGCGTCACCTTGCCGGTGGAACGCTGGACTGCTTCTCCTGCACTGCCCGGACGCGCACCCGCCACGGAATCTGGAAGCGGCTCACCGGGATGAACCAGATCCACGCGCGGTGGGCCTGGGCGAGCCTGATCTCGGTGATGGCGGGCGATCTCTTCGTCCGCCTCCTAGCGCTCGGGGTCATTGCCGACCCCGCGATTCGCTTTTGAGCGGTCGAGTGGGGACGCGTGGCTGATCTCGAGACCCATCCGCACGACGTCCTGATCGTCGGCGCCGGCGGCGCCGGGCTGCGCGCTGCGATCGAGGCGGCCGCGGCTGGGGCCTCCGTCGGGCTGGTGTGCAAGTCCCTGCTTGGCAAGGCGCACACCGTCATGGCCGAGGGTGGCATCGCCGCCGCGCTTGCCCACGTCGCCGAACGCGACACCTGGCAGGTCCACTTCCGCGACACGATGGTCGGCGGCAAGCTCCTCAACAACCCGCGCATGGCAGAGCTGCACGCCAGGGAGGCGCCGGCACGCGTCCGCGAGCTCGAGCGTTGGGGTGCTGTGTTCGACCGGACGCGCGACGGCCGGATCCTGCAGCGCCCGTTCGGGGGCCACACCCATCCCCGCCTCGCGCACGTCGGGGACCGCACCGGGCTCGAGATGATCCGGACGCTGCAGGACCGCACGGTCGCATCGGGCGTCACGATCTACATGGAATGCACCGTCACGCGACTGCTGACCGCGGGCGACCGAGTCACCGGCGCAATCGGCTACTGGCGCCAGGACGGGCAACCCGTCGTCTTTCCGGCCAAGGCGATCGTGCTTGCGACCGGGGGCATCGGCCGGATCTACGAGATCACATCCAACTCGTGGGAATACTCCGGCGACGGCCAGGCCCTGGCGTACCTGGCAGGCGCCGAGCTCATCGACATGGAGTTCGTCCAGTTCCACCCCACGGGCATGGTCTGGCCGCCCGGCGTACGGGGCCTGCTGGTGACAGAGGCCGTCCGCGGCGAAGGCGGCATCCTGCGCAACAGCCTGGGCGAGCGGTTCATGTGGAGATACCTGCCCGAGGACCGCAGGCATGAGTACGCCGCCACGGACGCGGAAGCGATCGAATGGGTCGAGGCCCTGACGGCGGGCCAGGAAACGAAGGCCCGCCGGCCGCCCGAGCTGTCGACGCGCGACAACGTGTCCCGCGCCATCTACACCGAGGTGAGGGAAGGTCGCGGCTCGCCGCACGGCGGCGTCTTCCTGGACATCAGCTACCTGCCGCCGGAGCGCGTGCGCCAGAAGCTGCCGTCCATGTACGAGCAGTTCAAGGAGCTCGCCGACGTCGACATCACGGCCGGTCCGATGGAGATCGGGCCGACGATGCACTACATGATGGGTGGGATCCGCGTGGACGCCGATACGGGTGCCACGACGCGAGCCGGGCTCTATGCCGCGGGTGAGGTGGCCGGCGGGATGCACGGCGCGAACCGGCTCGGCGGCAATTCGCTCTCGGACCTGCTGGTCTTCGGGCAACGGGCGGGAGCCACCGCAGCGAACGCCGCCGCCGGGGAACGGGATACGCCCGAGGTTGCACCGGCCCTCCTGCAAGAGGCCGCGGCCGAGCTGGACGCGCCGTTCGAGCGATCCAATGGGGAGGATCCGTACATCCTGCATGAGCACCTGCGAGCCACCATGCAGTCGCTCGTCGGCATCTTCCGCGTCGAGTCCGATCTTGCCGACGCCCTCGCCCAGATCATGGAGTTGAAGACCCGCTGGCAGAACATCAGCGCGGACGGGCCGCGGAGCTTCAACCCAGGCGCGGACCTCGTCTTCGAGCTGCGCAACATGCTCATCGTGGCGGAGGCCGTCACCCGCTCCGCGCAGACGCGGACCGAGAGCCGCGGCGCCCACAGCCGCATCGATTACGCGGAGACCGACGAGGCGTGGGAGCATCTCAACGTGGTGGTCTGCCCGGACGGAGACGAGATGCGCGTTGAGACGTCGCCAACCATGGTCGTGCCCGACGACCTGCGATCGCTCATCACCATCTGAGAGAGGGACGAGCGCCGATGCCCGAGACGATCCTGTGGGTCCTGCGAGGTAGCGAGCGCGAGAACGCGCGCTGGATCGAGTACCGCCTGCCGACCGAGGAGGGGATGGTCGTCCTCGACGCGCTCCACTGGGTGCAGGCCCATCTTGCCCCTGACCTCGCGGTCCGCTGGAACTGCAAGGCGGCCAAATGCGGCTCGTGCGGCGCAGAGGTCAACGGCAAGCCGAGCCTCCTGTGCAAGACCCGACTCTCGGATTACCCGGAGGGCGAGGCCATCACCGTCGAGCCGATGCGCACCTTCCCGCTCATCCGCGACCTCGTCACCGACGTGTCCTGGAACTACCAGGTGAATGCCGCGATCAAGCCGTTCGACCCGCCTGCCGACGTGCCCCAGGAGGAGTGGCGCTGGCAGCAGGAGGACATAGAGCGAGTCCAGGAGTTCCGGAAGTGCATCGAGTGCTTCCTTTGCCAGGACGTCTGTCACGTCCTGCGCAATCACGAGACCGAGCGGACGTTCGTGGGCCCACGGTTCCTGGTGCGTGTGGCCGGCCTCGAGATGCACCCGATGGACCAGGGGGACAGGCTCACCTTCCTCAAGAACGACGCCGGCGTGGGCTACTGCAACATCACGAAGTGCTGCACCGAGGTGTGCCCCGAGCACATCAAGATCACCGACAACGCGATCATTCCGCTCAAGGAGCGCGTCGCCGATCGCTACTACGACCCGTTCCGGATGGCCTGGCGCTGGATCCGGGGCGCCCACGACGAGGAGGCCACGTCAGCCGTACCCGGCCCGCTGCCGGCCGAGGTCGATGCGGCGGCCGGGGACAGCTGATGTCGGGGCGCGGCGCCTGAGCGTCGAGCGGCTCGTCATCCGCACCGACGGCGCGGCACGTGGCAACCCGGGCCCAGCGTCGGCCGGAGCGGTGCTGATCGACGCCTCGCGCCAGGACTCGCAGGATCCCGACTCGCCCCCGGTGGCAGTGATCGCCCGTCCGCTGGGGACCCGGACCAACAACGTGGCCGAGTACGCGGGGCTCGTGCTTGCGCTCCGGGAGGCGCAGCGACTGGGCGCCCGCGAGGTCGACCTCCTGCTCGACTCGAAGCTGATCGTCGAGCAGCTGAACGGGCGCTGGCGCGTGAAGGACGTCAAGCTGAAAGGGCTGTACGAGGAGGCCCGGGGGCATCTGGCGGCCCTGCGTCGCTGGTCGGCAACGCACGAACCGCGTGCGCGCAACCGGGCTGCCGACGCACTGGCGAACCTCGCGCTCGACGATCCCGCCGCCGCGGTCAGGCTCGAGCAGTCGGTGCGCGAGGCAAACGAAGGCGGCGTCAGAAGGGAGATGCACTCCGATGCCTGACGCCATGCCAGCCTGGATCTGCGTGACCTGCGGGGTGCAGTACCCGCCCTCGGCTGATCCGCCGAAGCATTGCCCGATCTGCGAGGACGAGCGCCAGTACATCGGCCCGAACGGCCAGCAGTGGACGACGCTGGAGCGCCTGATCGAGGCAGGCCATCGCAACACGTTCGTGGACGAGGAGCCGGGCCTGGTATCGACCCGAACGGAGCCGCAGATCGCGATCGGGCAGCGGGCCATGCTGGTCGAGACTCCGGCCGGCAACGTGCTGTGGGACTGCATCACCCTCCTTGACGATGCCACCGAAGCGCGCGTTCGGGAGCTCGGCGGAGTGTCGGCCATCGCCATCTCACACCCGCACTTCTACAGCTCGATGACGACCTGGAGCACGGCCTTCGGCGATTGCCCCGTCTACATCCACGCGGCCGACGCGCAATGGGTCCAGTACCGCGGCCCGGGCCTGAAGCTCTGGGAGGGAGACGCCCTCGAGGTACTGCCCGGGCTCACCCTGATCAACACCGGCGGCCATTTCGAGGGTTCAACCGTGCTGCACTGGGCGGCCGGCGCGGAGGGCAGGGGTGTCCTGCTCACGGGCGATTCCATCCTCGTTGTCGCCGACCAGCGCTGGCTGAGCTTCATGTACAGCTATCCGAACGTGATCCCGCTACGCGACGCGGAGGTCCGCCGGATCGTCGACGCGGTGCGGCCGTACCCGTACGACCGCGTCTACAGCCTCAGGCAGGGACAGATCACCGCGACCGACGGCGCGGCCGCCGTGGAGCGCTCCGCGGAACGCTACCTGGCACACCGTTAGAGGGCGACACGGAGTCGCCGGCGCCCCGCACGTTCGGTCATGCAACAGGCGCGGCTGGATCGGTTGGCGCGCAGCAACCGTCCGCCTTCGGCGTCGGGGTTGAGATCGGCCGTATCGCGTGCATGGTTACCACCTGCGCAGGAAGACGGCGAAGGTCGTCGTGTCGCCCAGGCCTCGGGGCGTTGTCGCCCACGCAATCGCCTGGGTCGATCGCAGAGCCGTGCTTGAGACCACAAGCCAACCGTGCGGCTGTTGTGCGGAGTCGCTGAGGGTTCGCCTCGTGCTGACGGTATCCATGGACGCGCTGACCACGTCGGCAACGACTGACGGTTTTGCCGTCCAACGCGACACGAGCCGTAGAATCGTGGCGCCAGCGAGGCGACCGGATGGTCGCGTGCCATGTCGGGGCAACCCGTTGACGGCACGAGGAAAGTCCGAGCTCCGTGACGCAGGGTAGCGGGTAACACCCGTCCGCCGTGAGGCGAGGACCAGCGCCACAGTGACGAACCGGCAGGCCGGCGAAAGCCGGACAGCCGGGTGAAACGGGCAAGCTCTACCCGGAGCAAGGCCAAATAGGAGGGCACTCCGCGGCTCACCTCGGTGGGTCGCGGGAGGGGTTGCGTCGCCCCGCCTTCGGGTCGGCCGCTAGAGGCGCCGGGCAACCGGCGTCGTAGATGGATGACCGTCCCCGCTGCGTGAGCAGCGGGACAGAACTCGGCTTACAGATCGCCTCGCTGGCGTAAGTGCCCGAGTGGCGGGACAGAGCGGCGTGATGCGTGCTTGAGGGAGTGCTTTGGCCGATGGACGCGGCCCAGATCGCTTTGCCTGGCGCCGAGGGCGCCTTGACGGCTTCGCACTGGGCGCGACGTCCAGCCGCCGGCTACCTGGGTTGGCGCCGCCGCGGCTTCGGGCACGGGCGCCGCTCGGATGAAAGGGGTAGGACCCATCAGTGCCCGACCAGGGCCCTGAGCGCACAGGCGCTCGCGCCTCGCCTCGGCTGCGAGGGAGGTCAGTCCTCGTCGGGGCGGAAGATGCCGGTGGCGGCGCAGGCGTCGCAGATGGCTCGGGCTGAGTCGAGGTCGCCGAGGGGGATCGAGGACTCGCGCGAGGGGTAGAGGCAGGCGACGTCGTAGACGGGAAGCGAGCGGCCGCGGGACGGGGCGGCCGCGGCGACGGAGATATGGCGGAAGGTGCAGCGCCGCAGGCGGCCGCCATCAACCGGCACCGGCGCCATGAGCGGCAATGAACTCGGGCGCGAGATCGGGTCGACGATCGGTGACGGACGGGGCTGGACGAGTGCCACGATTCCTCTTGGCTGGCTCTGGCGAGGGAGAGAGGGCAACGCTCGCTCTCGACCAGGACGGGGAGCGTATCGAGCGACGGTCCGCGCCGCCAATAGCCGACAGGTACCAGTCCTCCACGGCGTACGACGGGTACCTGAGCGTCCCCCGATACCGCCACGGCGTGGGATAGGACCGTGAAATACCCCATTGACGCGCACCGAAACGGGGGTAAGCTACCCATCCAGTGGCGCAAAGTGGCGCAAAGTGGGGAGAAGAGGTGAACCAAGCACGGCCGGAGGCCAGAACGGCCGACGCCGTGGGGGTTCCGTCCCTCTCCATTGCGCGACCCGGAGCCGATATGGCATGCGGGCACGCAGGAATTGAGGCCAGGGGCAGCAGGTGTTCACCGGTGAGTACCACCACGCGGTCGATGAAAAAGGACGGGTCGCCGTTCCTGCTCGGTTCCGCGCGGAGCTTTCTGGGGGCGCACTGGTGAGCAAGTGGATCGACGGCTGCCTCGCAATCACCCCGCGCGCCGCATGGGACGCGCTTGCGGCCCGCGCCGCGACGCTGCCCGTCACCGACGCAGGTGCACGCACCTTCCAACGCTTCATCTTCGGGACGGCCTTCGATGCCGACCTCGACCGGCAGGGTCGATTGGTCGTGCCGGCCGTGCTGCGGGAGTTCGCTGGACTGGAAGGCGAGGCCGTGGTGGTCGGCTCTCGGGATCACCTGGAGCTGTGGTCGCCCAAGCGCTGGGCCGAGTACAGCGTCCGGATGGATACGCCCGAGGTGCTCGCCCAACACCTCCAGGGCCTCGGCATCTAGCGCCGAACCATATGCGCCTCCGGGATTCGGGGGGACCGCTGCCGAGCGGTAGTTGAACGTGGAAGAAGGGCACCTGCCCGTACTGGTGGAGGAGGTCATGAAGGCACTTTCACCGGCTGCGGGCAGCTTCCAGATCGATGCGACGCTCGGTGGCGGAGGGCACGCTCTCCGGATCCTGGAGGCCGCCACTCCTGGTGGCCGCCTGCTTGGTATTGATGCTGACCAGGCGGCCGTCGCCAGATCTCGCGATCGCCTCGCCCGCTTCGGGGATTCGGTCGTCCTGCGCCAGGCAAACTTCGACGAGCTCGGCAGCGTGGCCCGCGATGCCGGCTTCGGGCAGGTGGACGGGATCCTCTTCGACCTCGGCCTCAGCTCACAGCAGCTGGCCGACGAGTCGCGCGCGTTCAGCTTTCGAGCTGCCGGGCCGCTCGACATGCGCTTCGATCCGACCATCGGGGTCACCGCGCGCGACCTCCTGGCGACGCTGGACGAACGCGAGCTGACGGACCTCTTCCGCAGGTACGGCGAGGAGCCGCATGCGCGCCGCGTGGCGCGGGCCATCGTCGAACGGCGGACCCGCGAGCCGATCGAGACGGGCACGCAGCTGGCCGAGCTGGTGGAGCGTGCCTTGCCGCGGGCTCGTCCCGGACGGCGGCGGATCCATCCCGCCACGCGCGTCTTCCAGGCGCTGCGCATTGCCGTCAACCGCGAGCTCGAGGTGCTGCCCGTCGCGCTGACGGATGCGCTCCAGTTGCTCCGTCCTGAGGGCCGACTCGTCGTCATCAGCTACCACTCCCTGGAGGACCGCATTGTGAAACGGTTCATGGCCGCCGAACGGCGCGGTTGCGTCTGTCCGCCCGAGTCCCCGATCTGCGTCTGCGGACACTCGCCGCGCCTGGCGCCCGTCGGGCCACAGCCGCAGGTGCCAAGCGTCGAGGAGATCGCCGCCAACCCCCGAGCGCGCAGCGCAAAGCTGCGAGTGGCGCGAAGGCTCGCAGCATGAGCCGGGGCCACAGCTCATCGCGCCGCCGCAGCTACGGCAGGCGCCAGACCGAGCTACGGCATCGCCGCGACGACGGCACCACCTGGGAGGCCGAGGGCCCCTCGAGCTGGCCTCGTGGATCGGGATGGGAACGTGAGAACGAGACCGGCGGCTGGCTGCGCTCTGTCGACGCCGGCGACCCGACCGGCGGGGGATCGCAGGCGGGCGGGGGCCCGCGCTGATGGCCGTCTACCAAGGCACCCGCATCTGGACCTCGGCGATCCCCATGGGCGCACGGCCCGTCGCCGCGCGGCGCTCGAGGCGCTTTCCCGCGGGAGCACGACGGAGCCTTCGCTCGATCGGCCTTGCCCTCGCTGCGATTCTCATCGCCTTCGTGTTGAGCCTCGTCTACCTGACGCAGACGCTCCAGTCCGGGGTTACGAGGCATCAGATCGACACGCTCCTCATCGATCGCACGGCGCTGCAGCAAGAGCAGCAGTCGCAGCTCGGTACCGTCGCCCATGGGGCATCGGAGCAGGTGGTCACGAACTGGGCAGGACTCAATCATCTCGTCCGGCTCGGCAACGCCGTCGTTCGCATTCCGGCGCGGTAAACGCGGCATGCTCGGACGGACGGACCGCCGCCTTCGCATCCTCGTGCTGCTGGCGGCATTCGCCGTCTTCGGGGTTGCGGCGGTCCTCCGGCTCGGTTACTGGCAGGTGGCACGAGGTTCCGACCTGCAGGAGCAGGCCAGGAACCAGCTGGTGCGACCGACCGAGCAGCCCGCGATCCGGGGCAACATCTACGATCGGCACGGCGCGCTGCTGGCGACGACAGCATTCCGCGACACCTTGGCGCTCTACCCGACGCTAGTCGCCAGCCAGGACCGGTCGACGCTCGTCGGCCTGCTGGCGCCGATCCTGCATTTGAGCCCTGCACGAAAGGACGCGCTCGCAAAGGACCTGGCTGACGACGGTGAGTACCTCATCGTGGACAGGGAGTTGACCTTCGACCAGAGCCAGCAGCTGAGACAGGCGCTCGACGCACTTCCACCGGACGGCCCCAACCTGAGCCGGTCGGTGTCACTGGAACCGCATGCGGTCCGCGTCTATCCCGCCGAGGGAGGCGCTCCCGGAACGACCCTGGCGAGCCAGCTCCTTGGCTTCGTAAACGCAGAGGGCGTGGGCAGCTATGGGATCGAGCAGCAGTACAACAGCGTGCTGGCCGGCACGCCAACCATCTTCGACTCGCTCAAGGACTCGACCGGCAGAGTTCTCGAGACCACGTCCCGCGTCGTGCAACAGGGCGCCAACGGCCTCGACGTCCACCTGACCATCGATGCGAGCCTCCAGCTCCAGCTCGAAACGGAGATCTACGCCGCCTGGGTTGCCGACAACTCGAAGCAGGTCAGCGCCCTGATCATGGACCCTGCCAACGGGGAGATTCTGGCCTGGGCATCGGTGCCGGGCTACGACGCCAACAACTTCGCGGACGTCGCGGCAAATCAGAAGGAGCTGCTGCAGGACCCGATCGTAAGCCAGATCTACGAGCCGGGCTCGGTCATGAAGATGTTCACGGCGGCGGCCGCCATCGACGCCGGTGTGGTGACCCCCGACATGAAGGTCCACGACGTCTACGCGCTGCACTTCGGCGGCGATACGATCCACGACTCCGACCACCGGGCGATGGGCTGGATTCCGTTCCGCGACGCGATCGCGTACTCGCGCAACGTCGTGGCGGCGGAGGTCGCTCGGCGCCTCGACAAGACCGTCGACAAGGCCGGCGCCAGGCTCTACAGGACCTGGCAGCGGTTCGGGATCGGGAGCCCGACAGGCATCGACCTCAGCGGAGAGGTGCCGGGCATCGCCAGCGATCCGAAGGTCACGAGGTGGCAGCCGGTGGACCTCGCCAACCGCTCCTTCGGGCAGTCGGTGGCGGTCACCCCCATCCAGCTTGGCACGGGCTATACGGCCATGATCAACGGCGGGTTCCGGGTTCAGCCGCACCTTCTGGCCGCCATCGGGGACGAGGGCCAGGCCGCCAAGGCGCCCCAGCGGATCATCAGCGCGTCGCTCGCCGGCCAGCTGCAGGGCATCCTCCACCACGTCACCGCGAGCGTGCCGTGGTATGCGAAGGGCGCGCTGATCCCGGGCTACCAGATTGGCGGCAAGACCGGCACGGCCCAGGTCTGGGATGCCCAGAAGCAGAAGTACAGCTACAACACCTTCAACTTCACGTTCGTCGGCTATCTGGGCGGCGCCACGCCGAACGCGGTGATCGTCACGCACATCGGGGAGGCGAGCCCGAAGGTGATCAAGCAGGGCGACCTGGAGCTCGGGATCACGTCCTACCAGCTCTTCCGGCGCCTTGCCAACGACGCAATCCATACCCTCGGCATTCCACGTCTGAGTGATCCGCAGGCCGGCATGCCGGAGCCGGGGAGCGCCGCTCAGAAGCAGCTCTATCCCGCGCTCTATGCGGCCTGGAAGCAGGGCAAGAGCCCGCAACACGGAGGGCCGCAGGGCGGAGGAGGCCCCCGCGGGCATGGTCCGGACCCCAGCCCGACGCCCAGACGGTAGGGCGGCCCGTGCGAGAATGGCCCACGATCGTGAGTGACGGGCCGAGCCATCCGGTGAATCACGGCGAGCCCGCCTTCGACGGTCACGGGCTCGGCTTGGCTGTCCGCGGGGATCTCCTGGTCGCCGGCCGCGAACTCGTCCGCGGCGGTGCCGTCGACTCCCGGCGCGTCCAACCGGGCAATGCCTTCTTCGCGCTGCCAGGCGAGCGAACCGACGGCCAGCACTTCCTGGCCGAGGCAGCCGCCGCCGGCGCGACGGCGCTCGTGCTGCGTGACGCGCCGCCGCCCGACGAGCTGGCGTCGCTCAACCGCGACGGAACGATCAGCATCGTCCGGGTTTCCGACGCAGGGGAGGCGCTGCGCGCAGCTGGGGCGGCGTGGCGCGATCGCTTCGAGCCGCTGGTCGTGGGGGTCACCGGGTCGCTGGCGAAGACGTCTACCAAGGAGCAGATCGCCGAGACCCTGGCCGAACGCTGGAGCGTGCTGCGCAACGAGGGCAATGAGAACAACGAGATCGGCCTCCCGCTCACCCTGCTCCGGCTGCGGCCAGAGCACGAGGTCGCGGTGCTGGAGATGGGCATGTACGTGACCGGCGACATCGCGCTGCTGACCGCCATGGCCCGGCCACGCATCGGCGTTGTGACCGCGGTTCGGGCGACGCACCTGTCGCGAGCCGGGACCCTCGACGCCATCGCACGCGGCAAGCGCGAGCTCGTCGAGGCGCTGCCGGCGTCGGGCACGGCCGTGCTGAACATCGACGACGAGCGGGTCTCGCTCATGCGCGCGCACACGCCCGCTCGCGTGATCGGCTACGGATTCGGCGCCGCCGCAGACGTCACGGCAGAGGATGTCGAGTCGCTCGGCGAGGACGGCATGCGGTTCGTACTGCGGCTGCCGGACGGCGAGCGTGTCGCCGTGCTCCTGCCCGCCCTCGGTCGTCACAGCGTGCACAACGCGCTGGCCGCCTCGGCGGTTGGCCTCGCAGCCGGGCTCGATGCCGCCTCGATCGCCCGAGGCCTGGCGCGCGGCTTCCGCGCACCGCACCGCACGCAGCTGGTGCGAGCCGGCCAGTGGCGGATCCTCGACGACAGCTACAACGCCGCGCCGGACTCGATGGCCGCCGCCCTCGAGCTGCTCGCCAGCCTGCCCGGCCGGCGCGTGGCGGTCCTCGGCGAGATGCTCGAGCTGGGGGAGGGGTCGCATGAGGCCCACCTCGAGGTGGGTCGTCGAGCAGCGGAGCTGGCAGACCGGCTCGTGGTCGTCGGATCGGGCGCCGCCGAGATTGCAGCGGGGGCGGCCGGGGCGGGCATGGCGGCGGACCGGGTCACGCTGGCCGAGGACCGCGACGCGGCCGTGAAGATGCTCTTGGCCGAGTTGCGGCCGGGCGACACGGTCCTCGTCAAGGCGTCGCGCGGCGCAGCACTCGACCTCATCGTGGACGCGCTGGTGGCGGCAACCGCGGAACCGGCGCACACATGAGCGGCTTCGAGACGATCTCGCAGGGCATCCTGCTGACCTTCGCCCTGGTGGTCATCCTGATGCCTTCCTTCATCCGCCTCCTGCGGCGGTTCGGGATGGGCAAGCGCGTGCGCGTCGACGGGCCCGAGACCCACTACATCAAGGAAGGGACGCCCAGCATGGGCGGCCTCCTGATCATCGCGGTCGTCGGTGTCGTGGCTCTCGTGCTCGAGGTCATGACGCACGATTTCATCGATGGCTCCACCTTTGCGCCGCTCGCGACCCTGGCCCTGGTCGGGCTGCTGGGGACAGCCGACGACTGGCTCAATGCCCGGACCGGAGACGGAATCCGGGGCCGCCAGAAGCTGCTGTGGCAAACGGTCGTGGCCTTCGCGGTCGCGTGGCGGATCCAGCAGACCTACAACATCGACCAGATCAGCGTGCCCTTCGTGGGGGCGGTCGGGGTGGACGCCTGGCTCTTCATCCTGTTCGCGGCCTTCGCCATCATCGCCACGAGCAACGGCGTCAACATCACCGACGGCCTGGACGGGTTGGCCGGCGGGACACTGATCTTCGCCTTCGTCGGCTACATGATCATCGCCGCGCTCCAGACGAATCCCCTCCAGCCGAACCTGGCGGCACTGTGCGCCTTGATCATCGGCGCCCTGCTCGGCTTCCTCTGGTTCAACGTGCACCCGGCGCAGATCTTCATGGGCGACTCCGGTGCGCTCTCTCTCGGGGCGACCCTTGCCGTCACGGCGCTCATCACCGGCCAGATCCTGCTGCTGCCGTTGATCGGGATCATCTTCGTGGTCGAGACGGGCTCGGTGATCGTCCAGGTGCTGAGCGTGAAGCTCTTCGGCCGCCGCGTCTTCCGGTTCACACCGCTCCACCACCACTTCGAGCTGTTGGGCTGGCACGAGGAGAAGATCACGATGCGCTTCTGGATCATGGGCGTGCTCGCGTCCATGGTCGGCGTGGTCTTCTTCGTCGCGACCCGCGGACACCCGGCGTGAGCGCTGAGATGGCGACAATGGACGCTCCGATCGACCTGCGGGCGCTCGACCTGGGCTCCTTCGCAGGGAGGCCGGTCGCCGTGCTGGGGCTGGCACGCAGCGGGATCGCCTTGGCGCGCTTCCTTGCCGACCGGGGAGCCATGGTGACCGTCTACGACGTGCGGCCCGAGGCCGAGCTCGGCGACGCGCTCGCCGCCCTGGAGGGGCGCACGGTGCGGACGCTCCTGGGGCCGGGCGTCCACCCCACCGACGCCCTTGCCGGGCAGGCGCTGGTCTGCACCTCTCCATCGGTCAGCAGCCGCTTCCCGACGACGGAGCCACGGCTTCGTTCGGCGCTTGCGCGGCTGGAGGCCGAGGGTCGCGTGCCGGTCCTCAGCGAGGTCGACCTGTTCCTGCGCCTCTGCCCCTCCCTCACGGTCGGCATCACCGGCACCAAGGGCAAGACCACGACCAGCGCGCTCACCGCCGCGATCCTCGACGCAGGCGGGATGCCGACCGTTCTCGGTGGCAACATCGGCACGCCCCTGGTGGAGCGCCTGCCGGAGCTGACGCCGCGCCATCGCGTTGTCCTGGAGCTGTCCGAGCTCCAACTTCCGACCCTGTCGCGCGGCACGACCGTGGCGATCTACACGCACGTCAGCTCGGACCACCTGGACCGCCACGGGTCGCTGGAGGCGTACCGGGCTGTCAAGCGACGATTGGCCGAGCTCGTGCCGGCGGATGGCGCACTGGTGCTCAACGACGAGGATCCGGTCAGCAGCGAGTACGGCGCAGTCCACGGCGCGCAGGTGGTGCGGTATCGACGGCGCGCGCCACTCCATGGCGGCGTGGGAACGGACGATGGCTGGATCGTCGCGTCCGGGGTCGGGCAACTCGCGGCCGCCGGCGGCGGCCCGGCGATGACAGGACCCGAGGGTCGGATCGTGCCGCTCGGCGAGATCACGCTGCCGGGCGCGCACAACATCAGCAACGTGCTTGCCGCGGTCGCGGCAGGCCTGCTGCTGGGGGTTGCTCCCGATGCGATCCGACACGCCGTTGCCGAGTTCCGTGGCGTCGAACACCGCCTCGAGCCGGTCGCCGTCGTCGACCGCGTGCTGTTCGTGAACGACTCCCAGGGAACGCAACCCGATGCCGTCATCGCCGCGTTGCGCAGCTTCGAGCGGCCGCTGGTGCTGATCGCAGGCGGACGGGGGAAGGGGCTCGCGATGGACGAGCTCGCCGCGGTCGTGGCGGAGCGGGCGTCTGCGGCCGTGCTCATCGGCGAGAGCGCGCCCGAGTTGGCCGAGGTCTTCGGCACGGCGGGGCTCTCCCGAATCGAGCCCGCGTCGAGCCTCGAGGAAGCCGTCGCGCTGGCCGACGCGCTTGCCCGGCAGCTGCTCCCCGACGATCGCTCGAGCCAGGCAACGGTGCTCCTGAGCCCCGCCGCCGCCAGCTTCGACATGTTCGCTGACTACGCGGCGCGCGGCCACGCCTTCAAGGCGGCGGTGGCCGCACTTGCCGCGGGACGCACCGATCGGACACGCAGTCATCCCGGAGGGTCCGAGCCATGACCGACTCGCTGCGCGCTCGTCGCATCGTCATGCCGCAGCCGCCCGGGACCGGCCGCGTGTCCCGCAGCTCGACGGCGATGCTGGCCGCGTTGCCCCAGTCCGTTCGACGCAACCGACGCACCCAGGCCGCTTCGGCGACCGCCGTGACCCCTCCGGCAGCGACCCGGACGCTGGCACCCGGACGCGTCGTGCGCGGTCCGCAGCGCGAGCGCCACGAGCCGGACTACCTGATCCTCGTCTCGATCGTGGCCCTGGCGGCGGTCGGCATCCTGATGATCTACTCGAGCTCGGGCCTGCGGTCGGCCCTGAGGGCGGACGGCGACCTGTGGGGCGCCATCGCGCCGCAGATCGCCTGGAGCGCAGCCGGGCTGGTGGCGCTCCTGGTGCTGATGCGGATCGACTACCGCTACCTGCGCATGGTCTCCGTTCCGGCCTACCTCGGCGCCATCGCTCTGCTCCTGACGGTCCTCCTGCCCCTGCCCGCGACGGGGTTCATCCACGCGTTGAGCGCGGGACAATCGGCTCGCTGGTTGTGGATCTCCGGGCTTCCCCAGGTGCACCCGGCGGAGTTCGCGAAGCTCGCCCTGATCGTGTACCTCGCGCACTGGCTGGCGAAGCGCGGCGGCCAGATCTCCAGCCTCGTCCACGGCCTCCTCCCATTTCTCGTGATCGCCGGGCCGATCATCCTGCTGGTGGCCGTGGAGCCGGACCTGGGCACCACGGGCGTGATCACGCTCAGCGCCGTCACGATGCTCTTCGTGGCCGGTGCGAGCCTGTGGCAGATGCTCCTGATGGCGCCGCTGGGGCTCGCCGCGCTGGTCACCTACATCTCCAACAAGGCGTACCAGCAGAACCGCATCGACGTCTTCATGGACCCCTGGAAGTACGCGACCGGAGACGGGTATCAGACCGTCCACGGCCTGCTGGCGCTGGCCATGGGTGGCATCTTCGGCATCGGTCTCGGGCAGAGCGGCCAGCCTGGCGGGCTGTACGTGCCCAACTCGGACAACGACTTCATCTTCGCCATCGTCGGCCAGGAGCTCGGCCTGGTCGGCGCGGTGGTCGTCGTCGGGCTGTATCTCTTCTTCGCCTACCGCGGTATCAAGGTGGCGCTCGGCGCTCCGGACACCTTCGGGGCGCTCCTGGCGGTCGGCATCACGGCGTGGTTGACGATCCAGGCCTTCATCAACATCGGTGTCGTGCTGCTGATCATCCCCAATACAGGAATCACCCTGCCGTTCATCAGCTCGGGCGGCTCGTCGCTCGTCGTCAGCTTCGCGGCGGTCGGTATCCTGCTGTCCATCTCCCGAGAGACTCAAGCTCGAGGCACCTGGAACGATGCGGATCCTGATCGCGGCAGGGGGTACGGGCGGCCATATCTACCCCGCACTGGCCGTCCTGAACGCGCTCGCCGAACGGCACGCTGACCTCGACATCCGCTGGGTCGGCGGCCATCGCGGACTGGAGTCGAGCGTTGTCCCGACCTCGGGGCACCGGCTCGACCGGCTCTGGCTGCGCTCGCTTCGCACGGTCGATCTCTCGGTGGCGACGATCGCGGATCCGTTGCGCCTGGGAGCCTCGGTTCCACAGGCGGCCGCGATCCTGGCCCGCTTCCGGCCCCACGTGATCTACACCACGGGCGGCTACGTGTCGATCCCCGTGCTGACGGCCGCCGCGGCCGGACGGGTGCCTTCGCTGTTGTGGGAGGGAAACCGCTTGCCGGGTCGCAGCGTTCGTGCCATGGCACGGCTGGCGAGCGCGATCGCGGTCAGTTTCGAGGGCACCTGCGAGACGCTTCCCGGCGGCTGCTTCGTGACCGGTACCCCGATCCGCCCCTTTGCCGGCGTCGAGCGGGACGCTGCACGCGCGCACCTCGGCCTGCCGGCGGACGTGCCCGTGGCGCTGGTCTTCGGCGGATCGCAGGCCGTGCGGCGGCTCAACGAGGCGGTTGCCGACGCGCTGCCGTCGCTGGTGGAACGCTTCGCCGTGCTGCATCTCACCGGGGAGACCGGATACGCGGAGGCCCTCCGTCGCCGCGAGGCGCTGCCGGCCGATCGGCGCGGCCGTTACCGTCCCTA
>JBBSGX010000033.1:0-16915 GCA_038253685.1 Candidatus Limnocylindrales bacterium | reverse complement strand
GACGATCCGTTCATCGGCGCCATGCAGGCGCAGGCCAAGGAGTTCGAGACACTTACCGGCGCCGCGGTCAGCATCGACAAGTTCGGGTATGACGCGACCTACCAGAAGGAGCAGCTGGCGTGCCAGCAGAACTCCGACGCGTACGACGTCATCGTGCTCGACGTGCCGTGGACCCAGGCGTTCGTCGACTGCGTCGACCACCTGAACCCGCTCATCGCCAAGGCTGACTCGACCGTCATCGGCTACGACGACTACTTCAAGGTCATGCAGCAGGCCGTCGAGTGGAAGGGCGAGGTCATCGGCCTCCCGTTCGCCCCGTACTTCGTGCTCCAGCACTACAACACCGAGATCTTCAGCGCCCTCGGCCTCAAGCCGGCGACGAACTACACCGAGATGCAGGCCAACGCCAAGGCGACGAACCTCAGCTCGCAGTTCCCGGCCGTCAACGGCACGATCCTCAACAACAATGCCGGTAGCGCCATCGGCCAGGCGTTCTTCGAGTACATCTACAACATGGAGGGCGGCAAGCCCTTCAACAGCATGTACCCGGGCACGACCGACGCCTACGCGGACATGACCCCGCTGTTCAGCAGCCCGCAGGGCGTCAAGGTCCTCGACTTCTTCAAGGCGATGCTCCCGTCCGAGCCCCAGGGCGCCCTGAACATGGCCTGGGCCGAGCGCCAGACGTACTTCAACACCGGCAAGATCGCGTTCAACTCCCAGTGGGACGTCACCACCCCGTCCGCCAGCGATCCCAGCCTGTCCACGATCGTCGGCAAGGTCGGCACCGCCGCCTTCCCGCATGACTCCGCGCAGCTCGTGACGCAGGTCGGCGGCTGGTCGATGGCCATCAACAAGGCCGGCAAGCAGAAGGACATGGCCTGGGACTTCATGCAGTGGTTCACCGCTGCCCCGACCAACGTCGCCTTCGCCAAGGTCGGCGGCTTCCCGGCCCGCGAGTCCACCCTCGCCAACGCGGACCTCAACACGCAGTACCCGTGGTACGCCACGCTCAAGGAGGTCATCCCGACCGCCTTCGCCGACTGCCGCCCGCGCAACAACGAGAGCTTCGAGATCATCAACACCCTCGGCACCTGGGAATCCAAGGCCATGACGGGTGAGATGAGCTCCCTCGACGCCTTGAAGGCGGCCGACAAGGCCATCGGCAAGCTCCTCAAGGACAAGGGCTACACGGTCAACCTTCCGTAGCCAAGGCCTCTCGGCCACCGCTGACCCGGGTCGGCCTCCTCCACCCGGGTCAGCCTCCTTCCTGGGGATGCACGACACCCCAGGAAGGAGAAGAATGGGTTCGTCGTTTCGACCGAACGGACCATGGGAGAACGCCCGCGATGAGCGCTCAACCGGCAATCCACGGAGCCGGCGCCGGACCCGGCAGCGCCCGCCCGTCCCTGTGGGCCCGGGTCACCGAAGGGTCGTTGGGCGGCTACGTGCTGCTCGTGCCGGCCGTCGTCGTGATCCTGCTCCTGACGATCTGGCCGCTGATCTTCAACGCCGCGATCAGCTTCACCGACTTCGCCGGCGGCGGCGGCGCCGGCGGCGCCAGCAAGGGAGTCCACTTCATCGGGCTCCAGAACTACGCCAACATGATCTCGGACCCGCTGTTCATGGGGTCCGTCGTCACGACGGTCAGCCTGGTCGTCGTCGCCGTCCCGCTGCAGCTGGTCTTCGCCTACGGCGCGGCGAGGATCCTGGCCCGGACCCACCAGATGATCGGCACCAGGATCCTGCGGACGCTGTTCATCCTGCCGACAATGATGACCTCCCTGGCGGTGGCGCTGTTCTGGCGCTACATCCTCGATGCGCAGATCGGCGTGGCTAACTTCGTCCTGCACACCTTGCACCTGCCGACCTCCCGATTCCTGTCCGACCCGAGCACGGCCTTCATCAGCATCGTGGCCATGTACCTGTGGCAGTGGATCCCGTTCGCGGCGATGATCCTCATGGCCGGCCTGCTCGGCATCCCGAAGGCCCTCTACGAGGCTGCCTCGATCGACGGGGCCAGCTGGCTGCAACGGATCCGGTACATCGACATCCCCCAGCTCCGCCGCGTGTTCGCGATCGCCGGCATCCTCGCGCTGGTCGAGGTCATCCGCATGTTCGACCTTATCTACGGCTCGACGAACGGCGGGCCCGGCACGTCGACGCTGACGGTGTCGGTGGAGATCTACCGGAGCGCGTTCCAGAACTTCACCACGGGCTACGCGGCGGCCTCCGCCCTGGTGGTCCTGGTCGTCACGATCCTGGCGTCCCAGCTCTTCGTCCGCGCAACGAGGGAAGAGAGGTGAAGGCATGACCGCGGCGGCCACCCACAAGGTCCGCAGCGGGCGGCGCGTCCGCCCGGGCGCCATCGTCGCCTGGCTTGCGACGCTGGTCCTCGCCCTGATGAGCGCCATGCCCGTGTTCTGGATCGTCGGCACCTCGTTCAAGACCTTCGTCGAGACACAGCGGGTGCCGCCGGTGCTCATCCCGGACTTCACCAACCTGAAGGCGTACTTCCACGAGTTCACCGGGGGCAGCAACGCGTTCGACCCGTTCGTCCGCTCGCTGATCGTCGCGACGGCGACGACCGTGGTCACCATGCTGGTCGCGATCCCGGCCGCCTTCGCGCTAGCGCGCTACGCCATCCGGCGCAAGCCGGACGTCCAGTTCTGGATCATCAGCTCGCGCATGATGCCGATGATCGCGGGCATCATCCCCCTCAGCACCTTGTTCGTCGCCCTCGGGATCTATGACACCATGCAGGGCCTGGTCCTCCTCTACCTGGGGGTGAACCTGTCGTTCGCGGTCTGGCTGCTGACGATCTTCTTCTCGAACGTCCCCGACGAGATCGAGCAGGCGGCCCAGATCGACGGCGTCTCCCGGATGGGCGTCCTGCGGCACGTGACCCTTCCGCTCGCCCGGTCCGGCGTCGCGGTCATCGCCATCTTCACCTGGATCTTCACCTGGAACGAGCTGCTTGGCGCCCTGGTGCTCACCACCGGCAGGACCACGACCCTGCCGGTCTACTTCTCGACGTTCTCGAGCAACACGGCCGTCTACTTCCAGAACATGGCTGCGGTCGGAACCATCCAGATCATCCCTGCGATCCTGATCACCTTCTTCGCCCAGCGCTACATCGTGAGCGGCCTGTCCATGGGCGCCATCTCGGCCGAGTGATCCTGAGAGCGCCCGGGTCCCCGCGTCGGCTCGGGCGTGCCCAACGGGGTTTCCGCGGAGCGCGACCGCCTGGTGAGGCTCGAGGCCCGCGAGCGGTGTCGGGCCCGCAGCTGCAACCGACGTGCAACCATTCCTTCCGGCGATCGGCGCCGGACCGGCAAGTGACTCTGGAGGCCCTGATGGTGAACCCCTTCGACCTGACGGGTCGGGTCGCGCTGGTAACGGGTGCCGGGCGCGGGATTGGACGCGAGATCGCGGTCGTGCTTGCCGGGGCCGGCGCCGACATCGCGGTGGTGGACATCGACCCCGCAACCGCGGCGGATGCGGCGGCGCAGATCACGTCGCTCGGGCGGCGTGCCGTCCCGATCACGGCGGATGTGACGCGGCTGGCGAGCGTCGAGGCCATGGCGGCCGAGGCGAGCGACAAGCTGGGCGGGATCGACATCCTCGTGAACAACGCGGCCGTGGCGGCCGTGAACCTGCCGGTCCTCGAGCACAGCCCCGAGGACTGGGTCCGCCAGATCGACGTCGACCTCCACGGCGTCTTCTGGTGCAGCTGCGCCGTCGGGGCGCGCATGGTGGAGCGCGGCCGCGGGGCCATCGTGAACATCGCCTCGATCTCGGGGCTGATCGTCAACCACCCGCAGCCGCAGGCCGCCTACAACACCGCGAAGGCCGGCGTCATCCACCTCACCCGGTCGCTCGCCTGCGAGTGGGCCGGCGACGGCATCCGCGTCAACTGCGTCTCGCCCGGCTACGTCGGTACCGAGATGACTAAACACGGCCTGTCCACCGCCTGGGGTCAGGTCTGGCTCGACAGCACGCCGATGGGCCGCCTGGGAACTCCCACCGAGGTCGGGTACGCGGTGTGGTTCCTGGCGGCCGACGCCTCGAGCTACTGCACGGGGACGAACCTCGTGCTCGATGGCGGGTATACGGCTCGCTGACCGTGATCCTTTCCGCCCAACACAGACTTCGAACCGATAAGAGGAGCACGTTGTGAACAAGCTTGGTGTCCATGCCCTCGTCTTCACGGGCGGGTGGACCGAGCCAGAGGCCCGCCTTGCCATCTCCTCGGCCGCTGCCGCCGGCTACGACCTGATCGAGGTGCCCATCCTCGACCCGTCCTCCATCAACCCCCTGGTGACGCGACGCCTGCTGGAGGAGTACCGCCTCGAGGCGACCTTCTCGCTCGGCCTCCGGATGGACGCGGACATCTCCAATGCAGATCCGGTCATCGCCGCCCGCGGTCTGGAGCTGCTGCGGTCCGCTCTGCGGGCGATCGGCGAGACGGGCGGCAAGCAGTTCTGTGGCGTCCTCTACTCCGCGCTCGCGAAGTACCCCGCCCCGGCGACGGCGGCCGGACGGGCGAATGTGGTCAGTTCGCTGCGGACGCTCGCGGACGAGGCGGCGGCTGCCGACATCCGCCTGAACCTCGAGATCGTCAACCGCTACGAGACCAACGTCGTCAACACGATCGACGAGGCGCTCGCGCTGCTCGACGAGATCGGCCAGCCCAACGTGCGCGCCCACATCGACACGTACCATATGAACATCGAGGAGACCGATTTCGCCTCGCCCGTGATCCGGGCGGGCGACCGCGTGGGTTACGTCCACATCGGCGAGGGCAACCGCGGATACCTCGGCGCCGGGACCGTGAACTGGCCCCAGCTGTTCGATGGCCTCGTCGTGATCGACTACCAGGGCGTCATCACTTTCGAGAGCTTCAGCTCGTCCGTGGTGAAGGAGGATCTCTCCAACACCCTGGCCATCTGGCGGAACCTGTGGACGGACGGGGAAGACCTGGCCCGCCACGCCCGCGGGTTCATCATCGACGGCCTCGCGGCTGCGCGCGAACGAGCCGCCGTCGCAACCGGGTAGCGGCCGCAGGCGACTACGGCCCACAGCGAAGGGAGTCACCAGTGGCGACGGCGCGCGATGTCGCGAGGCGCGCAGGGGTCTCGACGAGCACCGTGTCCCACGTCCTGAACGGGACGCGGACGGTCTCGGACGATCTCCGTGTGCGCGTGCTCGCCGCCAGCGAGGAGCTGAGCTACGAACCCAACCCCTTCGCGCAGTCGCTCAAGGTCAAGCGCTCGAACACAATCGGGCTCGTCATCCTCGACATCGCCAACCCGTTCTACACGGCCGTCGCCCGCGGTGTCGAGGACGTCGCCCGAGAACACGGATATGCGGTGATCCTGGGCAACTCCGACGAGGAGGTTGCGAAAGAGGCCGAGTATTGCCGCCTCCTGCGCGCCCGGCACGTAGACGGCCTCGTGCTCATGCCCGCCGGCTCGCGCCACGAGGCGCTCATCAAGGTCGTCCGCTCCGGGTTCCCACTGGTGTTCGTCGATCGCGAGGTCCCCGGGCTCGACGTCAGCTCGGTGTCCATCGACAGCGGGCTGGTGGCTCACCAGATGACGTCGCACCTCATTGAGCTCGGCCACCGGCGCATCGGGATCATTGCCGGCCCGCCGTGGAGCAGCGGCATGATGGGACGTCTCGCCGGGTTCCGGCGGGCCATGCAGGAGCACGACCTCGAGATCGATGAGACCCTGGTGGTATCGGGATCAGGGAGCTCGCCCGCGGACGCCGCCGTGGTCTCAGCCGCCGGGCGCGGCGAATCGGGCCGGATCGCGGCTGAGCAGATGCTTTCCCTGCCCAGACCGCCCACAGCCATCTTCGCGACCAACAACCAGCTTGCGATGGGTACCTTCGGGACGCTACGGCAGATGGGGGTCCGGATCCCGGACGACATCTCGCTTGTCGCCTTCGACGACTTCGAGTGGGGCGATCTCGTTACCCCCCGGATCACCCGCGTCGCCCAGCCCACGTATGAGATGGGCCGCACAGGCGCCGAGACCCTCATCGCAGGGATCCAGCACCCGCTCGCGCCATCGCGCCGGATCCTGCTGGGAGCCCACCTCGTGCTGCGCGAGTCGGCCGCGGCCCCGCCCTCCCGCGAACTCGAGACGGCACGCCAGCCCGAGGGTGCCAACGGCGCCGCGGCCGGCGAGGCCGACCTTGGAGCGTCCCGTGCCGAAGGACGCGTCGCGGGGTAGGTGGGATCAGGAGTCGTCCAGATGCCGGAGGCGCCGGAAGGCCTCACGCAGCGTCGGGTAGCCGTCGCGGAAGATGCCGTAGACCTCTTGGTAGGCGGCATGCCGCGCCGGATCGGGCTCCACGACCGGACCGCACGAGGCCCACTCCGCCGCGGCCCGGGTCGGGTCAACGAGGCCGCTCCCGGCGGCGGCGAGGAGGCACGCCCCGAGCGCCGCCTGCTCGGAGGTCTCCAGGCGCCGAACGGGAAGGTCGAAGATGTCGGCGAGGATCTGCTGCCACAGGGGGCTGCGGCTGCCGCCGCCGGCGAACACGATCGAGCCCGGCAGGCGGCCGGCCTCCTCCAGCGCGCGCGAGGCGTCGTAGCAGCCGAGCGTGATCCCCTCGACGACGGCCCGGACGAGCTCGTTGCGGCCGTGGGCCGCGGTGAGGCCCATGAGCACCCCGCGCGCTCCCGGGTCCATGTGCGGGCTCCGCTCCCCGGCCAGGTAGGGCAGAAAGACGAGGCCGCGGGCTCCGGGTGGCGCGTTCGCCGCCCAGCCGAGCATGCGGTCGTAGGCATCCGCGCCCTGGAGCCCGAGGACGGCATCGCGCAGCCAGGCGAGGGCCATCCCGGCCGACAGGCTGGCGGCCATGCGGTACCAGCCGGCGCTGGACTCCGGCGGCAACGCCGCGCAGAAGGTGTGCGAGCGGCCCGTGAGATCCACCTCGGGCGTGACGGCGGGGACGGCGAGCTGGCCGCCGGTGCTGATCGTCAGGAGGAGAGCGTCGGGTGTCACGACGCCCGCGCCGACCATGCCGACCGGCGTGTCCGCCCCACCGGTGACGACAGGGATGCCGGCGGGAAGCCGGAGGTCTTCCGCCGCCGCCGGCAGCAGGGTTCCGGCCACCTCGGCGGCCTCGAGGATGGGCGGCAGCCGGCTCGCATCCAGGCCGGACGCGGCCACGAGGTCTGGTGCCCACGAGCGGGTTGCCGGGTCCAGCATCCCCGTTCCCGAGCCGTCGCTCGGCTCGGATGCCACGCGGCCGGTCATCCGGAGCCGGATCGCATCCTTCGGCGCCAGGACGACGGCCGCCTTGTCCAGCAGGGCTGGCTCGTGGGCCCGCAGCCAGCGGAGCGTCGCGATCTGGAAGCCCGTCGCCAGCGGGCCGCCTGCGAGACGGATCGCCCGCTCGCACCCGAGCTCCTCCGTGAGAGCGGCGACCTCCACGGCGCTGCGCTGGTCGGGCCAGATGATGGCGGGCGCGATCACCCGGTGCGCCGCGGAGAGCAGGACCGTCCCGTGCATCTGTCCGGAGAAGCCGATGGCGGCGATCCGCGTCGAAGCACCACGACCCACGGGCAGGTCGTCGGCCATTCCCACGGCGGCCCGGGTCGCCGTCGAAATGGCACGCCACCACGCCTCGGGATCCTGCTCCGCGCGGTCCGGTCCAGTCCTGAGGATGGGGTACTCGGCGGTTCCCCGGCCGACCGCCTTTCCCCTTGCGGTCGCAAGGAGGACCTTGACCGAGGAGGTGCCGAGGTCGATCCCCAACAGCAGCGGATCGACCGGTGTGGCGCTCACCCGGCAATGGTACGCGGAGGAGACGCGGCGGCGGGTCCTGCGACCCGCACGGCCGCTCCCGTAGTCGGTTTCGGATGGAGCTCCCGAGGATCGCATGCCCCAGGGTCGACCGTCCGCGCGCATGTCCTGACCCACGTCATCCAAGCACCGTCCGCGATCGGCGCGGGCGGAACCGTCCAACGGCGCCGGCTCTGCCGGACCGCAGAAAGGAGCCTAGGCCAATGCCCTCGCCCATGATCCCGAAGACTATGAAGGCCGCTGTGCTGCACGGCATCCACGACCTTCGCCTCGAGGAGGTGCCCGTTCCCGAGATCGGCCCTGACGAGGTGCTGATCCGGATCCGCGCCTGCGGCCTATGCACCTCGGACGTGCACTACCTTGAGCATGGGCGCATCGGCACGCACATCGTGACCGGACCAATGATCCTTGGGCACGAGGTCGCCGGTGACGTCGTCAAGCTCGGTGCGGACGTCAAGACGCTCGAGATCGGGACCCGTGTCGCCGTCGAGGCCGGGCCGACCTGCGGCAAGTGCGAGTTCTGCAAGGGCCACAAGTACAACCTCTGCGAGGCGATCGAGTTCTACGCGACGCCGCCGTTCGACGGCGCGATGGCCGAGTACCAGAAGATCCGGGCCGACTTCGCCTTCCCGCTGCCCGATCGCGCCACCTATGCCCAGGGCGCGCTGTGTGAGCCGATCTCCGTCGGCCTCCACTCGGCGAACCTGACGGGCCTCAAGGCCGGCGACGTCGTCGTCGTCCTCGGCGCCGGGCCCATCGGTCTGACGTCGATCGTCGCCGCCCTCGGCCGGGGCGCGCGCGAGGTCATCATCAGCGACGTGCTCCCGAACCGCCTCGAGATGGCCGCCCACCTTGGCGCCATTCCCGTCGACGTTCGCACCCAGGACCTCAAGGAGGTCGTGATGGCGCAGACGCGCGGCATGGGCGCGGACATCATGTTCGACACGGCCGGCATTCGCTCCGCGCTCGAGGCGGCCCCGGCGATGATGAAGAAGGGCGGCGACATCGCCCTCATCGCACCGATCGACACCGACGTCACCTTCAGCCTGTTCGACATCCAGGACCGCGAGGTGAGCATCCACGGGGTGATGCGCTACTCGAACACGTACCCGGCGGCCGTCGCGCTAGTGTCTTCGGGGCGCTACCCGATCGAGGACATCATCACATCGCGCTACCCCCTCGATGACGTCATCAAGGCGTTCGAGGAGGCGAACGGGCACAAGGACAAGGTGACCAAAGTCCTCATCGAGCCCTAGCGGGCGAGCGGGCGGTGCGCCCGGCCGGGCGCACCGCGCTCGGCCTCACGTAGGCTGAGGGCGGCGCAGTTCGAACATCGCATTCAGCTCAGGGCGTCGGTGCATCTCGATCGTCGCCGAACGGACCTGCACACCTGGAGTGGCCGGATGGACCGGATCCTGCACAACGCAAGCTTCCTCACCATGGACGCCGCCGGCCGACGTGCGGCGGCGCTCGGGATCCGGGACGGCCGGATCGTCGCCGTCGGGACCGAGGCCGAGGTGCGTGCGGCCCTCCGACCGGACGCGACCGGGGTCGATCTCGCTGGCGCCACCGTCACCCCGGGGTTCATCGACGGGCACAGCCATTTCATCAACGGCGCCTTCGAGCCCGTCCAGGTGGATTGCTCGACGCCGCCGATCGCGACGCTCGCCGAGGTCCTGGAGCGGCTGCGCGTTGCTGCCGCGGCCGCCGAGCCCGGGACATGGGTCCGCGGCTGGGGCTTCCACTGGTCGAGGGTCCGCGAGGGCCGGAACCCGACTCGTCGCGACCTCGATCGGATCGCCCCGAACAACCCCGTCATCGTCATCGACGCCTCGTATCACGGCTGCTTCGTGAACGGTCTCGCCCTCGAGCTGGCCGGGATCGATCGTCACGCCTCCCCCCAGGGGCAGGGGATCATCGTCGTCGACGGTGAGGGCGACCCGACCGGGGAGCTCTTCGAGACCGCAGCGGACGTCCCGTATTCGCTGTCCTGGCGCTCGTACGCGCAGAAGTCCACCGGCGAGGCAGTCGGCCGCATCGAGGCGAACGGTCGACGCCACCTGGCGCTCGGGATCACCAGCGTCTCGGATGCGCTCGTCACCCCGGAGGCGCACGCGCTCTACGCCGCCGCGGCGGAGCAGGGACGCCTGACGATCGACATCCACGAGATGCTCGGCGGGCGGACGTTCTTCGAGGCGCCGAGGCTCGGCCAGGCACCGAGCGAGGAGGCGCTCCGGGCAAGGACGGGCCGCCTGTCGGCCGGCACCGTGAAGATGTTCATGGACGTCGTCCACCCCGGGCCGGCGATCGATCGGCGGACTCCGGACGGCCATCGCCACACGGGGCGAAACTTCTACAGCCGCGGCGAGGCGGAGACGCTCGTCCTCGACATCGTGGACCGTGGGTTCGAGCCGGCGGTCCATACGCTCGGGAGCTGTGGCCTCGAGCAGGCGCTCGACGCCTTCGAGGCCGTTCGCCGGCGAGGCGGCGATCCCGAGGCGAGCCTCCGGATCGAGCACTTCATCATCGCGACCGGGGACCAGGTGGAACGTGCGGCGTCGCTCGGCGTCAAGGCCGTCGTAAACCCGGGCTTCCTCCACCAGTGGGGGGACATGTACCTCCACAGGTGGCGCGGCGACGACATTGCCTACGAAGAGCTCCGGATCATTCCCATCCGCTCGATGATCGACGCCGGCGTGACCGTCGCGGCCGGCTCCGACTACCCGTGCGCTCCGATGTCGCCGCTCGCCTGCATCCAGGCGGCGGTGACGCGCGGCACGATGACCGGCGAGGTCGTCGACGCGAGGGAGGCGGTTGACCCGCTCGCGGCGCTCCGCCTCTACACGTCGAGCGCCGCGGTGGTCGACGGTCGCGACGACATCGGCGTGCTCGAGGTCGGACGACGCGCGAACCTTGCCGTCCTCGACGGCGACCCGACGAGCGTGAGCCCGAGCGGGATCGGCCGGATCCACGTGCTGGCGACGTGGATGGACGGTGCGTGTGTCCACGAGGAGCCTGCCCCGGGAGCGTAGACGCCCCGGGGCGACAGCCCCGGTGGCCGGCGATGGTGCATGCTCCGGGCGGCGGGATGGAAATGCACAATTCTGGCGCGCACTCGCACAGTCAGGATGTACACTTTGACGATGAGCCTTCGCGAGCGCCGGGCACTCATCCTCGACCTCATCACCCAGCATGGAGAGGTCTCCGTCGCCGACGTGAGCCAGCGGGCGGGCGTCTCGGAGATGACGGTCCGTCGGGACCTCGCGGCACTGGAGCGGCGGGGTGCGCTGGTCCGGCTCCACGGCCGGGCGATCGCCCCTGTCTCGCGGAGCTACGAGCCGCCGTTCGACGTCCGGCGCGAGCAGGCGCCGTTCGCCAAGGAGCGGATCGGCCGCGCGGCGGCGCGGACCATCGCCGAGGGTGAGACCGTGATCCTCGACACCGGGACGACGACCTACGAGGTCGCCCGCGCGCTGGTCGGCCGCCGGAATATCACGGTTCTCACGACCAGCCTGCCGATCGCGGAGCTGCTCGCCGACGAGCCGGGAATCCGCGTCATGCTGCCCGGCGGGCTGATCCGGCAAGGCGAGCGCTCGCTCGTCGGCGACCTCGCCGTCGAGTCGTTCGGGCAGTTCCGCTTCGATACCGTCGTGATCGGCGTCGGCGGGATCGACCTTGAGGCCGGCCTGACCGAGTACAACCTCGAGGACGCGCGTGTGAAACGAGCGGCCATCGCGACGGGTCGTCGGCTCGTCGTCGTCGCCGACGCATCGAAGCTCGGGCGAGTCGCCTTCGCCCGGATATGCCCACTCGAGCGGGTCGACGTCCTCGTCACCGACGAAGGCGCGCCGCCCGACGCCCTCACGGCCTTCGAGGCCGTCGGACTGGAGGTCCTGGTTTCACGATGACTCGTTTTCGCGACATCTTTCCCGGTCACAAGCCGATCATCGCGATGGCCCACGTGCCGCCGCTTCCGGGCACGCCGCTCTACGACGAGGCGCGCGGGGTGGACGGGCTGGTCGAGGCCGTCCGCGCGGACCTGAAGATCCTCCTGGAGGGCGGCGTCGACGCCGTCATGTTCTGCAACGAGGGAGATCGCCCGTACTCGTTCGAAGCCGGATACGACGGGGTCTCCGTGATGACCCGCGTCGTCACGGAGCTGCACCCGACCGATCGCCCGTTCGGCGTCGACTTCCTCTGGGATC
Source organism: Candidatus Limnocylindrales bacterium (assembly GCA_038253685.1). GTDB lineage: Bacteria > Chloroflexota > Limnocylindria > Limnocylindrales > CSP1-4 > JAFMJV01. The sequence continues at coordinate 4,887 of JBBSGX010000033.1, read as the reverse complement.
CCCGCGCGGCGCTGGCGATCGGCGTCGCGACCGGCGCCAGCTTCATGCGCGAGGTCGCGAGTGGAACCTACGAGTCCGACATGGGCCTCTGGCAGCCCGACGCTGCGGCGCTCCTCCGTGAGCGGCGGCGCCTGGGCTCGGACATCGCGATCTTCATGAACGTCGCGCCCGAGTTCGCGTCAACGATCGGCAGCCGGACGGTCGGGTCGGTGGCCCGATCCATCGCGGTCTCGAGCATCCCGGACGCGATTCTCGTCTCCGGGCCCATGGCCGGGACGGAGCCGGACATCGCCGCCCTTCGGGCCGCACGGGACGCGGTCCCGGGCGATGTCCCGGTCCTTATCAACACGGGCGCCAAGTCTACGAACATCGGCGCGTTCCTCCAGGTCGCCGACGGCTGCATCGTCGGGAGCGATCTCAAGGTCGACGGCCACACCTGGAACCCGGTCGATCCTACGCGCCTCCGCCGGTTCGTGGAGGCAGCCCACTCGTGAGCCTGCTCCTCGGGATCGATGTCGGGACGACCGCTCGGCCGACCACGCTCCATGCGGATCGTCCGGGGTGGGCCGAGGAGGATGTCGAGCAGTGGTGGGCGAACGTCGTCGACCTCTGCCGCGAGCTCGTCCCCGGCCGGGAGATCGCCGCGGTCGGGGTCAGTGGGATGGTCCCGTGCGTCATCCTCGCGGACGCCGACGGCCGGCCGATCCGACGCTCGATCCAGCAGAACGATGCGCGCGCCGTGGACGAGATCCGTGAGCTCGACGGGCTGCTGGCCGACGCTCTCGTCCTCGAGCGTACGGGGTCCGCGATCACGCAGCAGTCGGTCGGCCCGACCGCCCTCTGGCTGCAGCGGAACGAGCCCGAGGCGTGGGCGAGGACGCGGACCATCGCGGGCTCCTACGACACGATCGTTCGTCTCCTCACCGGGGAGCGCTCGGTCGAGTCGAACTGGGCCCTCGAGAGTGGCCTCTACGACATGGGGACGGAAGCCTGGGCCCCGGACATCCTCGCCGCCGCGAGGATCGATCCGTCGCTCCTCCCCCCGGTGCGGCGCCCCGACGAGGTCGTCGGCCGCGTCACCGTGGCGGCCGCCGCAGCCACGGGCCTCGCGCCGGGGACCCCGGTCGTCGCGGGGAGCGCGGACCATGTGGCGTCGGCGTTCTCCGCAGGGCTCGTCCGGAAAGGGGACCTCCTCGTGAAGCTCGGCGGGGCCGGCGACATCCTCCTGGCCACGGCTCGCCCACTCGTAGACCGGCGCCTCTACCTCGACTACCACCTCCGCCCGGGCCTCTTCCTCCCGAACGGCTGCATGGCAGCCTCCGGGAGCTTCATCCGCTGGTTCCAGGCCGAGGTGGCTGGTGGTGAGTCGCTCGCAAGGCTCGACGAGGAGGCCGAGGCGGCCGGGCCGGCTTCCGGCGGGGTCGTCGCCCTCCCGTACATGCTGGGGGAGAAGACCCCGATCCACGATCCCGATGCCGGCGGGGCATTCGTCGGGCTCACGCTCTCGACCACGAGGGGCGACCTGTTCCGCGCCGTCCTCGAGTCGATCGCCTTCGGCTTCCGCCACCACCTCGATGTCTTCGCCGAGCTGGGACAGACCCCGCGCCGCGTTCGGGTGACGAACGGGGGCGCCAGCTCCCGCCTCTGGAAGCAGGTGACGGCCGATGTCCTCGGGCTGCCGCTCGAGACGCTTGCGGGCCATCCCGGATCGGCCCTCGGCGCAGCCTACGCTGCGGGGATGGGAGTTGGCGCGTTCGGCAGCTGGGACGAGATCGAGCGCCTCGTCTGGGTGAATGGCGTCGTCGAGCCCAGGGACCGCGAAGCGTGCGAGCGGCCGTACCGGGTCTTCCGCTCGCTCTATCCGGCCTTGCAGGAGGTGACCGCATGACCAATGAGACAGGCGAGCGACTTGGCGGTCCTGTCGGCTCAGGTGGCACCGGGCGGGTCGCCCTCGTCACGGGCGGTGGCGCCGGCATCGGCGAGGCGATCTGCCACGAGCTCTCGGCCCGGGGGTGGCGAGTCGGCGTGACCGACCTGGACCCCCTCGCGGCCCAGCGCGTCGCGCAGCGCGTGGGCGGCGTTGCGGCCGCCATCGACGTCACGAGCGCCGCGTCGATCTCGGCAGGCTCCGATGCGATCGAGGGTGTGCTGGGACCCATCGACACGTGGATCGCGAACGCCGGCGTCTCCTCGATGGCCCGCTTCGTCGACATCTCCGAGGCGGCCTGGGACCTGAACGTGAACGTGAATGCGAAGGGCGTATTCCTGACCGGTCAGGAGGCGGCCCGCCGGCTCATCGCCCGGGGCCGCGGCGGCGTGATCGTCAACACCGCGTCGATGGCCGGCAAGCGGGGCGCTGCCCCTTATCTTGCCCACTACGTGGCCTCGAAGTTTGCCGTGGTGGGGCTGACGCAGGCCATGGCAGCAGAGCTGGCGCCGTACGGTGTCAGGGTGAACTGCGTCTGCCCGGGCTACGTCGCGACGTCGATGCAGAGCCGAGAGCTCGGCTGGGAGGCGCAGTTGCGGGGAATGGCCATCGACGCCGTCCGCAACATGTACATCGCCGACACGCCGCTGCGGCGGCTCGAGACGCCCGAGGATGTCGCGACCGTCGTCGCGTTCTTGGCGGGACCCGACAGCGCCTTTATCACCGGCGAGGCGGTCGCCGTGAACGGCGGTTCGTTCATGGACTGAGCACGTATGCGGGTCTGGTGTCGCGCCAGCCCCGGGAGGAACCGAGTGACCGACGCCCCGACGCACCGAGCTGGCCGACAAGCTCCGCCGCCTGCGAGGCGTCCTTGCGGCACGTCTAGCCAACGTTCCAAAGGCGCGCCCACGAACGCCACTCCGCCGAGCGGTCTGTGGGACCGCGAGCGTAGGCCGCTGGCTCGCCACTCCCGTGTCAGCCGCACCACCGGAATCTCGCGATCGGTCTGCTCCTGGTACTTCCCGAACGTCGGGCCCTCGGCGACGATTCGCTTCCAGGCAACGGCCCGCTCCTCGCCGCGCTGGATCTCTGGCCGGACCTTCAACCGGTCGCGCCCGATCTCCGCCCAGACCCGGTCGGGATTGCAGGCAAGGTTGATCAGCCAGGCGGGATGGCGGGCGGCGCCAGCAAACGCCGCGACGACCAGCCAGCGGTTGTCGCCATCCGGGAACGCAGCCAGAAATGCGGTTCGCTCCTGCCCGGTCCGCGCCCCGATGGTGGTCAACCCGACCATCTTGGAGAAGGGACCTCGAGGGCCGACGAGGCGACCGACACCGACGAACACCTCGAGAAATGCGCGCATGACCGGCAGTCCGCGGAGCTTCACTCCCCGCGTGCCGGAGGGCGGGATCTCGAGCGTCATGCCGGCTGCTCCACTCGGACGACGTCGCGCGAGTTGAACTCGCCGAAGCCGCCATCGATCCCGAAGACGACGATCCGGCTCGGGGGCACCCGGATCAGCTCGTCGGCGAAGCTTTGGCGGAGCGCGAGGCCGTCGCCCGTGAGCTGGGTGGCGAGGCCGCGGACCTCGATCATCCGCGGCCGCCATGGCGGCAGGACGTCGTCGACGACGAAGGACACCCGCGCGTCGCGGCCCAGGTCGCGTCACTTCCGCGAATGCGACAGGCGGTGACCGCCGATATCGATCGTGTCCGTCTCCGGGTTGTACCGGAAGCCGACCGGGACGACGTGCGGTGCACCGTGCGTGCCGACGGTGGCGAGCGCCCGAGGCGCTGACTGTCAAGGCACGGGTCAGCCAGCTGGCCGTGGAGGTCGCGGTGCCCTCGTCGGCATCCCGGCTTCAGACCGTGAACGCAGTGTGGTGGCAGTAGCACTACAGGCGTCCGTGGGGCCGTATCCTTTGTGCGGGGCACGAGTGTCCCGCCCAGCGCGCGTCCGGCGGGAGCAGCAACGGACTAGGAGGGGGCATGACAACCCTGACGGTCGAGGGTCGGGGCACGACCTCCGAAGCTGTGGGCGCTCGCTACCGTCGGTTCCGACCTCGCCTTGTTCTGGGCCATCAGCAGGATCTCAACTCGGTCATCGAGGAACTTACCGCGATGCGCACGGTCGATGCGGGAGCAGTCCTTGAAGCAGCGATTGCCGAGATCGACGAACGACAGAAGGGGCCCACTTCGTGGTCGTCACCGGCGTCCTGTAGTCCCACGGCCGGCAAGGCGGGGGACCTCACGCACCCCGCCAGCCCGGCCCATTCGACGCACCCGCCGCATCGTCGCTTTACCTACGTTCGCGGCCGAGCCCTTGGACCCGTCGCGTCGCCGCTACTCTTGCGCGGATGGTCGACCTGCGGCCGCTTCTGGCCGAGCTCCTGCCACTGCGGAGGAGCAGTGACAAGCTGCTGGCGGCTGGTCCTGAATGCCACGGTGGGCGACCGCTACCGCGTCGTGGTGCGGCAGCGGGCCGAAGGTGTTGTCGTGGGACTACGGCGTCGGTCCGAGGAGATCCGCTAGAGACTGCTGTCAGTCGCAAACCACTGCGATTTGGCAATCCCTCCGGCGCTTGAAGGCATGTACGAGCTCGCCGAGCGGGCGAGCGTTTGCATGGCGATTGCGAGATGCGAGCCGGCCTGGGGCACCTCTGGTAGACCCTCAGCCCTTTGACGATGCCCTCTACAAGGAGGTCGGTCATGGTTCGTATGCTTCGCTCGCTGGGCATCACGCCCGATATCGCCTACTCCGCCTCGCTCGGTTCGATCGCGCTGAGCCTCGTCCTGTGGTTCCTGCCGGAACCGGCAGATGACCGCGGCCGAGCTGGCCGTCTGGCCGTCTTCGTGGGGCTCTGGGCACCGACACTGATGCTGATCGGCCATGCCCTTGGCGTGGAGGACCGCGACGAAGTCGTTACGTCGCTCGCGTAACGATGGGCTGGTTGCGGTCTAT
>JBBSGX010000032.1:0-17338 GCA_038253685.1 Candidatus Limnocylindrales bacterium | reverse complement strand
GCCAGCCAGATGGCGGCATTGACGGCCGCCAGCCCGAGCAGCGTCGCGGCGATGGTGGCGAGGAAGGCGGCGGCCCAGACCATCGGCTCGACCGGGTTCGCGATGAGGGCCAGGCGATGGAACACCACGACTGCAACGGAGGATCCGACGAGGAAGAGAGCCGCGTTGAACGCGAGCTTGATCGGCGCGGGCCGGCGGTGGATCAGGAGGCCGAGCGTGCCGCCAACCACGCAGGCCAGGACGACGTCGGTCGGAGGCACCAGGAACAGCCCGAGGACGAGCGGAACGTCACTGAGGGTGAAGGAGTGGGCTTCCCGCTGGAACTGGATGTGGACCACCCAGACTTCGGCGAGATAGAAGAGTCCTGCCAGCAGCCACCACGGAATCTGGAAGCCGCTGACCAGGGGAGCTGCTGGTCCGGCGACGAACGTCGCGAGTCCGGCTCCGGCCGCGGCCATCCAGACGATGAGGATCCAGACGAGGTCTGGCCGGTGCAGCTCGAGGCGCGAGCCTCCGATGGATCGTCCGTGTGTCGCAGCCTGCACGGTGCTGTCCCCTTCCCCTTTTCCCGCTTCAAGCGAGACGTATCGGCCCCTTGCGATCAGCCTGTCCACTCGACGCCGAGCGGTTGCACCATCGACAAAGTCCACTCGATCCCGAGGACCGTGCAACCTGGCCCGCGCCGGGTGCCTGTCGGGTTGCGGACGACATCGGTCCACTCAACGCCCTGCTGGCTGATGACCGTGGGGGTGTTCGAGTCCGCTGGAGCTGTAGCGACGCTGTCGGCAGCAGCCACCGGAGCGGCATACAGCAGAGCGGCCAGGATCAGGGATCCCGCGATTGCCGCGCGTCGGGCGATCCTTGTTCGCGCTTCGGCCATTTGCGTCACTTGTTCGCCTTTCGTCTCACGGAGGGGGTACCCACCGATGCGTACGCTAGCCTCACAGCGCTTCATGGAGCACCCACCGACAAGTACCAGTGCGACCAGTACCTTCGGGCGCAACAGGTACTGGGCCGAGAGTCCCAGAAACGGATCAGCGCGCGGCAGCGCTCGTGCCAGCCCAAGACTCGGAGGAATCTAGCGCCCGTAGAGGTCGATGAGTCTTGCTGGCGATCCCCTGCAACGGCGACGCAGCGCCGCGGTGCGTTGGCCGTGCACGGACGGCAGGCTCCGGCCGCCACCATGCCGACATGAAGCAAGACCGGCCGGCTGACCCGGCGGGCGCCGGCGCGTGCCGCTATTCGAGCGACACGCGCCCCGGGATCGCGCGACGACGAGAAGGACGCGGGTTCACCTACCGCCTGCCGAATGGATCGCTGGCACGCGACCGCGAGGTCCTGGCGCGTATCCGCTCTCTTGCGATCCCACCCGCCTGGACGGACGTCTGGATCTGCCTCGACCCGGTGGGCCACATCCAGGCCACCGGCCGCGACGCTCGCGGCCGCAAGCAGTACCGCTACCACCCGAAGTGGCGCCGCCGCCGAGACACGGCCAAGTACCGCCGCCTCGTCCAGTTCGGACGCGCCCTGCCGCGAATCCGCGCCAGGGTGAAGCAGGACCTTGCCCGACCGGGACTGCCGCGCGACCGCGTGCTTGCCGTGCTCGTGCGGTTGCTCGAGACGACGTCCATCCGCATCGGGAACCAGGAGTACGCACGCACCAATCGCTCGTTCGGCCTGACGACGCTGAGGAGCCGGCACGTGCTGGTGAAAGGCGGCGAGCTGCGCTTCCGGTTTCGCGGCAAGAGTGGACGTGTCCACGAGGTCGATGTGCAGGACCGACGCCTGGCACGCATCGTGGTGCGCTGTCAGGACCTTCCCGGCCAGGAGCTGTTCCAGTATCTCGACGGAAGCGACGAGCCACAGGCCGTGGCGTCGGAGGACGTGAACGAGTATCTCCGTGACGCCGCGGGCATCGACGTCACCGCCAAGGATTTCCGGACCTGGACCGGCACGATGCTCGCTTTCGGTGCCCTGCGATCAGCGTCCGATCCCGAGTCGGCGGTTGCCAAAAGCACCGTGACCCGGTCGACGGAGGCCGTCGCCGAGGCGCTCGGCAACACGCCCGCGGTGACGCGAGGCAGCTACATCGCGCCGGCCGTGATCGACGCGTACCTTGCCGGCTCGCTTCCGCCCGAAGGGCCGACCAGGGCGAGGAACAGCGAGGCACGGCTCGACTCCCTGCGGATCTCGCGGCGCGAAGAGCTGGCGCTGATCCGCCTGCTGGAGGCCGCCGAACGATCACGGGGACGAACCGCCCGCACCGTTTGATAGCCTTCGCCGATGGACGATCTGCTGGTCCGGAACACCCCCGGCCCGACCATCCCCCTGAATCCTGCCTTCACTGACGCCCGCCGCTCGCTCGCGAAGGCGGTCGCGGACCTGCTCGCCATTCCCGATGGCGCTGCGCTCGAGCGCGAGTGGCCGTGGAACGATGGCGAGGTGGAGCTGCGCTACGGTTTCTATCGCATCTATGAACAGCTCGAGACCGCGGCCGCCGATGCCCGCCGGGTCCTGACCACGACGGATCCGGCGCCGGGTCCGGCGGTCGATCCAATTGCCGCTGCGACGGCCGCGCGCTGGGACCTGTACGGCATCCTGGCGGGCCTCTCGGACGAGGATCTCGATCGGGACCCGGGCGGCGGTGAATGGGCGATCCGCCAGACCCTTGGTCACGTTGTCAACGTGCAGCGTGCCTACGCCTGGCTGACCGCCTGGTGGCTCGGCCAGCGCGACCAGCCTGAGCTTGCGATGCGCATCCCCGACGAGGTCACCGCGCCGCTTCCCGACGATGACGCGGACATGGCCGGGTCGCTCGCGGACATCCGCGCGCGCCTGGATCTGATCTTCGAGACCGGCGCAGGCCGGCTGGCGGGGCTCGGAGCCGAAGATCTGGCGGTGCCGGCGCGCTGGTCGGGGACGGCTGTCACCGTCGGATTTCGCCTCAATCGCTGGGGCTCGCACCTGCGCGAGCACACCATCCAGGTCGAAAAGACACTCGTAATGCTCGACGATCAGCCGTCCGAGGTGAAGCGACTGGTCCGGATCATCATGGCCGCCTACGGCAGGCTCGAGGCCGCGGGCTACGGCCGGGGGCCGCAGGCTCTGGCCCTGGCCGGGAGCGACGGCCGTTCCGCGTCCCAGGTGGTCAGCGAGGTGCTGGCATCGGCCCCGTCGCTTGCCGCTGAGCTGCGCAGGACGGCCTCAGGCGGCGTGCCCGCCTGACCTGCGTCCGTCCCATCTCAGGACGAGGGCACGCTCTCCAGCAACCCGAGGGCCGCGCAGTCCTCCGCGATGGCATCCAGCACCGGTGGATCCTGGACCGCGGCGTACGCCTGGAGGATCGCTCGGTCGAGGCCAAGGTCCATGTACTGACGCAGCCGCGCCCGCCGGGCCAAGCCGGGTTCCGCGTGCGCAGGGCCCCACATGTGGATCGAGACGCGCAGCGTCGACGGGTCGCGGCCGACCTCCTGGCAGCGCTGCGCAATGATTGGCAGGGCCCGCTCCACGTCCTCGGGGGGCAGCGCGTCGAGGTTGAGCTCGTCGGCGAAGCGAGCTGCGAGCCGCCAGGTCACCTTCGGGCCGTTGCCGCCGATGAGGATGGGAATGCGTGGCTGCTGGAGACCCTTCGGCTCGTGGATGGCGTCGATCACGTGGGCGTGTTCGCCTGCCCATGTGGCGCGCCCGGGTCCCAGCATGCGGCTGATGATCTCGAGGTCATCGGCGAGGATCGCCAGGCGCTCCGCTGTGGGAGGAAAGCCGTAGCCGTAGGCGATCCACTCGTCCTCCTTCCACCCGGCGCCGATTCCGAGCTCGGTCCGCCCGCCGCTCAGCACGTCGAGCGTCGAGATCGCCTTTGCCGTCAGGCCCGCGTTGCGATATGCCGCGGCCAGCACGAGGTGCCCGAGACGGGCCCGCTTCGTGACCATGGCCAGCCCCGCCAGCTCCACGAAGGGCTCGAAGATGGGCGCCTCGATGAGCGGCGGGTCGACCTGGAAATGGTCGTTCACCCATAACGATTCGAAGCCCATCTGCTCCGCCTGCTGGGCGATCTCGATGGTCCGCTGCCAGGCGTGGCCGGGCTCCAGCCCGAGGTACTCGCGGTCGCAGCCCTGGGGCAATGTCAGACCGACCTTCATGGCGCAGCGCCCTCCTCCGTCCAGGCGCCGTAGGCCGCCTCGATCATGCGCCTGACGTCAACGATGAGCTCCTCGGTGATCGGCTTGACGTCCACGGCCGTGTACCAGAGCCCGGCGTCGCGAACGTACTCGGGAAGCGTCCGCATGGCCTCGGCGGCGTTGTCCCAGGTCACGCCCATCGCCTCGGGGCGGATATCCACGCCGGCTCGGCGGAGTGCGGCGAGCATCTCCTGCGGGGCATTCTCCTGGAGCGCTGACCCGAACACGATTCCGAGGCCGACCGGTTGGCCATGGATGTAGTGCCTGCCCGTCAGTCGTTCGAGGTTGTAGTAGAAGAAGTGCTCCATGCCCTCGATGTGACGCGGGTTCCAGCCCGAGTCATGGAAGGTGGTGCCGCCCCAGCGGTGCCCGAGCATCAGGGTCCTGATGCCCTGCTCGGTGACGTCGTGGATCTCGTCGAGGTTGTCGAGCAAGCTCTCCAGCCGCAGGCGGGCCTGCGCCACGAGCTCCTCGTCGTACGGCCACTTCGCCTCGGCCCGGCCGAGGTCGCTCACCAGCTTCCAGTCGAAATGTGCAGTGTGATAGCACAGGATGTCGCCGATGCCGGCGCGGTTGATGGGCGCCGGAGCGCTCTGGATCACCCCGAAATCGACGTAGACGGCCTCGGGCACGGCCCATCCCAGGTAGCGAACCTTGCCCTCGGTGCGCAGGCCGGAGCGGTGACCGAACGGCGCGTTCACGGTCATCGAGGTAGGCACCTGGAAGAGCGGCAGGCGCCGGCTCCAGGCGAAGAACTTGGCGACGTCGATGGCCTGTCCCCCACCCAGCCCAACGATGCTGCGGCAGGCCGGCAGCTCCTCCACCAGGCGTTCCAGCTCGGCCAGGTCGAGCGTTTTCACGAGGTGGACGCCGGCGAGGCCCTCCTCGAGCAGCGGGGCAAAACGCGGCCACAGGTCCTCCATCGTCACGACCAGGTACGGGCGGTGGACGAAGTTCGGCAGCTCCTCGACGAGCCCTCGCCCGAAAACGGTGACGAAGCCTCCGGTCGTGGCCGCGGATGTCACGTTGGTGGCGGCGTCGGCGGGATGTGGGCCGGATTGGGGATGACCGTGACGTCGTTGAAGCCCAGGCGCACGTTTCCCTCGCGCTGCACCAGCGTGAGCCGCTGGTTGCCGGTCACGTCGGCGCGGACCTCGCGCCCGCCGATATCCACGCGGAGCTGGGCGCTCGGCCCCTCGAAGATCACCCGGTCGATCTTGCCGTCGACCACGTTGTCGAAGGTCCGCCCATCCCCGTCGTCGAGCACCACGATGTTCTCGGGACGGACGTAGGCGATCACGGCCTCACCTGGCGAGAACGACGACCTGGCACGGCAGCGCAGCGAGATCCCGGACGCGGAGACGATGACGCGCTCCGCCTCGCCCTCGCCCTCAACCCCGGTGATGGTGCCCTCCAGCCCGTTGTTCGCACCGATGAACTCGGCCACATAGGGCGTCTCGGGGTGCAGGTAGATGTCCGTCTGCGTCCCGATCTGCTCGATACGCCCGCTGTTCATGACCACGATGCGATCGGAGATGGCGAACGCCTCCGACTGGTCGTGGGTCACGTAGATGGCTGTCTTGCGGGTCCGCCGCTGGAGGTCGAGGATCGAGTACTTGAGCGTGTCCCGCAGGTTCTTGTCGAGCGCGGACAGGGGCTCGTCGAAGAGCAGCACGGTGGGGTCCGTGGCGAGCACGCGGGCCAGCGCGACGCGCTGCTGCTGGCCGCCAGACAGCTGCCCAGGGAGCCGCTTGCCGTAGGCGGGCAGCTCGACCGTGGCCAGCATCTGTTCCACACGCGCCGCGATATCCGCTTTCTTGCCTCCCTTCACCGACAGCCCGAAGGCCACGTTGTCCGCGACCGACAGGTGCGGGAAGAGGGCAGGCGTCTGGAACACGAAGCCGATGTTGCGCTTGCGAGGAGGAAGAAAGGTCACATCGCGATCGTCGAAGTAGATGCGTCCCCCGGTGGGTTCGATGAGCCCCGCCACCATCCGCAGCGTTGTGGTCTTGCCGCATCCGGACGGCCCGAGCAGCGTCACGAACTCGCCGTCGGCGACGTCCAGGCTCAGGTCGTCGACGGCGACGGTTGAGCCGAAGTGCTTGGTGACGGAACGCAGGATGACGTTCGACATCTAGGGCACCGTCACAGCAGGTACGTGCCCTTCAGATGTCGGGTGCCGAAGAACCGGAAGAACAGAATCACGGCTGCGAACGAGATGAGCTGCATCATCACCGCCAGTGCCGCTGTGCTGGGCGCGAGGCCGGCCGTGCGGATCTGGTTGAAGACGCGGAGGGGCGCGGTTACGAGCCCCGGTGGGTGGATGAACAGCGTCACCAGATACTCGTTGAAGACGATGATGAAGGAGAGCAGCAGCCCGGCCCCGACGCCCGGTCCGATCAAGGGGAAGACGACCCGCCAGTAGGTTTGCCACTTCGTCGCCCCGAGGCACTCCGCCGCCTCCTCGAAGACGACCGGCAGATCCTTCATGGCCACGACGATGGGCGTCAACATCAGCGGGAAGGTGCCGACGGCCATACCGAGGACCAGCCCCCACTCGGACGTGAGGTGGTAGGTGAATGTGTAGGTCAGCACGAGCGAAATGCCGATGACGGCACCGGGCACGTACAGCGGCAACGTCAGCGCGGAGAAGAGCAGCCGCTTGCCGGGGAACGGGTAGCGCACCAATGCGTATGCCGCGGGCAGGCTGACGACCAGGTCGATGAGCATCGCCAGCGCCGAGATCCGGAGGCTCCACACGAGGTTCTCGCCGAAGCCCGTGAGGATGTACTCGAAGGCCTGTGAAGCGTTCGTGCCGTTCGGACTCGCGAACGAGTAGCCGAGGAGCGCCAGGAAGGGCATCACGAACACAAAAAGGCAGAGCCAGATGTAACCGTGGCTGAGCACCGCGGTGGCCCGCCGGGCGGTCAGCAGGGGCCGCCGCCGGACAGCGGGAGGCGCGGACGCCGTCATTCGACCAATGCCCCGCGCGAGTATCGCAGCGCGAAGTAGGTGACCGCGAAGGCCACCACGAGCAGGAGCACGGCCATCGCCGCCGACGCGCCGTAGTCCGACTGCACGATCCCATGCTGGTACAGCGTGAACGCCAGGGTCTTCTGCTCGTTCGTCGAGCCCAGCAGAAGCGGCTCGGCGAACGCGCCGATGCTCCACCCGAAGACCATGAGCGCGCCCGCCACCATGCCCGCACGGGTCAGCGGCAGGAGGATTCGCGTGAACGTCTGCCACGGTCGCGCCCCCAGGCACGCGGCCGCCTCCTCGAGCGTCGGGTCGACGTTCGACAGCGCGGTCCCCACGTTGAGGACCATGAACGGGAACGTGAAGATCGACATTGCGAACACAACCGAGGGCAGGCTGAAGAGGGCAGAAGTGCTGGGGATTCCGAGGGCCTGCAGGATCGGCGTCGCCGGTCCACCGGGGAGCAGCACGAAGCGCATCCCGAAGGCGATGTACAGCGCGCCGAACATCGGGAAGACCATCAGCGATCGCACCAGGTTCCGGTAGCGGATGCGCCGCACGAAGATGTACGCAAAGGGGACGCCGAAGATGAGGTCGACCACCGTGGCCAGCAGCGCGAGCTCAATGGTCACGAAGGTGTTCGGAAGAAATCTGGTTCCGAGCAGCCCGAAGTTTTCCAGCGTGTAGACGGGACCGTCGGTCGAGAGGAAGGAGCTCCCGGCCGTGAGGCTCATCTGAACGATGAATACGAGCGGGTAGTAGAGGAATGCGAGCGCGAGGATCGCCGCCGGTGCAAGGAGGACGAGCGGAACGAAGGCTGCCCGTCCCCGGCGCACCGAGCCCGGCGCAATCGCCGGGAACGAGGGAGCGAGCGACTCACCGGCCATGGATGGATCCCTTCATCGGAACACGATGATGCCCCTCCCCTGCGAGTGCAAGGGAGGGGAGATCATCGAGACAGAGCGGTCTACTGACCCGTCTTCTGGGCGTAGTAGTCCTGCCACTGCTTCTGACTCGCGTTGTAGGCGTCCCAGTCGAGTGACTTGAACTTGGACTTGATGTCGTCGACGGACGGGTAGTAGGTGGAGTAGCTGGCCTTGAACCAATCCGGGACGAGGCTGACGTAGTTCGGGCCGAGGAAACCCTCGGAGAGCTCGCTCCAGGGCCCGTGGTCGATGGGCCAGGCGTTGGGGAACTGCACCTCCGGGCTGAGCCGCCAGTTGATGAAGATCTCGGCCAGAACGGGGTGCGGTGCTCCCTTGGGGATCCACAGATAGCCGTTGACAGGGTAGATCGCGGATGGCTGGAGCAGGGCCGCCTCGGTGTGGCCCCCCAGGTACTCCAGGCGCGCGGTGGCGTTCCAGAAGGCGAAGGCATCCACCGCACCGGACTCGAAGAGCTGCTGCAGGGTCGGCTGGTCGGACGTGTACTTCACGACGTTGGGCGCGATGTTGGTGACGAACCAGTCGACGACCTGCTTCATCTGGTTCGCGTCCTTGTAGTCCTTGCCGAGTTCGGAGGCGAGGCCAAGGAAGAAGCCGCCGGCGGTGATGTCGCCGTATGCGGGGGCGGTGATCCGCCCCTTCAGCCGCGGGTCCGCCAGATCCATGAGCTTGGTCAGGTAGGGTGCCCTGGTCTTGTTGTAGACGACGGCCGGAAAGGCGGTCGCCTGGAACGCGATCGCGGTCGGGGCGCGCTGGAACGAGTCCAGCACGAGGCTCTGGTTGGGGATCAGATCGGACGGGAGGTAATCCGCGACCGCGTTGTTCGCCTTGGCCTCCGCCCAGTAGTTCTCCTCGATGGCGGCCACGTCGTAGGGCGAGGGGTTGCCCGCCTTCTGCGCCGCGAAGATCTTGACCAGGTAGTCGTGGGGCTGCTGGCTGCCCTCGTATGTGAAGTTGATATCGGCGCCATATGTGGTCTTGACGTAGTTCTTGAACTGCTTCTCCAACTCAGCGTTGGCGCTGTACGTCCAATTGCCGACGACGAGGCTGCCCTCGGCCTTGACGGCCGCGCTGATCTGCTCCTTCGTCATGCCCTGCTGGACGATGGCTGAGCCGCTGGCCTTGGGCGCGGCGCCACCGCACGCGGTGACCAGCAGGACGCCGATCGCCAGGATCACGCCGCTTCGTAACAAGCCCGATGTGCGCCAGTTCTGGTGCATGGACTGACCCTCCTTCTGCGTGCGCCGAAGCGCTATGACTGCCACGCTCCGAACGTGGCATAGACCCGATCCCGGACCTGCTCGATGACATCCTCGGTCACCGGCCGGGCATCGACGATCGTGTACCAGAGGTCCGCGTGGCGGACGTACCAGGCGAGCCGGCGCATCGTCGTGGCTGCATCGTCCCAGCTGATGCCCATCGATTCGGGACGGATGTCGACCCCCACGCGATGCAGCGCCTCGAGAATCATCTCAGGCTCGTTCTCCTGGAGCACGGCCCCGAGGTAGGTGCCAAGGCCGACGGCCTGGCCGTGGATGAAGTGGCGGCCGGTCTGGTTCTCCAGCGCGTACAGGAAACAGTGATCGACACCGTCCATGTGCCGCGTGTTCCAGCCGGAGTCATGGAACCCGGCCCCACCCCAGCGATGGGCAGTCATCAGTGAGCGAATGCCCACGTCCGAGACCGCCCTGATCTGGTCGAGGTTCGCGAGGACTGCCTCGAGACGTTCTCGAGCCTCGTCCACGAGTCGCTGGTCATACGGCCATCGGCGTTCCTCCCTGCCCGCCGTTGCGGCGAGCTTCCAGTCGTAGTGGGCAGTGTGGTAGCACAGCACGTCCGAGACGCCGCTCCGGTTGAGCAGCGGCGGCGCGGCCCGGATGACGTCGAAGTCCACGTAGACGGCTTCCGGCACGGCCCAGCCGATGGCGGCCATGCGGCCGGCGGTGCGCAGGACGGCACGATGCGCGAAGGGGGCGTTCGTGGTCATCGCCGTGGGGACCTGAAAGAGCGTCACGCCCCGCGACCAGGCCATGAACTTGGCCACGTCGCTGGCCTGGCCTCCGCCGAGGCCGATCACGCTCGCGAACGGCGGCAGGCGATCCACCTCGCCCTCCAGCGTCTCGAGATCGAGCGTCGTGACACAGTAGACGCCGGCGAGGTGCGAGTCGAAGTGGTGCTCGAAGTGCCGCCAGAGGTCGGCCATCGTGACCACGAGATAGGGCCGGTGCACGAAGTTGGGGAGTTCTCCGATCAGCTCGCGGCCGAAGACGGTCGCGAACTCGTGTCCCGTGGCCAGCGGCGCCAGGCTCATTGCGCGGTCCAGCCGCCGTCGACCATGAGGGTCGTGCCGGTGATGGGCGACGCGGCTGGAGACGCGAGGAAGACGACGGCCCCGGCCACGTCCATCGGCTCGCCGACGCGGTGCAGCTGGGCCACATGGCCGCTCAGGTCGAACCGCGGAAAGTCGTCCAATGCCGCTCCTCGCAAACCCTGCCACCGGGTGAACGGTGTGGCGCCCTGTCCCTCGTGCCTCTTCGGTGTTCCCTGCAGTGCCTCTCGCGTGCCTCGCCGGAGCCTCTCCCCTTGGCAGGCTCAACGATAAGCCTTGACGTTTGCGCCCTGCGCGGAGGATAGTCCGCGGTGTCAAGAGGCAAAGCCAGAGGGTCACCGAGGGGATGAAACCGGCGATCGGGTCCGTCACGCTGCGCGACGTCGCGGAGAAGGCCAACGTCTCGATCACCACGGTTTCGCGGATCCTCAACGGGCGCGTGACGGGAGTCCCGGTGCGTGAGGAGACCCGCGAGCGAATCTTTGCCGCGGCGTCCGAGCTCGGCTATCGGCCCAACCTGCTGGCGCGTGCCCTGCGCGGCAGCCGCAGCTCGCTGCTCGGCATCATCGCCCGCGACGTCTCGGACCCGTTCCACGTCCAGGTTCTGCGCGGCATCAACGCCGCTGCCCGCGAGCGGGACTACCGCCTCTTTCTCGGGCACGTCGACTATCGCCCGGACGTGGCCGCGGTGTACGGCTCGATGTTCGAGCAGTCACACGCCGACGGGATCATCGTGATGGGCGACATCCAGGGCGGTGACGCTGCGCTCGACGACCTCGCGGAGCGGCACCTCTACGTGGTCGGCGTAAGCGACCGCATCGAGCGGCGGCGTGTGCCGGGCGTCTACGTCGACAACGCGGCCGGCACGCGTCTGGCGATGGACCACCTCTGGAATCTCGGCCACCGCACGATCGTCTGCGTCACCGACCAACGCACGGCGGACGGCCCGTTGCGCGCCGAGGTGTATCAGGCGTTCATGCAGGAGCGGGGCGTCGGCGACCGCGCCCGCGTCTACTTCACGACCCAGCCCGATCCGCAGCCGAGCTACCGGCTGGGCCGTGAGCTCTTCGGGCACTTCGATCGACCGACCCGGCCGACGGCGATCTTCGCGGCGTCCGACACCATGGCGATCGGCCTAATGCAGGCAGCATTCCAGGCGGGGATCGCGATGCCCCAGCGACTCTCGGTCGTCGGCTTCGACGACATCGACATTGCGGCGTTCACCATTCCTCCGCTTACGACGGTGAGCCAGTCGGGTGTCGAGATGGGCAGCATCGCCGCGAACATGGTCTTCGACATGATCGAGCACGAAACCCCTGGGACGGACACCAGGGACGTCGTCGTCACCCCGACGCTGGTCGTACGCCAGTCGACGGCCCCGGTCGGATGACGGGTATGGAGCGGGCCATCGCGCCGTGGCGCGGTACCTGGCCGAGGTACGTTCGATGGCGCCTGGGAGAGCCAGGCGGTGCGTAGCCACCGGTTTGCGTCAGATATTCATGAGGTGAGTGAGCTGCGCGATGGCTGACCCGTTGACCTGCCTCGCGCCCGGGTGCCACGCGGTTCTGAGCGTGAGATGGCCTCCGAGAGATCGGTGGCGGGCCCGAGTTGACGCGTTGCTGCGCGAGATATCCGGCAGGCGAATATCTGACGCAAGCTCGCGGCTGGCGGCCTCGCCGCTGCGGCCCGTGCGCATGACACAACCTCGATCCGGGGGAGTTCTCGGCGCCAACCTAGAAACCGAAGTGCGTCTTCCCCACGAGCGCGCGGGCGAGGCGCAGACCCCGGTCGACACCCATCCAGCGCATTTCCGGAGCGGGCAGACCGACTTCGGCTGCCATGTTGATGTAGAGCCAGGCGCCCACCCTAGCCGCAACGGCGCAGAGCAGCAGACCACCGCGCAGATCGATGAGTCCGGCACCGACGAGCCCGCCGGCGATGAACGGGGCCGCGATGCCACCCAGGCCGGTCAACATTCCAGCCCGCCAGCACAGCGGCTCGCTCGTCCAGTGGCGTCTGCTCGCTCATGACCGACGGCAACCCGATGTCGATCGATGCGTTCGCGACCCCGATGAGGATCGCCGCGATCCAGAGCACGCCGACGGCCGGCGCGAAGGCGTAAGCCACGAGCGAGAGCACGCCCACGACGCTGCCGATGCGCATGCCCGTCATCCCGCCTCTGCGATCGGCAACGGCGCCCCAGATCAGGGAGGCCGCTGTGGCAGCGACTGCGCCCAGGATGCCGATCGTCCCGACCTCGGTGAGCGACAGGCCAAGTCGGTCGACGTAGACCAGCGCGTACAGTGGCGCGGCCGCGATCATCAGCGCGCGCCGGGCGAGATCAGCCTGCGTTCGTCAGGGCGGGTGCCAGTACCAGAGTCGTGCCGGGCCTTCAGACGAGGCGTGTGTCGGGCGCCTCGCGGTCGGGAACGGTCACTGCGCAGGTCGAGCAGTACCAGCGCATTTCGAGGGGCGTGCCGCAGGTCGCGTGGCGCAGCGGCTCGTGCGCCTCGCTGCCGCCCGGTCCGCGGCGGGCCCCCCAGTCGGCGAGGAGCCGCACGGCGCTGGCGAGCTCCCTGCCGTCGGCCGTGAGCGTGTACTCCATGCGCGGCGGTCGTTGGGAGTACGGCACCGACCGCACCACGCCCTCCCGCTCGAGACGCCGCAGGCGGTCCGTGAGGGTGTTCGGCGCGATGCCCCGGACAGCATCGATCAGCTCGTTGAAGCGACGCGGACCGTCCAGCAGCGCCTCGACGAGCAGCAGGCTCCAGCGATCCCCCACGCGGCCAAGAGCCGTAGCGAGGGGAGAGACGGCGGACGCGGCGGCATTCGGCGGCTGTGGCATCAATTCCATGGTAGGTGAGGCGAGGCGGAAAATCGGCATAGTCCGGATCCTTGCACAATGCGCTTGTCAGTAGTAACGTGCAAGTCACTACTCTATCGTCACTTACGCAACCAGGAGCACGAACACACATGAGCGCCATCGAAGAACTCCAGTCGGCCGTCGAGTCTGTTGCGGCGACCTCCGGCCAGTCGGTTGTCGGCATCGGATCCCGGCTGCGCGGCTCCGGCGTTGTCGTCGCGGACGGCCGCGTCCTGACGAATGCACACAACATCCGCGGCGACGAGGTGACGGTCACCTTCGCGGGCGGACGCTCCACCCGCGGCCAGGTCGCCGGCGTGGACGTGGACGGCGATCTTGCCGTGATCAACGTCGACACGGCAGGCGCCAAGCCCCTTGCCTGGGGCGCCGGGGACAGCCTCGGCGTCGGTGCGGTCGTCTTCGGTGCGGCGGCATCGCCGGGTGGGGGCGTGCGCGTGACGTTCGGCACGGTCTCAGCCGTGGCACGAGCTTTCCGTGGGCCTGGCGGTCGGCGGATCGCCGGAAGCGTCGAGCACACGGCACCCCTGGCGCCGGGTTCCTCCGGTGGCCCGATCCTCGACAGCGACGGCCACCTGCTCGGCCTGAACACGAACCGCCTCGGCGAGGGCTTCTACCTCGCCCTGCCCGCCGACGCCACGCTGCGTGAACGCGTCGACGCACTTGGCCGCGGCCAGTCAGTCGAGCGCCCGCGGCTTGGCGTCGCGATTGCACCGTCCCACGTCGCCCAGCGGCTGCGCCGATCAGTCGGCCTGCCCGAGCGTGAGGGCCTCCTCGTGCGGGGCGTCGAGGACGAGAGTCCGGCCGCCCATGCCGGAATCGTGGAGGGCGACCTGATCGTGCAGGTCGCCGGCAAGGCCGTGACTGATGGGGACGCCCTCGCCGACGCCATCGCGGCCGCGCCATCGCCGTACGAGGTCCGGATCGTGCGCGGCACGGAGGAGCGGACTGTCACCGTCGGCGGCGAGGCAAAGGCCTCCGGCGAAGCGTAGGCGGCGAGGCTCCAGATGGTTGCCCTCAAAGAGCCCGTGGGGCCGGCCAACGGCGGCCCCACGGGCTCGACCCAGGAACCGGATCCTGATGACGCCGAGGTCCTCGACGCCTATTCGCGAGCCGTCAGCTCCGTCGCCGAACGGCTGATCCCGTCAGTCGCCAGCCTCAGGGTGACGCGGCAGATGGGTGTCTGGTCGGCGGGTGGCGCCGGTTCGGCGGTCGCCTTCACCCCTGACGGCTATCTCGTCACATCCGCGCACGTCGTGGCGGGAGCAGACAAGGGGGTCGCCGTCTTCGTCGACGGTGCGGAACGCGAGTTCCGGGTCGTCGGGCGCGACGCACTCTCAGACCTCGCCATCGTCCGAGTCGAGGGAGAGGTCCCTCCCGCACCGCTCGGCGATGCCTCGCGCCTGCGCGTCGGTCACCTGGTCATCGCCATCGGCAATCCCCTGGGATTTGCCGGAACCGTGACGGCCGGGGTCGTGTCGGCTCTTGGTCGTTCGCTGGCCACTCGCGACGGCCGCTCGAGCCGGCTCGTCGAGAATGTCATCCAGACGGACGCCGCGCTCAACCCGGGCAATTCCGGCGGCGCGCTGGCCGACTCAGCGGCACGGGTCGTCGGCATCAACACGGCGGTGGCCGGTGTCGGCCTTGGGCTCGCGGTCCCGATTGACGCCACGAGCCGCGGCATTCTGGCCGCGCTGATCCATGACGGACGGGTGGCACGCGCGTACCTCGGGGTCGTGGGCGGCACGCGCCCGCTGCCGGCACGGCTCGCCAGCCTGGTTGGCCGGCCGCGCGCCCTCGAGGTCGTGCAGCTGCTTGACGGCAGTCCGGCGGCACGGGCGGGCGTCCGCACCGGCGACCTGATCCTCGCGCTCGACGATCGTCCGATCGAAGGCGTCGGCGACCTCCAGCGGGTCCTCGACGGCGGGTTGATCGGACGAAGGGTCGAGCTGCGGGTTGCCCGCGACGGGAACCTGATTGACCTGGGCCTGACCCCGGCCGAGCTCCGCGAGTCAGCATAGGGTCTCCTTGCTCGGGCTCGAATAGGCGTGCCGCGAAACCGGGCCGCGCATCGAGGCGTACCCCTCTGAAGCTGGGGGGCTCCCAGGCCTCCCACCAGCAGTGGAGGAATTGGACTATGCGGAGATGGCGCGCAACGGCAGCAGGGACTGCCGGCGCGGCGATGCTGATGGCCGCGATCGCGATGCCGACGGCAGCCAGCCACCCCGGAAACAGCTTCCGGCAGCACAACCTGGTCTCGGATATCCCGGGCGTCGCCCGGCGCACGGATCCCAACCTGATCAACCCGTGGGGCATGTCCTTCGGGTCGTCCACTCCCCTGTGGGTCTCGGATGCCGATGCGGATGTGACGACCCTCTACCAGGGCGCGACACACTCCGGCGAACCCCTCGACATGATCCCGCTCATCGTCACCATTCCCGGCGGCCATCCGACCGGGCAGGTCTACAACAGCAGCAGTGACTTCGTGGTCACGAAGGGCAGCGACAGCGGCCCGGCGCTCTTCATCTTCGCCTCGGAGACCGGCAATATCAGCGGCTGGAACCCGGCGGTTCCGTCGCCGGCACCCTCGACGGAGGCGCAGGTCGCCGTTTCTCGCCCGCATGCGATCTACAAAGGCCTGGCCATTGCCAACACTGCGGCCGGCAACTGGCTGTACGCGGCGAACTTCCACAGTGGGCGCATCGACGTCTTCGACGGCAACTGGATGCAGCTCCACTGGGCAGGCGCCTTCCGTGATCCGAGCCTGCCGAACGGTTACGCGCCGTTCAACATCCAGAAGCTCGGCGGCCACCTGTTCGTTACCTATGCGAAGCAAGATCAGAACGCGGAGGACGAGGTCGCGGGCCCGCACAAGGGCTTCGTCGATGAGTACAACCTGCACGGCCACCTCGTTCGGCGCGTTGCCTCACGCGGTTGGCTGAACGCACCGTGGGGTCTCGCGTGGGCGCCGGCACACGGCTTCGGCCGGTTCAGCGGCGACCTGCTGGTCGGCAACTTCGGCGACGGGCGCATCAGCGCCTACAACCCCGTCAACGGCCATTTCGAGGGCCAGCTGCGCCATCGGGACGGCACCAAGATCGAGATCGAGGGCCTTTGGGGCCTGTTGTTCGGCAACGGAGTTGCCGGATCGACGCACTCCCTGCTGTTCACCGCCGGCATCGGCGATGAGGCGCACGGGCTGCTCGGCACGATCGAGGCCGCTCACTAGGTAGGCGGCGCTGATCGAAAGCCCGAACAGAGGCCGGGCGTCGCACCTGCGGCGCCCGGCCATCTTTTTGGGCGTCGACGGTGCCAGGCGCATGGCCCGGGGTCCGCTCAGGCCGCGCTCGGGCTCTCCCGCTCGGTTTCGATGCGATTGCGGAGAGTGCTGCATAGCGGTAGACGAAATGGGCGAACTTGCCATACGGCGCCGTCACGTACAGGTCGTCAGGACCGCCAGGTGCGCAACGAG
The DNA here is from genome assembly GCA_038253685.1 of Candidatus Limnocylindrales bacterium. GTDB lineage: Bacteria > Chloroflexota > Limnocylindria > Limnocylindrales > CSP1-4 > JAFMJV01. Next base: position 558 of record JBBSGX010000032.1, on the reverse strand, counting down.
CATGGCCCCGAGGAGCGGGCTGTCGCGCAGGGGCAGGAACAGCACCCCCGTCAGCGACGAAAGACCGAGCGTGACCAGAAGCACGTCGAACTCGACGAGCTCATCGTCGGTTGGCCTGGTGCGCTGAGCAGGTCGTACGGTGGCAGGAGGCCGAAGACATCCTGGTAGGTCGCGGCCAGACCCGTCGATACAAACGCAGCGACGAAGCCCCCTGCGACCAGTGAATGCAGGACGACCCGCGAGCGGGACACGCCGTACGTGGGGTAGTGGCAGCCCTCGTCGCCACCCTTGAGCCAGCGCAGCGTCAATGCTTCCCAACCGGCTGTCGCAAGTGCAGGGATATCGAACGGCTCTCTCGGCGAAGTGCCGACCTCGCGAAGGAAACGTACACCGCCGAGCAGAAGCGCCACCAGCACATACAGGCCGAGGGCCATGCCCGGCACCACCATCACCAGCCAGGGAACGATCTCGTAGAACGCTCCCGGCCCGATGTGCGCCGCGACGAGCGACCCTGCGCCCGTGGTGAGCGCCACGAGCCCGAGGATCACCAGCAGCGCG
>JBBSGX010000031.1:0-17357 GCA_038253685.1 Candidatus Limnocylindrales bacterium | reverse complement strand
GCGCCGGACTTCGAGACCGAGCCGAACGATGCGGTGGCGGTGGCCGCGGCATGGAGCCCCTCGGTGGTGATGCGCGGCCGGCTGACACCTGGAGACCGCGACTACTTCCGGATCACCGTCACGGGAACGCCGCAGCTCTGGCAACTCGACGTCGTCGGCACGAAGATCGACCGGATTGACTGGATTGCCGCGGACAACACGGCGCTGGGCTACGCGCAGGTGGCGGCGGACGGCACAAGCGCGTCGCTCGTCGACATGTTCCTGATTCCGGGTGACCACTGGATCTTCATCGAGGGCGACGGCGATTACAGCCTGCACCTCACAGCGCTCGGACCGCCGGACCCGAACGCCGAGCGCGAGCCGAACAACGACGCCCTGCACGCCCAGCCGATCCGCCTCGGACAAACACGCGTCGGGCGCCTGGCGCAGATCGGCGATGCTGACGTCTACCGTTTCTCGCTCCAGGCGACCGAACACGTGACGCTCCACATCGATGCGCCCTCGGACGGCGGCGTGGAGTTCCGGGTGGAAACGGGTGGAACACGCGTCGGAGGAGAACGCAGTCCCGGCCCGGGCGCTCCCATCGACTACGACGCCGTGCTCCTTCCCGGTGATTACGAGCTGTGGCTCACACCCAGCCCGGCAAGCCCGTCTCCCTACACGCTGAAGCTCGATCGCGGTGACCCGTTCACGACCTCCGCCGACCAGGAGCCGAACGATTCGATCTGGTCGGCCAACCCCATGCCCGCGTCCCAGACGGTCTCCGGAAGCGGCGCGCCATCAGGTGAAAACGACTGGTTCCGTCTGCAGCCGCTTCAGTCGACAAGCTCCCTCGTCATCCGCGCGCAGGGCTCATTGCCGGGGCTCGAGCTCTCCGACGGGACCAACGATCTGACTGTCACAGGGGATGCCGACGGCGTGACCTATCGTGCCGACGGGCTTCCGCAGGGCGTTCCGCTGTATCTGCGCGTAACGAGCGTCGGGCCCTACACCCTCTCGATCGTTTCAGGAGAAATTCCTTCCCCGGTTCCCGGTCCACTGGCGGCCACCCTCGATCTCACCACGAGTCAGGCCTCCGTGGCGGCGTACTGGCTGGCGGGGCAGCGCATCGACGGGCAGTTGGTCATCCATAACACGGGCACGTCCGACGAGAGCCTGGCGCTCGACGCGCTCACCAGCCACTTCGCCTGGTCGGTCGGCCTGGGGCAGACCACCGCAACCGTTCCGGCCGGCGGGAGCGTAACGGTGCCCCTGACGATCCATGCCCTCCCGGACGCTTGGGCCGACGAGGCGGTCCGCATCTCGGTCCGCGCCATCGACGCGTCCGGCGCCCAGCAGACCGCAGCGGTCGAGATCGACCCCGCGCGGGACCAGGCGCCCGTCAACCCCGAGCAGGGTTGGTCGGTGCCCTCGGCACTGCTCGGCGGCCTGGACGTCGCCTCGACCGGTCTCGGAGGAGCTCCGGTGCCGACGTTCGATCCGGTCGCAGAGGCCCAGCTCTACGACGGCGTCACGCCTGCCGGGGCGGGTTTCACGGCCCCCGTTTCGTCCCTGCCGGTGATTCTCACCACGGACCTTGCCGGCACGACCCCGATCCCGGTCGCCGGCATCATCCTCAACCCACAGGCGGGTGACGGTGTGCTGACGCAGGTGCCCCGCACGTTCGACCTGCTCCTCTCGACCGATGGCGCCAACTACCAGGAGGTTCTGTCCGGGACGCTCAGCCCGCTGCCGATCGACCAGTCATTCGTGCTCCCGTCGCCGATACCCGCCACGTTCGCGCAGCTGCGCATCACCTCGGTCTATGACAATGGCGCGAACCACATCGCGCTCGGTGAATGGAAGGTCGTGGCCACCCCGGGCACCGCGCCGAGCGCCGAGCCACTGAACATCGCCGATCCGGGGCTCGGCGGACACGTGGCCTGGATGGACCCGCAGTCCGGAGATCCCGCCTTCGCCGAGCAGATCCTGTCAGAGGATCCCACCCGGGAGACGCTCCAGGATCTGGTCGGCACGCGACCGCAGTGGGCCGTCGGCTTCCAGGACGATCGCGCGGCCCAGATCACGGAGCTCCAATGGGTCGATCCTCCGGGCTCCGACCCGAAGGTGCGCTTCACAAGCGTCGACGTCGCGGCCAGCCTGGACAGCCCCATCGGCCCCTGGCGGGACATCGGGACGTGGCAACTGGACCGCTCCGGCGGCAGTGTCGCGCCGTTCACGATGGACGGCATTGTCTGGGCCCGGTTCGTCCGCTTCACGGGCAGCGGCCCGGGGAAGGGCGCGAGGGACTGGGAGGAACCCGCGACGTTGCGGATCATCGAGCAGGGCAACGGCGCCGACTACCAGTCCGCCTTCGGCGAATGGGGCCAGGTCGACCGCGCCGGGATCTACGAGAAGCTGAACCCGCCCGATTTCACCGCCCCCGCGGACACGCCCGGCGACAACAACACCGCCCAGACCGCCGACGCGCTGGGAGCCGGCGACGCCGCGACCGGCCGCGTCCAGAATGGACAGCACGTCCACTGGTACTCGGTCACGGTGCCGGCAGGCCAGAACACGCTCACGTTCACGCTGGGCGGCTCCCCATTCGTCGGCGCAGGCCTGACTTTGCTCGACAGCGGCAGCAACCAGGTGCCGATGACCTTCAAGGAGGGGGCGCAGCCGGGAACGGTCGAGTACCGCGCGTCGGTCTCCCCCGGCACGTACGACGTCGAGGTGACCCAGCCACCGTTCTCGGCGATCTTCACCTATGACACGAGCATCAGCCTGGCCTTCTATGAGCCGTTCGTGAAGGAGGCCGTGGCAGCCTTCGGCAGCTCAGTCGTTCCGGGTCGCGAGGCCGTCAAGATCGTTCCGTTCGAGGATCCACCGCTGCTGCTCGACTGGAGCGACCAGCCGTACGTCCTGGAGAATGCGGCGGACAACGCGGTCGACAAGAGCCTCTCGAGCTCAGCCGAGAGCGCGCTGCTCACCGCTACCAACGAACTCTCGTCGCGCGAGGGTGCGCGCGCCGTGCTGATGGTCACGGACGCCGAGACATCCTCCTATGACAAGAGTGCGGAGCTGTGGAGGAAGCTCACCGCCACCCGGCCGCTCGTCTTCGCGGTCCACGTTGGTGGAAACGGGGAGCCTGTCCAGTCGCGGCACTTCATGCAGGACTGGGCGGCCAGCGCCGGCGGCTTCTACCAGTACGCACGGACGCACGACGACGTGGATCGCGCCTTCGACCGCATGGCGACGTGGCTGCGGCGTCCGGCAGGCTACTCGCTGACCTTTGCCACCACCTTCGTCAAGCCGCCTCCCCCGTCGAACAAGCCCGGCGGCCTGCGGGTGGTGGGCACCAACAACGGCGATCCCAGCAAGGTGCCGGTCGGCGCAAACGTCGCGATCGAGATCATCCTCGACACCTCGGGAAGCATGCTCGACAGGCTCGAGGGCCGACGCCGCATCGACATCGCGCAGTCGGTGCTCACTCACCTCGTCCAGGACAAGCTGCCCGCCGGCGTCCCGCTCGCCTTCCGCGTCTTCGGCGATACGCCGAGCTCCTGCGATACACGGCTCGCGGTCCCGCTCAAGCCGCTCGACCCGACCGAGATGACGGCACAGATCAAGAACCTGCACATCCTCGCATCGGTCAACACCCCGATCGGAGCGGCCCTCAAACAGGTGGCGAGCGACCTGGCCGGCGTCACCGGGCCGAAGATCGTGGTGCTCGTGACCGACGGCCGGGAGAACTGCGGCGGCAATCCGGGCAAGGCGGTCAAGGATCTCGCCCGCAGTGGGGTCGATGTCCACGTCAACATCGTCGGCTTCGCGCTCGACGAGAAGTCGATCAAGAAGCAGCTGGCAGCCTGGGCGAAGGCGGGCCACGGCAGCTACTACGACTCGACGGGAACCAGCGATCTGAACCAGGCCGTGGCGCAGGCGGTCAGTGCCCCATTCCGTGTCCTGAACGACTCGGGAACCGTCGTGGCCACGGGAACGGTCAACGGTGGGGCGCTCCAGCTGAAGCCGGGCACCTACACAGTCGAGGTGCTGACCGATCCGCTGGTCACGTTCACGGCGGTGGTCGTGTCCGGCAACACGCTCGAGTTGAGCCTGCCTTCGAGCGCACCGCCCGGTTCGCCGACTCCCTGATCACTCCGGCCTCGGCCCCGCATGGCCGTCAGGCGGCGTCGTCCCTGCCCCGACAGCCGTCAGGCGCAGGCGAACGCCGAATAGGTGCTGACGCTGCTGCCCGCGATGCCGACTGCGTTCATCGCCACAGCCACCGACGTCGGAAGCAGGTTCTGGTTGGAGAACTCGATCAAGAGTGCAGCATAGATGGCGTACTTCGCCACGCATGCGAAGAGCCGCCGGAGCACGATCTTGAGGGCCTCCGTGAGCAGGGCCGCGTTCAGCTCGAAGTACTCCACGATCCCGCCGCGGCCGTCCTCCAGCTCGTCGAGGGTCCGCCCCGTCGCCGGATCGACCAGCCACCAGCCCACGTGCGCGCCGCCGTCGACGTCCACCGGGCGCTCCGGCAGGACAGCCGTGTACCCGGCCCGCAGCTCATCACCAAGCCGGATCAGCGCCGCTGCCGGGTAGGCCAGGCCCGCCTCGGCCCCGGCGCCCTGGAGTGCCTTTGCGGCGATGCCCTGCCGCTTTGCCTCGTCGAAGATCCGGCCGACGCTGAGCGGCGGGCTTGGTGGCGCTGCCGGGTCGACCGGCAGCCCCTCCCCCATGGTGAGGCGCTCGGCGACATGGCTCAGGACCCCCGCGACGACGCCAGGGGTCGCGTTCTGCGGGGTGCCGGGAACGGATGCCAGGCCGAAGCTGCGGTGCCAGATGTCGAGGGCGGCCGCGATATTGAAGTCGCCGGCGGCGGCCGGCGCGCCCGGCACGAACGTGTACGAGACGATCGTCGGGGCGTCGCTGAAGGCCCGCACGCCGTGCGGGGCGCCCACCTCGGCCGCGAGCCCGGCCCTGATGAAGTGGTAGAAGGCACCGAAGCGGGCGACGTCTGCGATTGGATCGTCGGTGGCCGGCGGCTGGACGACGACCCCGCCGCTGACCGGCCCGCCGAGTACAGCGAAGACGTGCAGGGTCACGCAGGGCACGTACTCACGGGTCGCCCCAGCATCGAGGTCCGTGAGTGTCACCTCGGTCAGGCTGGCGGGGCTGAACGAGCCGGAGGCGCGAACGTCCTCGCCGACCCGGTCGAAGATCGTCCGCTTCGCCACGGCCGCGGGCTTGTCCGGCGAGAACACGCTCACCTGGAGCCACTGCGCCGTCGTCTCGCCCTCGAAGTCGCCGGGCGTCCCGAACGCCGAGTTGGCGCCGCCCTGCGTGCTGAACGTGATCGGCGTCTTGCCGCCGGTCGAGCTGTCGCCGACGATCAGCACGGGCAGGTACTGCACGCTGCCGGTGAGCGTTCCAGCAAGCGAGACGCCGAGCCCTTTCAGGCCTTCCGGCTTGGCATTGAAGTACGCCACGGGCACGCCGACAAGGCTGTCGGCGAACTCGGTGTGCTGGAAGATGACGTCCTGCTGGAGCTTGCCGCTCACCACCGTCTCGGCGATGACGTCGAACTCGATGCGGTGGCGCGCGTCGTCGGGCAGGGCAACCATCGGGACGCCTGCCTGGGCCACGGTCTGGCCGCCCTGGGAGCCTGGCATCGTCGCATCGAGATCGATCCACTCGGGGCCCGATCCGAGCTGGAGCCACACGTGCTGATCCCGCTCGCGCTGGGGAAGTGCGGGGGCTGCCCCGGCAACGGTGATTCCGGCCGAGCCAAGGGCCAACGTGATCGTGTCGATCCCGTCCTGGAGCTGGGCCGTGGCCGTGGCCATGAAGGCTTCCCGCGTCGCCTCGGCCTGCGACAGGAAGGCCTGCGCGCTCGCATCCGGCGACGGGTTCGGCGAGGGCAAAATGGAGGTATCGAGGATGCCGCCGAGGAGGGACGCCTGGGCTTCGGCGTGGACGGCCGCGACGTCGATCTGCGAAGCCGCCAGCAGCGTGCCCGCCGTGGCGTCGGTGATGGGTCCGCTCACGAAGCGATGCGGCACGAGCGCCTCATCCAGCAGGGCCGCGAGCAGGAGCGCCTGGTCGGCCGAGTTGCCCGAACCGGCCCAGAGTGTGCCCGTTGCCCCGCGGAGGACCCCCGCGTACGGCTCGTAGCGGATCTTGTCGGCCACGAACCGGAAGATCGCGTCCGGGTCGTACTCGAGAGCCTGCGCCAGCTGCTCGACGGTGGCACCGATCCCGACCGTGGCCCCGCCGACCGCCTCCGCGACGGACGTCGCGCGTGAGTCGCGTGGCAGAGCCACAGACCCCGCGAACGCGGCGAGACCCGTGGCGCCTGCAACCTGCAGGAACCTCCGCCGGTCGATCCGCCAGGCAGACCCGGTCTCGATGGAGCCGGAGGGTTCGGCGAGAGGGTCGTCGCCGGTCATGGGCGGTGGGTTGCCTCGTGCTTCGGCGGCGTGGATCGATCGGGACTATACATCGCGATTCCCCCCGGGCCCGAAGCGCAGCCGGATGCGCCTTGACTTCGCGCTCCGGTACCATCCGCGGGTCACCACTCATTCCTGGAGACGGCCCCTCATGACCGATCTCGTCGTCGACGAGCGCCCGATCGCCGCCGAGTCCGATCACTACAACGCCGTCCTGACCCGGCGCGGCGACCTGACCGATGCCCTGGCCTTCTTCTGGGTCAACTACAGGGGAGATCCGGTCGACTTCGCCCCCGGCCAGTACCTGACCATCGGCGTGGACGTGAACGGGAAGCTGGTGCAGCGCCCGTATTCGGTGGCCAGCTCGCCACGGGACGCGGGAACGGAGGGATACGAGTTCTACGTACGCCTCGTGGAAGGTGGCGTGTTCACGCCGCTGCTGTGGCGAATGCAGGCCGGACAGAAGATGCGCATGATCGGCCCGAAGGGCAAGTTCACGCTCGAGCCGGAGGACGATCGCACGCACATCTTCATCAGCTCAGGGACGGGCATTGCCCCATTCATCTCGATGATGAAGACGCTCATCCACGACAGGGCGCCCCGCCGCGCGGTCATCCTCCACGGCGTCAGCTACATCACGGACCTGGGCTACCGCGAGCTCCTCGAGGAGTGGAGGCGGACCGGCACCTACCCGCTCGAGTACGTGCCCACGGTCTCGCGCGACAGGCACCCGGAGAACCTGGGCTGGACCGGTCGCACCGGTCGCGTGGAGGCGATCGTCGCGGACGTCTACGAGGAGATGGGTCTCACGCCCGAGAACTCGATCGCCTACATCTGCGGCAACCCGGACATGATCCTGTCGGTCGACGAGACGCTCCTGGGACGCGGCTTCCCCGAGGAGCAGATCAAGAAGGAGCTCTACTGGCCCAAGGGCAAGGAGCCGCGCGGCGCAGGCGCCTGACGGCGATCCTCGCGCAGCAGCACGAACGGAGTCGCAACCACCAGCGGCGGCACGAGCGTAATACCCACGAAGCCGCCGAACGCCCACGTCAGCCCGATGGCGAAGGCGACAGCAAGCAGCCAGCGATCCCTGCCAGGGCCAGCCCCGCGCTGCGGCGTTGCGCGCGTAAACGGCGACTGCCGGAAGGAGAAGCGTCGCGTCGTAGACCCAGGCGTGCGGGCTGACCACCAGGCCGAGGGCACAGGTCATGGCGACCGATTCGAGCGGCGGCAGCCGGCGCAGGGCCGAAAAGCAGAACAGCACGATTGCTCCGCCGACGAGGTAGCCCGCCACCACCAGCCAGGGCAGGCCCGTGACGAGGTCGAGCCGCATGCCGAGCGCTGGCAGGCTGCTGGCCTGCCAGCCGTTGTCGTGGAAGTCGGCCGCCGTGTAGGACGAGATGGTCTGCAGCCAGTCGCCGGGCCAGGCGACGTTGCCGCCGGTCGCCAGCACGCCCGCAAGGTAGTGCAGGACGAGCACGCCCAAGAGGACCGCGACGCCCATCCAGCGCGCACGAACGACGAGGAGTCCGGCGAGCGGCGCGCCCAGCTGCGGCTTGTAGGCAAGCAGCCCGGCAAGGCCGCCGGCCAGCTGGTCGCGTCCCCTCGCCAGCGCAGCGGCGGCGCCGACGACCAGGAGCAAGGCGATCGAGGTGTTCTGGCCTGAGACGACCCCTGTCGCCGCCGGCCCCCACGCCAAGGCACCGAGCACGGCCCCGTTCCGCGGCAGGCCGAGCAGACGGGACCCAGCGACCGCTGCAAGGACCAGCGCGCCGAGCATCAACCCGACGTGGAGCGCGGCGGCAAGCGCGAACGGCACCCACGAGAAGGGCACGTATAGCAGCGCCACGCCGGCCGGATAGACGAACGGAGCGGGCGCAAGGCCGTGCTCGGCCTCGAAACGGAGGATCGGGGCCAGCTGCGCCACCCCGGGCGTGAAGGCCAGCGAACCGGCGGCGTAGAAACCACCGAAGTCGAACCAGCCGCGTGACGGCGCACCCATGACCGGCAGCCAGGCGGCCACCGCGGCAGCCGCCAGGTAGAGGCGCGCTCGGGCCGGCGTCCAGAACCCGCGCCAACCCCCTGGTTCGGTCGTGCGATGCCTCAGGCGTTCCGGGCGGCCGCCAGCCGATCCACGATGAGCTGCTTGACGCCCTCGACCGGGATGCGCTCCTGGGCCATGGAGTCGCGATCGCGCACGGTCACCGCGCCGTCCTCCAGCGAGTCAACGTCCACGGTGATGCACCACGGCGTGCCGATCTCGTCCTGGCGGCGATAGAGCTTGCCGATGGCGGCCGTGTCGTCGTAGACCGCCATCACGTCGCGCTTGAGATCGGCGAGGATCCGCTGGCACAGCTCGACGATCTCGAGACGCTTCTTGAGCAGCGGCAGCACTGCCACCTTGTACGGCGCGAGGTCGGGATGGAGCGCGAGGCTGACGCGCTTCTCGCCACGCACTTCCTCCTCGCGGTATGCGTCGATGAGGAACGTGAATGACGCGCGATCCGGGCCGCCGGCCGTCTCGATGATGTGGGGGATGAAGTGCTCCTCGGTCGCTGGATCGAAGTACTCGAGGTTCTCGCCGGACGCCTCCTGGTGGTTGCTGAGATCGAAGTCGCCGCGGTTGTGGATGCCCTCGAGCTCCTTCCAGCCGAAGGGAAAGCGGTACTCGATGTCGATCGCCTTCTTCGCGTAATGCGCCAGCTCGTCGGGCGCGTGTTCGCGGAAGCGCAATCTCTCGGGTGAGACTCCGTATCGCAGATACCAGTCCCGACGCCGGGGGAGCCACTCCTCGAAGTTGCGCGCCGCCTCATCGGGGCGCACGAAGTACTGCATCTCCATCTGCTCGAACTCGCGCATGCGGAAGACGAAGTTGCCCGGGCTGATCTCGTTGCGGAAGCTCTTGCCGACCTGCGCGATACCGAACGGCAGCTTCTTGCGCGACGACTGCTGGACGTTCTTGAAGTTGACGTAGGAGCCCTGCGCGGTCTCCGGACGCAGATAGATGACGGCCGCGTCGTCTTCGACCGGGCCCATGAAGGTCTTGAACATGAGGTTGAAGCGGCGCGGCGGAGACAACGGGCCGCCGTCCACGGGGCACTTCAATCCGAGCTTCGTCACGATCTCCGGATCCTTCATGTCCGTCTGGCTCAGGTTCTCGGCACCGGGCAGCTCGTCGAGACGGAATCGGCGGTGGTCGGTCTGGCATTCGACCATCGGGTCGGAGAATGACGCGACGTGGCCCGAGGTGACCCACACCTGGGGATGCATGAGGATGCCGGCGTCGAGCCCGACGATGTCGCCACGCTCCTGGACCATGGCGCGCCACCAGGCGCGCTTGACGTTGTTCTTCAGCTCGACACCGAGCGGCCCGTAGTCCCACACCGCGTTGATGCCACCGTAGATCTCGGAGCTCGGGAAGACGAAACCGCGCCGCTTCGAGAGCGACACGATCGTCTCGAGGTTGGCGACGGACGGTCCCGGATCGGCGGCCGTCACGGGCACGGGGTCAGGCGGCACGGCGGTGGTCACGAGCGAGGTCTCCTCATGGCGCCGGCGGTGGCATGGCCGGTCGCGGCGGAGACGTATTGTGGCATGGCGAGCCACCTGGCTGGCGTCCTGGAAGTGCCCTGCGCAGCGCGGCTGGTTCCCGAAGGAGTCACGCGGCGCCCCTATCGGCTGGTGGTGCTATCGGACCACGGGCAGAGCCTGGGCGCCACGTTCCAGGCGCGCTTCGGCCAGGCGGTCGAGGCGGTCATCGTCGATATCGTGCCCCGCCCGATCACCGTCGCAGGCACCACCGAGGCAGTGGAATCGGCTGGGATGGGCCGGCGCATCGCCGCTGATACTTCACGAGTCAGCGCGGCCGCAGGCCCGGTGAAGCGATCGAGGCGAGCTACCCGGGCCTGATCGAGGCGCCGGCGCGTCATCCCGGTATCGGGGCGGTCATCGTCAGATCGGCCGATGGCCACGCGCAGTTCCTCGGCAAGCGGGGCGTGCTCGACCTGACGTCGACCCAGGTCGATGACGGTGACGCCACGGCTGACTTCGGCCCGCGCGCGGCCGGAGCCCTGCGGCATCTCGAGCGCGTTGCGAACGCCGGTGACCTGATCCTGCTGGGCGCGGTCGACCGCGTTTCTGGGGAAGTCACGGGATTCGAGGAGCTGGTGGGATCGCACGGCGGTCTTGGGGGTTGGCAATGCGACGCATTCATCCTGTGCCCGCCGAGCCTGAAGCTGAGCGACCACTCCCCGCTGGGAGGGCCGGATGTCTACGTCCAGCTACGCGCCTGGCAGGCCCCAGCTGCGAGGCGAAGGAGGGATCTGAACAGGCACAGGGTTGGAAGGTTCGGCCGGGTTCGGACATCATCGTGGTTGCCGTCTCGCGCGCCAAGTCCCGAATTGCTGGACGGAGGTGACGGCGTTGCGGCCCGGCGCTGGTGGCTGCGTCAGGGTCCGGCGCGGACCTCGTCGAGGAAGCCCAGCGAGCGCGCCTCGCGCTCCAGCACGTGGCGGATGAAACGGCGCAGTGCATTCTCGGCCTCGAGCTCGACGTCGGCGGGAACGCGCAACCCGGCGATGGCCTCGATGTCCAGACGCCGGTATGCCTTGAGCAACTTCAGCCCACCGACGGACAGCCCGACCTGCTCCGCGGGTGGTCCGGGATGGCGCTCGCACAGCACGCCGCCGAGGGCCGGCACCCATCGGAAGGTCTCCTGCGCCTCGAGCGGACGATCGCACTCGACGCAGCGGTCGACCTCGGGCCGCATGCCGAGCGCGTCGGCCAGTCCGTACTCGTACCAGCGCGCCACGCGGCCGGGAGCCATTCCGTCGTCGAGCAGCTGGAGGGCGCGGCGCAGCAGCGCGTAGACAGGATAGGCGGCAGCCCGCTCCTCGACGGCGCGCTCCGCCAGCTCCCCGATGTACCACGCTGTCGCCGCCGACTCGAGGCGGTCGCGCAGCGCCAGCCATGCCTCCCCAACGCTGGCCTGTGTGATGACGTCGAAGGTTCGGCCGCGCACGAGGACCAGGTGCAGTTCCGCGAACGGCTCGACGCTGCCGCCGATGCGGCTCCCGGGGCGCCGGACGCCCTTGGCGATCGCCTTGAGCTTGCCGTCGTGCGGGGTCAGAAGGGTCAGCACCCGGTCCGCTTCGCCGAGCTCGAAGCGGCTCAGGACGATCGCCTGGGTCTTGTACATGCGGGGCGTCGGCACGTTCACAGCCTACGCCTCAAATCGACTCATCCAAACGCACATCCGCTGCGAATGGAAGATCGACGCCGGTGCGGATGCGTCCCCCGCACCGGCGCCTTTCTGTGTCCGGCGCGTGTTTGGCGTGTATCGACGCAATGTGCTAACGCGCGGTATCCTGTTTCAGTGTTGACCATGTCCGATCTCGACGCGCTGATCGCCGACACGGAATCGGAGATGGCGCGCGTCATCGCCGCGGCCGAGGACGAGCGCACCGGCGCCCTCTACGACATGGTCCGCTACCACATGGGCCTCGACCGCGAGGGGCCGCGCGGCAAGCGCCTGCGCCCACTGCTCGGGCTGCTGGCATACCAGTCGATCGCGGGCGAGTACCAGCGCGCTCTGCCCGGCGCCGCGGCCGTCGAGCTGGGCCACAACTTCAGCCTCGTCCACGACGACATCGAGGACGCCGGCATCGAGCGACGCCATCGCGCGGCCCTCTGGACGGTCACTGGCGTCCCGCAGGCCATCAATACCGGCGACACGCTCTTCTCGCTCTCCCGCATGGCGCTGCACCGCCTTCGTGAGCTGGGCTTCTCAGCCGACAAGGTGCTCGCGCTCATGCACCTCTACGACGAGACCTGCCTCGCGCTGTGCGAGGGCCAGTTCATGGACATCTGGACGTCCGAGCACGACGAGTGGATGTCCGTCGAGTACTACTTCGACATGATCGGCCGCAAGACCGCCGCGCTCATCGCAGGATCCGTGCAGGCAGGCGCGATGCTTGCGACGGACGACGAACGTGTCGTGCTGGCCTACCGCAGCTTCGGCTGGGCGCTCGGCCTCGCGTTCCAGCTCAACGACGACATGCTCGGCATCTGGGGCGACGAGGCCAGCACCGGCAAGGAGCCGTCGGACATCGCGTCGCGCAAGAAGACGCTGCCGCTGATCTACGCGGTGGAGCGCGGCCAGGCCGCGGACGGCGACCGGCTTCGCGAGATCCTTCGTCACGAGCCGCCGAGTGACGCAGACGTCGCCGAGGCAGGCGCGATCCTCGAGCGCTCGGGTGCCCGCGACTACACGCGCACCCGGGTCCGTGCCTACCGCGACGAGGCGCTCGCTCAGCTCGAATCGGCCGGCATCATCGACGGCGAGGCCATGGAGCGCCTCCGCCTGATCGTGGTCTCCGCCATCTCTGCCTGATCACTGGAGCGCTGGCGCGGCTGCCCGGATCTACTCGCCCTCAGCCTGCTCGTCGCCTTCACGGTGACGGACCGCGAGGACCTTGCCCACCCGCCGGCCGTCGGTGGATTCGACGGTGAGCGTCAGCTCGCCGTCAACCTCGACCTTGTCACCCACCTTGGGGATGCCGCCGATGCGGTGGTAGATGAGGCCGCCGACCGTGTCGTACTCCTCGCGGTCCTCGCCGTTGAGGTTGATCTCGAAGTGGTCCACCAGGTCGTCGACGTTCGCCCTTCCGTCGACCCGTGCCTCGTTGTCGGACAGCTTCACGATCATCGGCTCTTCGGTGTCGTACTCGTCCTGGATCTCGCCGACGATCTCCTCGATGAGATCCTCGATGGTGACAAGGCCGGCAGTGCCGCCGTACTCGTCGAGCACGACCGCGATGTGCACCTTTCGCCGCTGCAAGCTGTGCAGCAGATCGTCGACCAGCATCGATTCGGGCACGAACAGCGGTGCCCGCAACAGCTTGCGCAGGTCCGGTGTCTTGTCGGGCCCCTTGAGGTAGGGCAGCAGGTCCTTGGCGTAGAGGATCCCCATGATGTTGTCGATGGCGTCCTCGTAGACGGGGATGCGGGAGTGGCCTGCGCGCACGATCGTGTCGACCGTCTCGTCGAGCGACGCGCCCACGTCGAGTGCCACGATGTCCGTGCGCGGCACCATCACCTCGTGGACCCGGCGCTCGCCGAGCTCCAGCACGGCGCCGATCATCTGCTCCTCCTCCGCCTCGATCGTGCCCTGCTCTCCGCCTCGTTCGACGAGGATCCGCAGCTCCTCGCTGCTGATCGCGTCATGGTTCATGGGGTGCACGCCGAGCATGCCCGTGATGGTGTCGTTGATGCGGGTGAGCACCCACACGAGCGGCCGGAAGACCATGCCCATCAGCTCCACCGGACGGGCAAAGAACAGGGCGAAGCGTTCGGGGTTGCCGAGTGCCAGCGTCTTCGGAAGCAGCTCCCCGAACAGGATCGTGGCGAGGCTGATGACGGCGGTCACGATCAAAAGGGCGAGGCCGCCCGAGTAGCCGGAATCCCTCAGAAACGGAATGCCGTCGAGGATCTTCTTGAGCTCGTCCACCTGGCTCTCGGCGGCGAAGGCGGAGGCCAGGAGGGCCACGAACGTGATGCCGATCTGGATGACCGCCAGGAACTGGCCCGGCCGCGCGAGCAGCTTCTGGACGCGTCGTGCCGCGCTGTTGCCTTCGTCGACCAGCTGCTCGACGCGGCTGCGCCGGATGGACACGAGGGCGATCTCGGCGGCGACGAACAGCCCCTCCAGGATGATCAGGACCGCGACGACGAGGATGACTCCGAGCATGGTCAGGCGGTGCCCACCTCGTCAGTCAGTGCCGTACCCGACCCCGGTCCTTCGGCCACCGGCTCCGGGACCGCCACGTCGTCCGGTACCCGGCGTTTCTCGCGGATGCGAGCCGGCACACCAACGGCCAGCTTGCCGGGCGGCACGTCCCGAGTAACCACGGACCCCGCGCCGGTCACCGCTCCCTCCCCCACCGTGACCGGCGCCCGAAGGATCGTGTCCGACCCGATGAAGGCGCCGTCGCCGATCTTCGTGGAGTGCTTGCGCCGGCCGTCGTAGTTGGCGGTGATGGTCCCGGCGCCGATGTTGACGCCCTCACCGACGTCTGCATCGCCGATGTAGCTGAAGTGGTGCTGTTTCGTGCCCCGTCCGATGCGGCTCGCCTTGACCTCGGCGAAGTTGCCGAGCTCGACGCCCGATGCGACCTGCGCGCCCGAGCGCAGGTGCGCAAAGGGACCGATGCTGCAATCGTCGCCGACCACAGAGGACTCCAGCACGCTCGCCCACACCTGGCAGCGCTCACCGACCACGCTGTCGACGATCTGGGACCCGCTCCGGATCACGCTGTCGCGCCCGATCCTGGTGGCGCCGCGCAGGACGACACCCGGTTCCAGCCGGACGTCCTCTGCCAGCTCCACTCCGGCGTCGATGTAGGCCGTCGCCGGATCGGCCATGGTCACGCCGGCGCGCAGGAGGCGCTCGTTGATGCGGAGCCGCATTTCCAGCTCGGCGCCCGCGAGCTCGGCGCGGTCGTTGATGCCGAGCAGGGTGCCGTCGTCGTCCACCTCGATGGCAAGGACCCCCTCGTTGCCGGCGCGCGCGGCTTCCACCAGCGCGGTCAGATACAGCTCGCCGGTTGCACCCGAAGGACGCAGCCGGGGCAGCTGCTCACGCAACCAGCCGGCGTCGAAGGCATAGAGGCCTGCATTGATCTCATCGATGGCCAGCTCGTCCGCGGCGGCGTCCTTCGCCTCGACGATCCGGGCCACGCGGCCGTCTGCATCGCGAATCACACGCCCGAGGCTCGCCGGATCTTCGGCATCCACGGAGACGAGTGCCATGACGCTGCCTGCCGCACGCCGCTCGGTCGCCAGGGAACGCACGAGGTCGGCATCCATGAGCGGCACGTCCCCGCTCAGCACCAGGATCTCGGACGTCTCATCGGGAAGCGCATCGAGGGCTGCCCGCACGGCGTCGGACGTGCCCCGCGGCTCGTCCTGGAGCGCGAAATCGGCCTCTGACTCGAAGGCTTGGCGGATCGCCGAGGTGGCCTGCGAGTAGACGACCAGCGGCCGAGCGCCCGTCACCTCGCGCCCCACGTCGATCACCCAGGCCAGCATCGGGCGGCCGCAGATCGGGTGCAGCAGCTTCGGGGTCCGTGACCGCATGCGCGTGCCGAGGCCGGCAGCGAGGATGACCGCGACGGTCCCGGGACTTGGCGCTGCGGTCACGACGGGACGCGCCCGCCGGCGGATGATGGGGGGAGAGTGGGCATCAGGCTGCGCTGACTGTACGGGCGCCCGCGCGAGAGTGTCAAACCGACGGGCGCGCCGCGATGGCCTCGACCTCGATCCTGGCGCCGCGCGGAAGTGCGGCTACGGCGAACGTGGATCGCGCGGGCGGCGTCTCCTGGAAGAAGCGCGCGTAGACCTCGTTGAACGTCTGGAAGTCGGTGATGTCGGCCAGGAAGCACGTCGTCTTCACCACTTCGGCGAGCGTCAGGCCGGCGGCGTCGAGCACGCCCTCCAGGTTCCGCAAGGCGCGCTCCGTCTGCGCCTGGACGCCGTCCGCGAGCTCGCCGCTGACAGGATCCGCGCCGATCTGCCCCGCGCAGAAGACGAAGCCGCCCGCGTCGATGGCCTGGCTGTACACGGCCATGGCAGCCGGAGCCGATGAGGTGACGATCTGTCGCTTGGTCACGGAAACCTCCAGGCTGGATCGGGGCCGACTTCGTCCACACTGGCGAATCGGGCGCCGGCAAGCTCCGGCATTGCGAGGGCGGCGAGCGCTCGCCCCGCGTCGGCGGCGTCCGCGGTTGAAGGATAGAGCGCGAACAGGGTCGAGCCGCTGCCGGTCAGCAGCACGGGCCGCGCGAGCTGCTCCTCGAGCGCTGCCCGCACCTCGCCCAGCATCGGAGCGAGTGCCACGGCCGCCCGCCACAGGTCATTCGCGTCACGCAGCGGAACCGCCCACTCGGCGAGCGCGCCCGCTTCCAGCCCGGACCGCAGCGCCGATGCCAGGCTCTCGACGACCGCCGCCGATTCCTCCGCACGACCGGCAGGTGCCATCGCATCCAAGGCGCCGAAGACCGCGCGGGTCCGGAGCCTGAGCTTCGGGGAGACGAGGAGCACTCCGAGTCCGTGCACGGCGGGGAGCGGCTCGAGCTGCTCGCCGATGCCGCCGACCAGGGCTCCGGGCACACCCGCCGAGAAGAAGGGCACGTCTGCACCGAGGCCGGCCGCCGCGGCATGCCGGGTCGCAGGCTCCAGGCCGATTCCCCACGCCTCCGCGGCCACGTCGAGCGCCGCGGCGGCATCTGCGCTGCCACCTCCGAGGCCCGCGTCCATGGGGATCGCCTTGCGCAACCGGAAGGCAAGAGGTGGCAGGTCCCTTTCGAGGCGCGTCCGCAACTCTGCCGCGGCCCGCAGGACGAGGTTGCCGTCCACAGGGCAATCCGGGTCGCCGCCGATGGCGAGGCTGTCGACAAAGCCGCCCGGGACGCTGCGCCCCTCGATCCGGTCGCTCAGCCCGATGCGCAGGAAGATCGATCGAAGCTCGTGATAGCCATCGGGGCGCACTGCGCCCACGGCCAGCCCCAGGTTGAGCTTCGCCCGGGCGGACCTCAGTCCTGGGACGGGCGTGGCGTCCCTCGTCGCGGCACTCATGGCTGCAACGGCCCCAGCCGCGCGGCGAGGTCGAGCCACTCCTCTACGCTGACGGTCTGCGGACGGCGGTCGTGGGCAATCCCGGCAGCCTCCAGCGCCGCCACGAACCGGTCGCGGCCGACGAACGGCAGCTGCCGTGGCAGCACGTTCTGGAGCATCTTGCGGCGCTCGCGGAAGGCGGCCTGCACCAGCCGCCACAGCTCATCCTCGCGCTCCGGATCGAGCCGGCGCGGCCGGGTCGCCCCCACGAGCACCGCCGATTCGACCGCTGGCGCAGGCTCGAACGCCGAG
>JBBSGX010000030.1:0-17441 GCA_038253685.1 Candidatus Limnocylindrales bacterium | reverse complement strand
GCTCTCGCGGCATCCGACAACGCCGAGCGGCCTCTCTTCGGCATCCTGCCAGAGACCATCGCCCAGCAGGCGCGACCGAGCGTCATCGTCGTCAAGACCCGCGAGCAACCGACCCGCTCCATGTTCGAGGAGCGCGCGTCGCAGGCCGAGACCCTCGAAGCTGCCGAGCGTGCCGCGGAGGTCGGGCGCAGCGTTCCTGCGAGGGTGGATCGCTGGTTCGCCGAGTCGAGCTTCCACCACTCGGAGTTCTCGGATCTCAAGCGCCTGGTCGAGCTCAAGGAGAAGCAGGGCAAGACGATCTCCGCAGTGCTGCCAACGCTCAACGAGGGCGCCACCATCGGGCCGATCGTGCGGGCTGCTCGGCGCGCGCTGATGGAGGCCTTGCCGCTCGTTGATGAGCTTCTCGTCATCGACTCCGACTCCGCCGACGACACGGTCGCCGTCGCGGAAGGTGAAGGCGCGCGCGTGGTGCGCCATTCCGAGGTGCTGACGCGCTACGGCTCGTACAAGGGCAAGGGCGAGGCGCTGTGGAAGAGCCTCTTCGAGACGACTGGGGATCTCATCGCCTGGTCGGACACGGACATCCAGGACTGGCACCCGCGGTTCTTCTACGGGACGCTCGGCCCGCTCCTGACCGAGCCGCGCATCGGCTACGTCAAGGCCTACTACCAGCGTCCGATCGTCGAGGGTGGGCTGCTGAAAGAGGGCGGCGGCGGGCGTGTCACCGAGCTCGTCGCACGACCGCTCATCAACCTGTTCTTTCCGGAGCTGTCCGGCTACATCCAGCCGCTCGCCGGTGAGTACGCCGGCAGGCGCGAACACCTGGAGCAGATCCCCTTCTTCACCGGCTACGCGGTGGAGATCGGCCACCTGATCGATCTCTCCGAGCGGCTTGGACTGAACGGCTTCGGCCAGGTCGACCTGGATATCCGGATCCATCGCAACCAGGAGCTCGAGGGCCTCTCGCGGATGAGCTTCGTGATCCTCCAGGCGGTCATGAAGCGGCTCGAAGAGCGGCGCAAGGCGC
The DNA here is from genome assembly GCA_038253685.1 of Candidatus Limnocylindrales bacterium. Taxonomy (GTDB): domain Bacteria; phylum Chloroflexota; class Limnocylindria; order Limnocylindrales; family CSP1-4; genus JAFMJV01. The sequence goes on along the minus strand of JBBSGX010000030.1, from coordinate 16,414 downwards.
GCCTGTTCGCGGAGCTCGGCTCAACGATGAAGCTGCCGCGCTCGTCTCCGAACCGCCTCTCCCTCGAGGTGATCGACCTGGCCGACGCGGAGCGGCCGCCCATGATCCGCATCCCCGAGTACGCCGCGCGTCGTGGAATCACGGGTGACTGAGCGACCACTGCACGTGCTGGTCGCGCCCGACTCCTTCAAGGGCTCGCTCAGCTCGGTCGACGTTGCGCAGGCACTGGCGGACGGCTGGCGAAAGGCACGGCCGAGCGATGAGGTCACGCTTGGCCCACTCGCCGACGGTGGAGAGGGCACGCTCGAGGCGGTCGCCGCGGCCGGGGGTTGGGACAGTCTGCCCGCGCAGGCACTGGACCCACTTGGACGACCGATCGACGGGCGCTTCCTGCGCCAGGGAAACCGCGCGATCGTGGAGCTGGCAACGGCCTCGGGGCTGTCGCGGGTGACGGAGGCGGAGCGGGATGCGCTCGCCGCATCCACATTCGGAACCGGCCTGATCCTGGCCGCCGCGATCACGCTCGGCTGCCGCGACATCGTGCTCGGCCTGGGCGGCAGCGCCACGACGGACGGCGGTTCCGGGCTCCTGCGCGCACTCGGCGTGCGCTTCCTGGACGAGCGCGGAGACGAGCTGCCACCGGGTGGCGGGCCGCTCGGAAAGCTGGCCGTGGCCGACGTGTCCGGGCTGTCGCCGTTGCTCGGTGAGGTCTCGCTGACGGTCGCCTCCGACGTGACCAATCCGCTCAGTGGAGAGCTCGGCGCGGCCGCAACCTACGGGCCGCAGAAGGGCGCTCGGGAAGCGGCCGTGCGGCTGCTCGACGCGAACCTGGCGCACTACGCGGACGTGCTGGAGCGCGCGACGGGCCACGACGTCCGGACTGAACCCGGTTCCGGGGCGGCAGGCGGGACGACCGCAGGGCTCCTGGCGATCGCGGAGCGATTCGCGTTGTTCGCCATCCGCCCGGGCGTCGAGCTGATCATGGAGCTCACCGACTTCCACCAGAGGCTCGAGTCTTGCGACTTGGTGCTGACCGGCGAGGGGCGGATCGACGAGCAGACGGCGCACGGCAAGACCGCGCTCGGCGTGGCGCGGTGGGCGGCTGAAGCGGGCAGGTCCTGCATCGCGTTCGGCGGGGGCGTGACGGTCGTCGGCGCAGAAGCGCTCGCTGCGCTCGGGACGGTCGCGGTGCCCGTGGTCGAGGCCCCCATGACCGTGACCGAAGCCATGGCAGCCGGGACTGCGCCAGTGGTCAGAGCCTCGGAGCGCGCCGCGCGCCTGCTGAACATCGGAGACGCCGGTCGTGGCGGAGACGCCGGTCGTGGCTGACATCCCGGCCGCGCCCCGGAGGCCCCGCACCGCGACGGCGACCGCGACCTGCGCTGCGAAGTCGGCCAAGCCAAAGATCCGCCGAGCGCCTCGAAAGCGCCGTCGCCCGCTCAACCCCGGCCGGACCTGGGCGCGACGCCTCGAGCGAACGCGCCCGGGTTTGGTCCCGTTCGTCCTCGACCAGCTCGCGGCCATGTACGGCCGTCCGGCCTGGCAGCGCGTCCACGACCCCATGAGCGAGCTCGTGCTGACGATCCTCTCCCAGAACAGCGCCGACGTGAATGCCGAACACGGCTTCGAGTCACTGCGTCGACACTTTCCCTCGGCGGCGGACGCCAATGCCGGCACACACGGCCACAAGATCACCCGGCCGGGCTGGGGCGGCGCAGGCCTCGAAGAAGAGGCACCGCCGGACTGGGGCGCGGTCGAGAACGCGCCGCTCGAGGAGCTCGTGGACGCCATCCGATCGGCGGGCCTTCCCAACCAGAAAGCGAAGCCCATCAAGGCCGCGCTGCGGACCGTTCGCGAGCAGCGCGGCGATTACTCCCTCGAGTTCCTCGGGGACATGCCTGCCCTGGAGGCGCGGAAATGGCTGACGTCGATCCCCGGGATCGGGCGCAAGACCGCGTCGGTCGTCCTGCTGTTCGCGTTCGGGTCGCCCCTGATGCCCGTGGATCGACACGTCGAGCGCGTCTCGAAACGGATCGGACTGATCCCGGCCAAGGTGACGGCGGACGACGCCCACGAACTGTTCCTGGCGCTGCTCGAGCCCGACCAGATGTATGAAGCCCACGTCGGCCTCATCACGCACGGCCGGCAGACGTGCCACGCTCGCAATCCCGCCTGCGGACGTTGCCCGATCGCGCCACGTTGCCGCTACGTCGACCCGAAGGCACCCTGAAACTCGCGAAGGAGGACCCCGTGCCCGCGTTGAAGCAGCTGATCGATGACTTCCTGGAGCACGAGTTCGAGGTCAACCCGGTGCTCGCCAGCGCCCTGGGACTGACCGCCTACGACAGCCTGGTCGACGACCTTTCCGGTCCGGCGATGCTCCAGCGGGAAGTGGATGCCGCGGCGTGGCTCGAACGCTTCGAGAAGGTGTCCGACGACGGCCTGGTCGCCGATGAAGTCATCGATCGCGACCTGGCGCGGGCGATGCTGCGAGGCCGCGTGATCATGACCGACTGGCAGCCGTGGAAGCGCGATCCGCTCGTGTACTCGAGCCCTGCCGTCGGGGGCGTCTTCAACCTGTTCCTGCACCGCCTGCGGCCGGAGGCGGAGCTCGTGGACGCTGCCGTGGCTCGCCTCGAGCAGGTGCCACGGGTCTTCGAGCAGGGTCGCACGAACCTCGAGGCGTCGCTGGCGCACCCGCTGATCGTCGGACGCGCCCTGGGTTCGGCGACCGCCAGCGGCCGCTACGTTCGCGACCTGCTGCCCACCGAGGTGGCTGAGGGGGAGGCACGAGAACGGCTGTCAAACGCGGGCGCGGTGGCCGGCGATGCGTTCGACGCGTGGGCCGACTTCCTCACCGGCTTTGCGAAGGAGGCCAAGGGCGACTGGGTCTTCGGCGAGGAGCGCTACTCGCGGCTGCTCAGGGAGCGCGAGAGCCTCGCGTTCGATGCACGCAGCCTGCGCGCCATGGGGCAGGCGGAATACGACCGGCTCGATGGCGAGATGCGGGAACTGTGCCTGCGCATCCGGGGCACGGACGACTGGCGCAAGGTCCTCGAGGAAGCCAATGAAGACCACCCGCTCACCGAGGATGCGATGCGCCAGGCCTATGAGGTCTGGACCGCCCGCGCACGGGATTTCCTCGAGGAGACGGGCATCGTCACCCTGCCGGAGGACGAGCAATGCCTCGTGGAGCCGTCGCCGGTCTTCACGCGGCCGGTGATCGGCGTGGCGTCATACAACTCACCGCCGGCCTTCTCGGATTCGCTGACCGGGCATTTCTTCGTTCCATTCGCGCCCGACGGCACGCCGCCAGACGAGCTGGAGAAGCGGCTAAAGGCGAACAGCCACGGCCACATTCCGACTACCTCGGTCCACGAAGCGTACCCCGGCCACCACTGGCACCTGACGATGCGCAAGCTCTATGCGAACAGGATCCGGCGCGTCTTCTCGACCCCGTATTTCGCGGAGGGCTGGGCGCTCTACGCCGAGCGCGTGATGCGCGAACGCGGCTTCTTCACCGAGCCGATCCACGAGCTGTTCCACCTGGAGGCGACGATCTTTCGCGCGGCGCGGATCATCGTGGATACGAGCCTCCACCTGGGTGAGATGACCTTCGATGAAGCGGTCACCTTCATGACCACGAAGGTGCCGCTGCCCGAGCCGACGGCGCGTGCCGAGGTCGGCCGCTACTGCTGGTGGCCGACCCAGGCCTCCGCGTATCTAACCGGCTGCATCGAGATCCTGCGCATCCGCGACCGCTGGCTGGAGGCACGCGGCCTCGGCGACGTGCCAAAGGCGGACCTGGAGGCGTCGGTTCTGCGCGAGTTCCACGACCAGCTCGCGTCCTCGGGAGCATTGCCGCTGGGTCTTGCCGAGCGCGCGGCCATGGCCGAAAGGGCGACGGTCAGGCAGACCCGCTGACCCGCCGGAAGCTTATGCACCGGGCGTTCATTCGCGACGGGTCCGCTTACCGTTTGTGCACCGGGCACATGCACAGCAGCATCGTTGGCGCCGCGTCCCCGCCGCGCCCCCGCGCCTCGACGTTGCCTAGTTCGACGGCCTCTGCGTCGGCGCGTCCAGCATCGTCCCGATGTTCACGACCCGCCAGCCGTGGTCCTTCCACCACGGGATCAGGACCTTGAGGGCTTCGTAGACGCCCGAGTGGTAGGGCGGGCCGTTGAGGTGCGTGATCACGATGGAACCGTTCTGGCAGCTGCCCTTCACGCTGGCGATCTGCTGGCTGGCGGTCCAGTTGAGTGAGTCGCCGAAGTAACAGTCCCAGCCGATCGGCCGCTCGCCCAGCGCCTTGACAGTGTCGAGGTCACCGCCGCCGTAGCAGCCGCCCGGGTATCGGAAGTAGCGGACCTTGACGCCGGTCACCTGCTTGACGATGTCCTCGACGTTCGTGACCTCGGTGGTCTTGGTCATCGGCCGCTTGATCGGGGTGGTGTTGGTGCAGTTGACCCAGCCGGCATGGTCCCAGGAGTGATTCGCCAGCTCGATGTTGGGCATCTTCGCCAGCTCCCTGGTCAGGTCCGGGTAGGCCTTCACGTAGAGGCCGTTCAGGAAGACCGTCGCCGGCGTCTTCGTGTCCTGGAGCAGCTTGATGATGCGCGGATCGAACTCCGGGACGGACTTGCGCTGGGCGTACATCCAGGGATACATGTCGGCGTCGAAGGTGAGCGCAATCCATTTCTGATTCCGCTTGCCGTGCGTGACGTACGCCATCTTCGAACCCCCGCGGGGGGTCGCGCTCGGGGTCGGCGTGGCCGGAGGGTCCGCCGTCGGGGACGAGCCGGGATCGATGCTTGGCGGTGGCGTGTCACCGCCCTTGGTCGAGATCGGTGTGGCGCTCGGATCGAGGCTCAGGCCCGACGTAGGCGCCGCGGTCGGCGATGCTGCGCCGACGATCGTCGTCTCGGCAGGGGACGACGGATCCGATGAGGCGAAGAGATGGGCACCGAACGAATTCGCGACTCCCAACAAGAAGATGACCCCCGCCACGACGCCGACGATGGCGACGAGGGCGAGAACGGCCGACGGGAGGCGATTGGCGGGCGCGGAGGAAGGAACCATGGCTCACTGCTTCTGCCGCGCTGCGTTCGCTCCCCAGAGGCGACCGTCCTGCCTGCGGCACGCGCATTCTAACGACCAAGCGCGATTCCCCGATCCGAAAGTCCTGAGGTCCGGCTTGGCGGGCGATTTGGGGACGAGTCGTGGACAACCTCTCGCGCAGGCCGGAACTCGTGGATAAGTCCCCTTGCGCATCTACACCGCCGGAAGGTATGTTTCTCCTTGCCCGGAGGGGCCACGATCCGAACGGAGTAGACACCAGGGCTTGCTCGGGTGTCGACCACCGACGGAACGAAGTTCCTCTGGGCGTTCTGATTCCCGGGTTCAGACGGGCTCGCCCAGGTGCCGCTGAAGCACAGAATCCCTGACCGCCGAGACCTATCCCGTCCCGGATGAGGATTGGCTGATCTCCGCACCAACCAACCGAACGAACCGTTCGGCGTCGGCGCGCACCTGCTCGTCGCCGAAACCGAGGGTTCCGCGCGAGAGCCGGCAGGTGAGCGCTTCGTTGATGAGCGACCCCCATTCGGGCATCGTCTGTTTCGCCCACACGGCGGCTTCCTGCTTCGAGCCGTGGACCTGGGCCCTGACGGTTCTCGCGGCGCGGCACATGGTGAGGACCGCGTAGGCAAGAGCACCGGGACTGGCGTGGGCGAGGCTGCGGCGTGAAACGTCCTCGGCATAGTGCGCGGCCGCTGCCGCGAACTCGGTCCACACGATCGGCGGAATGATCGTGGCGGGTGCCGGTCCGTACAGGGTGAGCCCGGTCTCCCGAACGAGGTACCAGTTCTGCACCCACTCAACTGGTGGCTCATCTCGAAGATGGAACGGCTCGCCCGGGCTGATGACTGCGAGCGGGCCCCGGCTGCCTCGGAACGATTGCAGGGTGGCCAGGTTGACGTATACGACCTCCAGTCGATCGCTCCAGTCCGGGTGGCGCCCGACGAGACCGTGGTGCACTCGATCGAGCGCGGCGAGGTCGAGCTCTTCGACCTCGGATGAGATCACGGACACCAGGTCCAGGTCGCTGACTCCAGGGTCGAACCCGCCCGACAGGTACGATCCATAGAGGTAAACCCCGACGAGATCACCGCCCAGGACCTCGTGGATACCGGCTACCAGTTCGCCGAGAACTTCGTCGACGGTCGATTGGCTCCCTTCCATCGAGCTCCTGGCGGCCTTCAGTCCAGCAGGCCGGGTGCGGCAGCGTCCGCTGCCTCCAGGAGCCGCGTCGCGATGGCTCGTGCCTCCGCAGAGCTCAGCAACGCGGTGGCTCTGTCATGAACGCAGTATCGAGCCATTGCCCGGCATGGACTCGCACAAGGTGGCCTACCATCGGCGCATGAGAACGGACCTGACCGTCGAGGACCTCGGCGACCTGCTGGAGCAGCCCATCGTTGCCGTGCTCGCCACGTACCGGAGGGACGGCACCGTGCTCTTGTCGCCGGTCTGGCACGAATGGCGCGACGGCGGCTTCAACGTCTGGGTCGGCGGTGCGAGCGAGGGCAAGGCACGCCATTTGGCGGCCGATCCCCGCGCCAGCATCGTCGTCCACGAGCAGAAGCTGCCGTACCGGGGCGTCGAGGCGAGCGGCAGGGCCTCGCTTTCGAGCGAGGGCTTCCATGACGTGGTGCGGAGGACGGCGGCGCGCTACTACTCGCCGGAAGCTGCCGACGGATTTGCGGCGGGCTACGAGCAGCCGGGACTCGTCGTGCGCCTGGTCCCGGACAAGCTGCGCGCATGGGACTTCCGGGACGACCTGCCGAGCGAGGGCTGACCGGAGCGGACAGCCATGGCTGAACTCGACGGCAGGAATCGGGCGCGATTGCCGAACAGCGCCTTCGCATACGTCGACTCCAAGGGGCGCAAACGCCTTCCGATCAACGACGAGGCGCATGTTCGCAACGCCCTTGCGCGCTTCAACCAGGTGCGCTTCGAGGACGACGCGCCAGAGAGAAGGCGCGTCGCCGCCTGCTGCCCGCCGCCAGGAAGCACGGCATCGTGCCGATCGGTTTCATGGATGGACAGCTGCGGGCACAGACGACGCAGGCAGCGCGGCTCACCATCGAGAACGAGCGGTTGCTCGGAGCGGTCGAGGCTCGCGCCTCCGAGGTGTCGACGCTTCCGGTGGGCTTCGTAACGTTCCTGCTCACCGACATCGAGGACTCGACGGGTTTGATCCGACAGCTCGGCGATGCGTACGCCGCGCTGTTGAACGATGTCAGGAGCGTCATCCGGGTGGCCATCAATCGGGCCGGAGGTCGCGAAGTGGACGCGCGGGCGGATGAGTTCTTCGCCGTCTTCGAGGGTGTCGCGGGAGCGATCGAGGTCGCGCTGTCGATCCAGCAAGCCATGCGGGATCGCGCCTGGCCAGACGACATCGAGGTCCGCCTCCGCGTCGGGATCCACAGCGGCTCGCCGACCTTGACGGACACCGGGTACGTGGGCATGGCGGTCCATGTCGCTGCGCGCGTCGCCTCGGCAGCCCGTGGCCGCCAGGTGCTGCTCTCGGCTGCCGCGCACGGTGCATTGGGTGGATCGCTTCCGGAGGGCGTCAGCGCCCAGAGCCTCGGCCCGCACAGCTTGCGGGGCATGCCGGAGCCGGTTGAGCTGTTCCAGCTTGCGGCCGAGTCGCTTGCCCAGTTCGATGCGCCACGCGAGGTGGGGGCCTCCGGCCCCTCGGGCTGGTCGAACGACCACTCGGGCAACCTTCGACCGGAGACGTAGGCTCAACGCGTGGACGTCGCACCGCCGTTCGAGGGCCTCGATTACATCTATACGCCCAGCCGGGACGTCGCCGCCGATGCTCGTTATCTCACCGACGTCGTCGGTGGACGCGTGATCCTCGCGATCGAGGCGATGGGCACCCGCGTCGCGATGATCCAGCTGACCGCAGAGCGGCCGCGGATCGTCCTCGCAGATCACCTGGAAGGAGAAAGCCCGATCCTCGTCTATCGCGTCGCGGACCTGGCGGAGACGGTCGCCAAGCTCGAAGGACGTGGCTGGCAGCCGGGTCGGACCCTCGAGATCCCGCAGGGTCCGTGCCGCACGTTCGGGACGCCGGGTGGTCACCGATTTGCTCTGTACGAGCTCAGCCGGCCAGGAGTCGAGGCGAGCTTCCACGGGAGACACGACTTCTGACGACCTGGCCATCGGCCGCGCCGCCTGGCCAGCGACTACAGCGCGCGGAGGACCCAGGCCTCGATCGGCTCACGTTTGCCCTTCAGGTGCGTGGGTCCGAGCGTCATCCCATCCCTTCCGCTGCCCAGGGCCTCCCAGGTCGCTCCCGCCACGACCACCTGCGCCGGCTGGCCGACTGCCATCAGCCTGGCCGCCACGTTGGTGGTGTCGCCGATCACAGCGAAGCTTCGCCGACCTGCCACACCCACCTGGCCCACAACTGCTGGTCCGCTGTTCACGCCAACCCTGAAGATCGGCCATCCAGGATGGGACACCGCCACCGACTGACCCGCGTGGATGATCGCCAGTCCGGCGCGGGCCGCCCGAAGCGCGTGATCTGGCTGATCGCCGCCGACGTTGTAGACGACCATCACGCCGTCGCCGGCGAACTGCTCGATCACCCCGCCACCGGCGTCGATGACCGGGACGACCGCCGCCCAGTACTCGTTCAGCATCTCGATCACCTCGGTTGGGGATCGGGTGTCGCTGAAGGTCGTGAAGCCGGCAAGGTCGGCGAACAGGACGCTGACCTCTCGCTCGTCGCCGCCCAGGCGCGCAACGCCTGGCTCGCGGCGGACCTGCTGGGCGATCACCGACGGCAGATATGGGCGAAATGAGGCGTCAAGCCGCCGAAGCTCGTGAGCCGCCTGGGCGAGGAGCTGGACCTCATCAACGCTTGCCCCTTCCCGCCGGAGGCGCGCGAGCACCCGTTCTGTTGGCTCACCCCGCTCGTCGGCCGCGGCGACAGCTGCGATCGCGCCGGCGTGCCAGCGGTCGATCCTGGCCAGTGTCGCCTCGAGGTAGAGGCCGCCGAATGCAGCGGTCAACGAGCCGCTTCTGCGGTACTCCCGGCGGGCGCCCAAGGCGATGGCGAGGAAGGCGGCAAGCATCAGCAGGTGCCACTCCCACCAGCTCAGGTGCCAGTTCCGGCTCAGCGCCACGGCGACCATGGCCTCGGCCAGGAGCACGAGCGCGACGCTGATCGTCAGCAGAACGGCGCCACCGCGGGCACGGTAGAGCTGGAGGCAACGCCAGGCCGAGAATCCGTAGAGCGCGACGGCCAGGATGGCCATGGCCGTAATGAGTCCCGGTCCCTCCGCGGTCGGCGGCGGACCGTCGAGCGGTGGCAGCCGGGCGAGCGAGAGGAAGCCCCAGAGCGCCATGGCGGCGGCGAGGCCCAGGAGCAGGACCGACTGCCACCGGAGCACGATGGCCGCCCGGGGACCAGCGAGCGGGCTCGTGGAAGCGACCGCGAACAGCGATGCAATGGTCAGACCCACGGGGGTCGCGATGGTGAAGCCGGCATTGGCTGCAGGCAGGAGGACACCGGGCGTGGCGAGCGCATGGAGCCCGAGAAATCCTGCGCTCGCGAGGAACGCAAGCGAAACCAGCACGACGCGAGCGTCTCGATAGCGGCCGGCGGCCAGGTTGGTCACGTAGGCCAGGACGACGCCCACAGCGGCGGTCAGCAGCACGAGCCAGAAATGGCTCGGGTGGTGCTCCCACGTCAGGTCGAGACCGGGGTCGGCGAGCAGAAGGACGAGACCGGCGAGCGGCAGGGCCAGGAGGAGGGCCCACGACCATCCCAGAGCTTCGGTTCGCGCCGCGCGGCGGTCGGTCGACATGATCGAACTCTAATTGTGAGGCGCCCGCTCTTGCATAGCCATCGGCGGGAACGATTCGCGCAGTTGAGCCGACATACCATGCGAGCGCGACCGAGTGGGCCGCGCCCTACGGAGGGCGGCTGTGGACCAGCAGGGTCTCGTCGAACGAGCGAGGCGGGGCGATCATGACGCCTTTGCCGTGCTTGCCGGCGCGACGATCGCGCGCCCTGACGCGGCGGCCCGACTCATCCTCCGGAATCGCGAGCTCGCGCGAGACGCGGTCCAGGAGGCGTTTCGCATCCGATATCGCCGACCGCGACCTCCTGGATCGATCACTCGGCGTCATGCGTGCCGGGGTCGAGACCGAAATGGGATCCGAGATCGCACCGATCGTTCAGGGGCACCTCAGCCAGACCGCTCGCACGCGGCAGCGTCCTGGCTGGACCTCCATCGGGAGGGCGATCGGTCTGCTGATCGCCCTGACCCTGCCCATTGCCGTTGCCTTGAACCTCTACATCGGGAGCCGGCCGAGTTTGCGGCCCCATTCGGACCCGCCATCAACGGCTCGCTCCTCTACGACCGCGACGACGACATCTATGCCGTTGATGTTGCGCGTGCGGGCGAGACGACACTCGTCGCAGGGCCCACGAACGACTTCGGGGCGACGTACTCACGCGACGGAACGAGGTTCGTGTTCCGTCGCGAGGTCACGAGTGGCGGGCCGGTGCAATTCATGGCGCTTCAGTCCCATCAGGGCCCTCTGCCAGCCACAAAACCGGTCGGGGGCCCGAGTTCGCGCGTGGTCGTCAGGTAACCAGGTCGCGCGAGATCTCGGCCAGCGACCGGCAGCCGGCCAGCGCCATGACCGTCGACAGCTCGTCTCGGAGAAGCTCGACGACGCGCTGGACGCCGGCGGAGCCACCGACGGCCAGCCCCCACATCTGCGGACGGCCAACGGCAACCGCATCGGCCCCGAGCGCCAGTGCCTTCAGGATGTCGGTGCCGCGGCGGATTCCTCCGTCGACGATGATGGGCACCGCGCCGGCACTTGCAGCGACGATCGCCTCGAGGGCCTCCAGCGGCGCAATCGCGGTGTCGATCTGCCTTCCGCCGTGGTTGGAGACCCAGATGGCGTCGGCGCCTGCCTCAATCGCAGGCGCGGCGTCTCCGGGATGGACGACGCCCTTGACGACGACCGGACGCCCGGTCACTGATTTCACCCAGGCGATGTCCTCCCACGTGAACGGCATCTGCTGGGCCCGGTCAGGCCGGTCGTCCAGGTTCGCAAGGGCCATCCCGGGAGGCAGGGCGAAGGCGTTGCGAACGTCACGTTCCCGCCTGCCAAGCACCGGCAGGTCGCCCGTCACCACGATGGCCCGGTAACCGGCGGCGCATGCGCGCACGAGCAGGCGCTCGGTGGTTGCGCGATCGCGGTGGGCGTAGAGCTGGAACCAGAGCTCGGCACCTGGGGCCGCCGCAGCGACCTCTTCCAGTGGAATCGTGGCATTCGTCGACACCGTCAGCACGGCAGCCGCGGCGGCAGCTCCCCGAGCGGTTGCCACCTCGCCCTCCGGATCTGCGAGCAGATGGTAGGCAGTCGGGGCGAGGATGATCGGATGCGGCATGCGTGATCCGGCCACGATCACGGACAGGTCCCGGTCCGTGATGTCGACGAGAATGCGATAGAGGATCGCTCGACGTTGGTACGCCTCCCGATTCCAACGGAGCGACAGCTCGTCCTCCGCGCCTCCTGCGATGAAATCGAAGGCCGGACCCGGCAGGACCGCTCGCGCCGCGGTTTCGAAGTCGTCCAGGTTGATGAGCGCTGCCATCGGATCGGCGGTCACGAGCGACCTCCCTCGAGCGTGATCAGCACATCATTGTCCAGCGAAGCCGTCCGTGGACCATGTTCCGCGCATGAGTCGACAGTCCTTCCTTCACACCCCCTTGTGCGACCTCTTTCGGATCGACCTGCCGATCATCCAGGCGCCGATCGGACGCATCAGCGGCCGACCAACGACGCAGGCTGGCAATCTGCCTCGAAGCAGGCGTTCGGATCATGTCGTATTTCTGGTCCGAGCTGACGGCGGGCAGTCCCTATGTCGACGAAGCGCACGCGGCCGGTGCGCTCGTCCCGCTGATCGGGCTTCGGCGCTGGAAATGGCTGCGCGTCCCTACGGCACGAGCCGCTGCCAGCTCCCGTCGGCCACCCTCTGATGACCTGTGCCGATCGCTAACCGGTTGGTTCGCGAGCTCCTTCGACGGCGCGCATGGCCAGCGCGACCGAATTCGGCTTGAGCAAGCCCAGGTAGATTGGGCAGCGTTCCTTCCAGGCTTCGAACAGCGGGCCCGTCTTCTCGTCACCGTCCGGGGTGGTCACCTCGACATCGAGCTCGATAGTCGCGAGCTCAGGCGACACACCGTCGATGCCAAGCAGGCCGCCCAGGTCGGTCGGGCAGCGGGCGACGGCGGTGATGGCGTCGATCCGCACGCCGAACTGTGGCGCGAGCGTGTCATTCAGGAACGCGACCGCGCAGCCGGCCAGCGCGCCCAGCAGGTAGGCGGTTGGACTGGGCGCAAGGTTCGTGCCGCCGATCGAGGCGGGAAGGTCCGCGTCCCAGTTGAACGGACCAGCCGACAGGCGCGCTCGACCGTTGGCCAGCGTCGCCGTGACCGTCGGCGTACCGCGAGCGGCCGCAGGGTCGGCTCGGAACCGCTGCTCTGTCTCGGAGATCGTGCTGATTGCCATCGCGTGCTCCTCTGGGTACTGCCGATGCGGTTGCTCGGCACAGTCGGCACGCTACGGCGAGGCGTCGCTCACGCGAAACCGCGGTACTACGCAATCGAGGAGACCAACTCCGTTGCGAATGGCGGGATACACGCAGGGCCCGTTCCAGATCAGACGAGGTCGCGGCGCAGAACGTCCGCGACGGCTGCGGCGCGCGCCGTCTTCCCTGTCACGCCGAGCTTGCCGTATGCGTTCGAGAGATGGCGCTCGACGGTGCGGATGCTGAGCCCGAGGATCGCGGCGATCTCGTCGTTCGATCTTCCGCCAGCGGCCTCCCGGAGGACGTCCAGTTCCCGGTTCGACAGCGCCTCGACCGTCGGGCGCCCGCCCATCGACATCGCTCGGCGGTCCGGCTCGAGGAATGCCCGGACCTCGTTGACAAAGGCAATCCACGCGGGCTCGTTGGCCAGCCGGATGTGGTTGCGGCTTTCGAGCGCAACGAGCCTGGCGCCGGGGATGAGCGCTGAGACCTCGACTGCGTTCTCGAAGGTCGTCGACTGATCTTCGAGTGCCTGGAGAACGAGTGTCGGCGCCTTGATCCGTGGCAGCTCGTGCTGGATGTCGACGGCCTGGCGTCCAATACGGCTCTCGACTGTATTCTGCGGCGAGGTCGACATGCGCTGGAGCGCGTCGAACCATCGCATCTGCTCGTCATTCGCGTCGGGGATGAACCGTTGGGTGAAGACGCGCCGGAAGACAGGCTCCTCCTTTGCCCAGCCGACGCGGATCATGCTCCGCCAGTCTCCTCCTCGGCCCATCCAGTGTCGTCGTACATGACGGGCCGTCCACACACCGTTCCATAGAGGATCAACCGGGTAACCCGGTCCGCATGGCGGGCGGCATAGGCCATCGCAACCGATGAGCCGCCGGACATTCCGAGGAGCGCGAAGCGATCGAAGCCGAGCGCATTTATGAGGGTCTCGAGGTCGCTGAGCCGCGCTTCGAGGGAGAAGTCGCTGACGTTCCAGTCGGACATTCCGAACCCGCGCTTGTCGTACCGAACGAGGGTCGCGATCTCGCCGAGGTCCTCGAGGATGTGGCGCCAGACAGGGCTCCGCCAGTCATGCTGGAGATGGCTCAGCCGGCACGACACAACGATGACCGGCGGACCTTTGCCGTGGATGGCGTACGCGAGGCGAACCCCGTCGCGGCCCGCCGTGAACCGTATTTCCTGCTCCCCGCCCGCTTCGTGGACGGGTGGTCGCCGCATCCGCTCGGCTCTCGCTAGGACCATGTCGGCATCCCACGCTACCGGGTCGAGACCTCGAACAGCTCCCACTGTCCCGGGATGCCGCGCAGGCCGACCGAACCGAGGGCCCTGAACGCAAGGTCGGTGCCGGTCGCCAGATCCCGAACTGTTCGTGTCACGACGACCTCTCGATCGCCGGCCTCCCTGAGCGCGCGTGACACGATGTGGATGCCGATGCCACCAACATCCGCGTCTCGCATCTCGATCTCGCCAGTGTGGATGGCGGCGCGGATCTCGAGTCCCAGCTCGCCGAGCGCCTCTCGGAGCCCGAAGGCGCAGCGCAGCGCCCGGGTTGGCGTGTCGAAGGTGGCCAGGACGCCGTCGCCCGTGGTCTTCACGAATCGTCCGTGCCATCGGCGGACCTCCGCCTGCGCAACCTGGTCGTGGTGGTCGAGGAGCTGGCGCCACTGTCGATCGCCGAGGGCGGCGGCGCGCCGGGTGGAGTCGACGATATCGGTGAAGAGGATCGTGGCGAGCACGCGATCCGTGTCCTGGGCCGCGTGCAGCGACCGGACCTGCTCCCTCGTCCAGGCGTACGACTCCACGTACTCGCTCGTCGGGACTCCTTGCCCGGGCTCGTATCGAAGGAAGACGATTCCGGTGCCGAACGTCTGCGATTCCACGAGTCGCAGGTGACTGGTATCGACGCCGTCCCGAAAGAGACGCTTGCCGCTGCCGAGGACGATCGGGAAGAGCATGAACCGGTACTCGTCCACGAGGCCGTGTTTCATGAGAGCGGCGACGAGATCAGCGCTGCCGTAGACGACGATATCCCCGCCCGGCTGCTCCTTGAGCTGGGCGACCTCGGTTGCCACATCGCCCCTGAGGATCGTCGAGTTGCCCCAATCCACCTCCTTCAGCGTCGTCGACACCACGTACTTCGGAATGTCGTTCATCCGCCTGGTGAACGCATCGTCGCCGGCGGCCGATGGCCAGAAGGCCGCGAAGATCTGATACGTGGCCCGACCCAGCAGCAGGACATCGGCCGCGAAGAGCAGGTCGGCGTTGAGTCGCTGTGTCTCCTCGTTCTGGAGCCGTAGAGCCCAGGCGTTCCGTCCGTCCCGATGCTCCTCGAACCCGGGCGCCTCCATGACGCCATCGAGCGTCATGAACTCGGAGACGATCAGCCTTCTCATGCCGCTTCATGGTAGGGGCGTGACCGCCCGATGGTCAGGGTGCATGTCGCGCGAGGCGGTCGGCGCGGGCGGCGCGGTCCCGGTCGACCGCGGCGACACATTGAGGCCAGCCACAGTAAGCGCATCGGGCAACCATCGGCCAGCCACGATGCTGCCCGGCCTACCAGTCGATACGGTCCCTTCCTATCCAGCACGCATGGGAGAGAGACCGATGTTGACCAGGACCTGGCGCCGTTTTCGGGTGGCATTGCATCCGCGCAGGGCTGATCGTGCTGCCCTGGCTGGCGCGACAGCGGGACGGGCCGGCGCGACTCTGCTTGCGAGGTCAGTGACCGCGTTTGTTGCGTTGGCGCTGGCTGCATCTGTGGTCGCACTGCACGCTGCGCCAGCTCGCGCGACATTCCCGGGAATGAACGGGCGCATCGCCTACAGCCAGGACAACGGGCTCGGCGACCAGCTGTTCACGGCGAACCCGGACGGCAGCGACGCCAAGCCGTTGATCGACGCCGAGAATTCGTTTCCTGGCGGACTGCCCGATTGGTCACCTGACGGAACGCGGATCCTGTTCGACAGTGATCACGCGTCGACGGAGGGTCCTCCCGGCCCCGGGTTTCATATCGACGTCTACGTGGTCGACGCCAAAGGCGGGACCCCGCGTCGACTAACGTTTTCAGGGATCAACCAGAAGGCATCCTGGTCGCCCGACGGACGCCGCATCGCATTCGAGCGTTCTGACGCCGACTGCACTGCCGACCATATCGCGATCATGAACGCGAACGGCAGCCGCCTTCATGATCTGACGACGAATCCCTACGGCAATTGCCAAACCGAGGAGGATGCTTCGTTCTCCCCCGATGGCAAGCGGATCGTCTTCCAGCGGCACAGGCTTGCCGCCGATCAGCAGGAGTCGGCACTGTTCGTGATGCGTTCGGACGGAAGCGACCTGCGCCGGATCACGGCTTGGGATACTCAATCCGGCCAGCCTGACTGGTCCCCGGATGGCAGGTGGATCCTCTTCAACACCTCGAGCGACGACTTCACCCCCCTGCGCCAGATCTACGTCGTCCACCCAGACGGCGGCAGACTCACCCGGCTGACCGAGCCAACAGGGACTGATGTCTCCTTCGAGGCATCGTGGTCGCCGAACGGCCGAAAGATCCTCTTTGTCCACATCCACTTTGCGCCCGGGGACGTCACGTTCAGCCTGAAGACCATGAATGTCGACGGCACTGGAAAGGGCGACCTCCCCGGCACAGCGCGGACGGGCAATCCCGACTGGGGCCCGCGACCCTGTGACGACCATCGCCGGGACCGAGAGGCTTCATCAGCCCGGGCATCGACAGACGATGGACCTTGCGAGCACGATCGCGACGACGCCCGC
>JBBSGX010000029.1:0-17767 GCA_038253685.1 Candidatus Limnocylindrales bacterium | reverse complement strand
GGTAGGGCAGGGAACCGGTGAGGGCGCGATACGCCAGGGCGCCGAGGGCATAGACGTCGGAGGCGGCGGTAGCAGGCTCTCCGCGGATGACCTCGGGCGCGAGGTAGCCGAGCGTCCCGGCGATCACGCCCGGAACCGTCTTGTCTCCCGTCCGATCCTCGCGCACCAGCCCGAAATCGGCGAGCTGCGCCGTGCCGCCGTCGGAGAGCAGCACATTGCCCGGCTTCACGTCGCGGTGCACGAGGCCGCGCGCATGCAGCAGATCGAGCGCCTTCGCCACCTGCGCCACGATCGCGGCCGTCTCGGTGGGGGAGAGCGTGCCGAGGCGAAGCAGCCGCATTTCCAGGGTTTCACCTTCAACGAGCTCCATCACGTAGAACGGCTCGCTGCGCTCATCGCCAACGTCGAAGACGGTCACGAGGTTGGGGTGCATGACGGCGCCGAGGTGGCGCGCCTCGGCCTCGAAGCGGCGGGCGACGTCCGGTTCAGCGGCGAGATTCGAGGCAAGGACCTTCACCGCCACGCGACGTTGGAGGCGCGTGTCCCAGGCGCGAAAGACCGTGGACATGGCTCCGCTCCCGACCAGCGCGTCGAGACGGTACCGGTCCATGAGCAGGCTGCCGACGTTTGCCATTACCCAGATCCTGGCCTCGACGGGCCGACAGACGGTTCAGCATGCGTGCCGGGAGCATTACAACCGCGCACTAGCCTGACCGGGTACGCTCAGCTGGTGTTCGCCACGCTCGCCGGTTGGTACCCGCCGCCTTCAACGAACGGTGGCCTCGCCGACGTCCTTTCCGATCAGCTCGAAGCCGGGCTCGGCATGCTCGGCACGGGCAGGGTCGTGGACGCCGTCACCGACAGGGGCGACGCAGTCGATTCATGGCGCCTGGCGGACGGCATCGTGCGCGACCTGGTCGCGGACAGCCACCTCGAGCCGCCCGTCGTCAAGGCCTGCATCGTGGGTCCGTACACGATCGGCTGTCGTGTGGATGTGCAGCTCTCGCGCGGCCGAGAGCGGCGGGAGGCCACCTTCGACGCAGCGGACCTGCTCAATCTCGAGCTTCTTGCGCTGTTCGAAGCCGGCGCCGTGGTTGTCCAGGTCCAGGAGGACGCCCTCACCCTGCTGAACGCCGGTGCCGACGAGGAGCGAGCCCTTGTCGCCGATGCGTTCGGCCGCATGTTCCGGGGCGTGTCCGGGCACGTGTCGCTGGCGATCACCGGCGGAAACGCAGACCAGGTGGGCCCCGAGGTCCTCTTCGATGCGCCCTTCGCCAGCTACCTGTTCGACCTGATCGCCGGTCCCGACAACTGGCGGCTCATCGCTGAGGCGCCGAGTGACCGCGGGATCATCTGTGGGGTCGCGGACACGCGGACCAGCGCTCCCGATGCGGAGGCGATCATGATCTGGGCAGCCCGGTACGCGGCGTCCCTCGGCGGCCGTGGTCCGGAGCGCGTCGGCCTGGCGCCGGCGGCGGGACTGGAGGCACTCCCCAGGGAGGTGGCACGCTCCAAGCTGGGGGCACTCGCGGAGGCCGCGCGCAAGGCCGTTCTCCCCGACCACGAGCTGATGACGCAGCTTGACCCGCGTGCGATCGACGCGCGCAGCGCGGCGCTCGGTCGCTTCGAGAACCGGGCCAAAAGCGCGGTGCGTGGCAAGCTCGCGAAACGCGCCAGGTGATCTCGCCACGCCTGGCCCGAACGCTCGCGATCGCCGTCGTGCTGGTTGCCGTGACGGTTGCGGCCCCCCTGTTCGTGCAGGTGGACGCGCGCTCGCATTCCGACAGCGACACGCTCTACGGCTGGATGCCGCTGGCCTCGTTGATCGCCGTGCTGGCCGCGGTCGCCGTGTTCGCCCTCGGCAGGGCCGCGCGACGCTGAAGGTTCGGCAGGGCCGCGTGACGCCCAGCCCTTGGGGCGTTGCTCGGTTGAAATTTCGCCGTGAGTGATGCCCTTCGACCGGACTCCGCCGACGCCCTCGAGGCTTGGGCAGCTCGCGTCCGGGCCGATCGCGAGCAGGTCGAACGTTCCCGCGAGGTCGCGGATCCGGCCGACTTCTACGCTCCCGTGGCGCAGCGGTTCCGCCACGACCCGCGCCGCACGGACGACGCGGTGCTGGACGTGCTGCGGGGATTGTGCCGGCCAGACGACTCGTGGCTGGACGTCGGTGCGGGTGGCGGCCGCTACGCGCTGCCGATCGCGTTGCTCACGCGCGAGGTGGTCTGCGTGGAGCCGTCGGCGGGCATGATCGAGGTGCTGCGGCAGGGCATGCTCGAGCACGGCATCGGCAACGTTCGCATCGTGGAGGGACGCTGGCCGCTGCCCGGGTTCGAGAGGCGCGCCGACGTCTCGCTGATGGCGCACATCGGCTACGACATCGAGGAGATCGGTCCGTTCCTCGACGCGATGGAGGCCGCCACGCGGCGGAGGTGCGTCGCGGTGCTGGGGGAGAGCGCGATGACCACGATGGCGACGCTCTTCTGGCAACCGGTTCACGGTGAGCCGAGGGTGGCACTCCCGGCTCTCCCCGAGTTCCTGACGCTGCTTTTGGCGCGCGGCCGGCTGCCGGAGGTCCAGCTAGTTGATCGGAAGCCGCCCACATTCGACTCGCTCGACGACCTCCTTTCGATGGCGCGCCGCCAGCTCTGGGTGCGCCCCGGTTCGGCGAAGGACCTGGAACTCCAACGCCTCGTCCGAGGGGCCGCCAGCGCCCGCGAGGGCCGCTGGGCTCCGGAGTGGAGCGTCTCGAAGATCGGGATCGTGACCTGGGAACCCGCCGATATCTAAGCGACTCGCGATGTTGCGAGATCAACGGTCAATTCGTCCCCTTCGACATCTGCGCGAACGATGTAGCCGTCTATCGCCAGTTGGATACCGATCACCTTGTCGGACGCCGAACGGTAGAGAGCGACTTTCGTGACCACACGACCGATGAGCTCTTGGTAGGGCGGTTCGGCGCCGAGGTCGAAAGCCGTCCACTTTCCCGCCTTCCGCACAAACTCGGCGTTTTCATGCGAGAGAGGTTCGGCGAAGGGATCTGCCCAGGTGTCGAAGCTCACGGCCAGCGCCTCGCCATCGGCCGCGGCATCCAGCAGGACGCAGCCTCGTCGACCGTGGCGTCCTCGGTTCGGTCGAGAACCTGGGCCACATTAGTGTCGGTACGGTCATCTCGGCAGGCGTGGCACGTTGGGCAGCCGAGGCCGGGAGGGCGGCCGGCACCGGAGGAAGGTGCGCGGTCTCAAGGGCGGCAGAGCTGCCGTGCCGGTCGGTATGCTCAAGCCGTGAGCCTGCGCGAAGAGATCGGCCAGCAACCCGAGGTGGCCCGCCGGCTGCTCCAACGGCAGTTGGCCGCCATCGAGGAGATTGCTGCGGCCATTGCCGAGCGGCCCATCGACGGGATCATGATCGCAGCGCGCGGCACGTCCGACCACGCTGCAATCTACGCCCAGTACCTGTTCGGCGCCTTCCACGGGCTGCCGGTGGCGCTGGCCGCGCCCGCGCTGGTCTCGGTCTACGGTACGGCGCCGCGCCTCGAGGGCTGGCTGACGATCGGCATCTCCCAGTCCGGCAAATCGCCCGACGTGGTGGGTGTGGTTGCCGCCGCTCGAGGGCAGGGTGGCCGCACGATCGCCATCACCAACGATCCCGGCTCTGAGCTTGCCCGTGTGGCGGACTTCTCAATCGACGTTTCGGCTGGTCCGGAGCGAGCGGTTGCTGCAACCAAGACGTACACGGCCGAGCTGCTTGCGGTGGCCGCGCTCGCGTCCGCGTATGGGCCGCGGGACGAGAGCGTGGCTGGCGAGAAGAACGGCGCGGCGCCCGACCATGCGCCGTTTGGCGGGTCGCGCGCGGAGCGGATGGCCGCGCTTGATCACGTGCCGGGCGCCCTGCTGGAGGCCCTCGCCGCGGAGCCCGACGCGGAGCGCATCACCGGCGAGCGGCGTGAGATGGACCAGTGCATCGTCCTCGGCCGCGGCTTCGAGTACGGGACGGCCCGCGAGTGGGCGTTGAAACTCAAGGAGTTGGCACAGGTCGGCGCCGATCCCTACTCCCCACCGGACTTCGAGCATGGCCCGTTGGCGCTGGTCGAGCCGGGATACTCGGTGCTGGCGATTGCCCCCTCGGGCCATGCGGCGCCCGACGTCGACGCATTGCTGGCCCGCCTGCGCGCCGACTTCGACGTCGACCTGGTGGTGATTTCCGACGATGCGCGCACCCGCGGCCTTGGGCGAGCCTCGATGGCCCTGCCGTCTGGCTTGCCCGAGTGGCTCACCCCGATCGTCTCGATCGTGCCAGCGCAGCTGTTCGCATACCACCTGACGCGCGCCAAGGGTCTCTCGACGGAGACGCCGCGCTGGATCTCCAAGGTGACGCTCACGAGGTAGGCCGCTGACCTACCCCACCGTCTGGCCGGGCTGCGGCGCGACGACGGTCACATTGCCAAGTCCGCGCTGCCCCAGTTCGGCACGCAACTCATCCGGCGTTCCACTCAGGATCGGGAACGTGCCGTAGTGGATGGGCACGACGGTCCGGACGCCAAGCAACTGGGCAGCCTTGGCCGCGCCCCGCGGATCCATGGTGTAGTGCCCGCCGATCGGCAGAAACGCGACATCGGGGTGGTGAAGCTCCGCGATCAGCGCCATGTCCCCGAACACATCCGTATCACCGGCGAAGTAGATCCGCCGCGCGTTCTCGAGCTCGATCACGAACCCCGCCGGCTCCCCGAGGTGGAGCGGCACGCCCCCGTCCGGGTTCCAGTCCCCCGCGGAATGGTCCGCGTGAACCATCGTGACGCCAAGGCCGGCCGCCTCGACCGTGCCGCCTTTGTTCATGCCCAGCGCCTGGTCCTGACCGCCCGGCAGACGTCGCGCCAGCCACAGGCTCATCTCATGGATGCACGGCCAGACCGGCCGCAATCGGCTCGCCAGTGCAATCGCATCGCCGAGATGATCCCCGTGGCCGTGGCTCACCAGCAGCACGTCGCAGGCCTGAACCTGGTCCGCGGACTTCGGCGAGAGCGGGTTGCCGAACCAGGGATCGAACAGGATGCGTTTGCCTCCCGGCGTCTCGACTTCGACGCAGGCGTGGCCGTACCAGGTGAACCGGAACCCGAGATCGTCCGCCATTCCGCGACCTCCTCAACCATGGTGCTTTCGAATTGGGCCATCGTAGACCGCACTCGCCCGGGGGCGGGGAGATTGCAACGCGGCGGCGACAGCGTGGCCGCGGTCGTCGCGGACGGCACCTATCCTGTCGGGCATGTCCCGCGCCTGGTTCCGGATCTTCAGCGTCCTCTACCGCATCCTCGGCTGGCTGGATCCTCTGATGCGCTCGGCCCACCGCGCATACGGCATTGGTAACTTCGTAGAGTTGCGGGTGCCGGGACGCCGCACCGGCCGGCCGACCACCACGCTGCTCGGCCTGCTCCGAACCGACGGGCAGATCTACCTCGGGCATCCCAACGGGGACTGCACATGGACACGCAACCTCGAGGCCGCCGGGGGAGGTGAGCTGGTCCTGCGCGGACTGCCTCCGGTCGAGGTCCGGGCAGTTCGCCTGGCTGCCGGCCCGGAGCGTGAGGCTGCCATCCGATCGACGGGCCAGCACCCGTTCCCCGGCAACGCCATCTACAGGCTCGGGCGCCGTCATGTACTGGCGGTCGGCACCTACTTTCGCCTGGAGCCGCTGGTGAGTCCGGCCTGATGGAACTGCTGCACCGGGTCGTCGGGCCGATCTCGACCAACCTGTGGGTGCTCGGCGACGAGGCGAGCCGCGAGGCCCTCGCGATCGATACAGCGACGCCGTGTGTGGCCTGGCTGACCGACCAGCTCGCGAAGCGAAACTGGACCCTCAAGTTCGTGGTCAGCTCGCACCGTCACTGGGACCACATCGGCGACAACGCGGCGGTGGTGGAGGCGACCGGCGCCACGCTGGCCGCGCATCTCGCCGACCGGCATGGGCTCGAGCACCCGCAACCACTGTTCGCGCCCTTCGACATCCCACCGAGCATCCCGGCGCTCGACCTGGCGGAGCACGACGTGATCCGCTTCGGCGAGATCCGCCTCGAGGTGCTCCACACGCCCGGTCACACCGAGGGCTCGATCTGCCTGCTGGCGAACGACCAGCGATTGCTCTTCACGGGCGACACGCTCTTCCGCGGAGGTCTGGGGCGGGTCGACCTGCCCGGCGCCTCACCCGAGGCGATGGTCGAATCGGTCACGCGACTGTCCACCATGGAGCCCGACCTCCGCGTTCTGCCCGGTCATGGACCCGACTCGACCATCGAGCGCGAACAGCCCTGGCTCGAACTGGTCGCGCAGGAGCGGCGCCTGCCGTTCTAGCCTCGGTGCAGGTCCCAGTCCTTGCGCCAGGCCGAGCCGCTCTGGTCGACCTGGAAGCCGGATGACTCGTAGAGGTGGAGTGCCGCGTTCGGGTTCGTTTCATCCACCCCGAGTTGCGCCGAGGTCATGCCGCGATCGCGCAGGAGCACGAGGCTCCTGGAGATGAGCGCCCGCGCCAGGCCGCGCTTGCGCCACTCGCGGCGCGTGAAGACGGACTCGAGCCAGCCGCGACGGTAGCCATGGAGCTCGTTCTCGCGCGGGTCGATCTCGTTGATCACGGCAGCCGCGATCTGGTCGCCCTCCCACGCAACCAGGAACAGGGTCGGGTCGAAGTTGGCGTTGCCCCTCCAGCGCCGGAAGCTCTCCTCAGACGGGTCGATACCGCCGAAGTGGTCGCGGAAGGCCTCGTTGTCGGCCAGGAAGAGCGGCCAGAACTGATCGGGTTCGACGGGGCGGATCTCCAGGCCCTCCGGCAGCGGCGCGTCCTCGACGTTCTCGAGATCCGGCCGCACCATCAGGAAGAGGCTCCTGTGCCGCCGGTAGCCCTCCGATGTCATCAGCGCCGCGTTGCCGGGGTTGGCGTCCTCCGTGAACGAAGAGAGATAGCTGGTGCCTGCGAACTGGTGCCGGAGCGCGATCTCGCGCAGGTGACGCTCGTTGTGGTGGAGCATGGCCCGTCCGAGACCGTGCCTCCGCCAGTTGGGGTGCACGAAGCCGAAGCCCGTGTAGGCGCGGTCGCCGTCGTTCTGGTCCGTCCACTCGACGCGGGCGTACGCGACGATCACGCCGTCGATCTCGGCGACGAGGAGGTCCCGCGCCGGGTCGCTGTTCGTCAGGTTGGCGTAGTCGTTGCGCATCCCCTCGACGGTCCCGACGTCGGGGTCACGGTCTGCCCGTCGCGCTGCGTTGCACACGTCCACGAGACTGGCGAGGTCGGCTTCCCCTCGCCAGCGTCGGAAGCCGAGGCCGGCGATGGCCGGCGCATCGGGCAGCTCGATGGTCCCGTCCGCGTGCTCGATCGAATGCGGTTGCGTGGAAACCTCGCTGGTCATGAGGCGACTCCTGTTTGGACGGGCACTCGCGCCCAGCTGCGGAACGTCGTGAAGCTCTCGAATCCGAGCCGCGCGTACAGGGACGCGGCTATCTCGCTCGGTTGGAGGACGGCGGGAATGGAAGGGTCGGCGCTGACCGCGGCCCAGGTCATGGCCGCGCCATAGCTGCGACGGCGCGCTTCCGGCAGCGTCGAGACACCGTAGATGCCCAGCACGCCGGCATCTCCATAGCCCATGGACGTGGCCACCGTCCTGCCGTCGACGCGCCCGCGGAGGATCGTGAAGCGCGGATCGTCGAGGATGGCCGGCGCGTGCCACGTCGCCGGTCGCTGCGGCTCCGCCCCGAAGCCCCTGGCGCTCGCGAACTCGAAGTCGTGGAGTGCTTCGGCGTCCGCGACCCGCTCGATCACCAGCTCGGCGGGCATCGCCGGAACCGCCGCCGCGGACGACGGTTGCCGGACCATCCAGCCCTGGTCGCCTTCCGGCGTGAAACCGTACGCACCGAGGGACAGGTCGCCCCACGGATCGCTGACCGCGACCCAGTGGTCGCGCGGTGGGCAGCCGGCGGCGGTCGCGGCCGAGGCTCCCGGACCGAGCGCAATGGCGCTGAAGAAGATGACCGGCACGGGCGCCGTCGTCAGCCACAGGCCCTGGATCTGCTGAGTCGGGAATCCGAGCGCGCGGAGGTGCGCGTCGTGCCAACCGACGAGATTTCTGGCAGCGGCAGCGTGCAGGTCTGGGATCTGCACGGCTCAGCCCTCCTGCCCGCGCATACGCGCCCGGGTGCGCGTGACCTGGCGGACCATCCGCGCAAACTGGCGCTGCTCTGCCCGGGAGTCAGCCGCCGAGGCGCGCTTCTCCGCCGAACGGATCTCGCGCTCCAGCTTTCGACGACTGGTCAGGCGCTCGGCCGGCAGGACTCCCGAGGCGATTGCCGCCTGGACCGCGCAACCAGGCTCGGCATCGTGGGCGCAGTCGGAGAAGCGGCACCCGGCCGCCAGCGCGTCGATGTCAGCGAAGGCACGATCCAGCCCCTCGGCTGATTCCCACATTCCGATGGATCGCATGCCGGGCGTATCGATGAGAGCGCCGCCGCGCGGCAGCAGGAAGAGCTCGCGCCCGATGGTCGTATGGCGGCCGCGATCATCGTCCGCGCGGACCTCGCGCACCAGCTGACGCTCCTCGCCGAGCAGCGCGTTCGTGATGGTGGACTTGCCGACGCCGGACGAGCCGAGGAGCGCAACGGTCGCCCCCGGCACCACGTAGCGCCACAGCACGCCGAGTCCGTCTCCGGTCCGGGCACTCACTACGTGGATCGGCACGTCGCCGGCGATGGCCGCAACGTCCCGGAGCCGCGCGTCAACGTCCGGGCAGAGGTCTGCCTTGTTGAGCAGCACCACGGGGTCCGCGCCGCTCGACCAAGCGAGCGCCAGGTAGCGTTCCATGCGACGCAGGTTGTAGTCGGCGGTGAGCGCCGCCACCAGCAGCACCGTGTCGACGTTCGCGGCCACGACCTGCTGGCTGACGCTTTCGGCCGAGGCGGCCTGGCCACGCGAGAACGTGCTGGTTCGCGGCAGGATGGCGCGCAGAGCCGCCGTGGACGGATCGTTCATGGGCTCGAGCGCGAGCCAGTCACCGACCGCGGGGTAGTCGGCACCACCCGCGGCCGCTCGCCGGAAGCCGCGCTGGACCACGACTTCGACAGGGCCGCCGGCGGTCTGCGCACGGGCGCCACCGCGGGCTTCCGAGACGACACGGCCAGGGACGAGCCCCGCCACGGCGTGCACGGCGAAGTCACGCTCGCGACGGGGCGTCCATCCTAGTTCTGCGAGGGTCGGCGTCAGGCCTGGCGTCCCATCGGGCGCCACGAAGGCCATTCAGCCGACCCTCTTGAGCTTGCCGGTGCGTTTGGCATAGCGCTCGGCAACCCCGAACATCCAGATCCCGGCCGGGATCAGCACGACCGCCATGATCAGCAGCGGCCAGACGTCCGGCCAGAGCGTTTCGAGCGGAGCGCCATCGATGAGGCCATGCCGGACGCCCTCCAGGATGTAGGTCGCGGGCGACAGCTTCGAGAGGATCTGCATCCAGTCGGGCAGGACGCTGATGCTGTAGTACACGCCGCTGACCAGCAGCAGCAGTGACTGCAGCACGAATGTCATCTGCGCGCCCTTCTCGACCCAGATGAGCGGCAGGATCGCGGCCATCATCGAGATCCCGATGACCGACAGCGAACCCACGAGCATGACTCCGATCGCAGCGCCGAAGTTGGCATGCGTCAGGTCGAGCCCGAAGAAGAGGGTCAGAACCACCAGCAGGATTGCCGTGTGGATGAGCCCGTACAGAACCGCGAAGAGCGTCGAGCCGAGCAGCTGCGACGTGCGCCGGACCGGCGCCATCATGGTGTACTCGAGCGTGCCCTCCCAGCGTTCCCAGGCGACCTGCTCGGCGATGATGCTGAACACGGCCGCGAGGTAGTTCCAGAAGATCGCGCCGATCATCAGCGACAGCAGCAGCTGGCGATCGCCCAGGGCGACCCCGATGAAGGCGATCGAGAGTGCTCCCGCGATGTGGTAGACGAGGAACGCGATCTCCCAGCCCCAGTAGCGCCGGGTCAGGTTGACGTTGCGTTCGATGAAGGCATAGCTGCCGCGAAGCTCACGCGCAAGCGTGGTCATCGGGGCGTGGGCCAGGGCGGTCATGACGTGACTCCGTACGGGGGGAGGTGAGCCGGCCCGACCATCGGGACCGTGCCGGCTCGCGCTCCGGTTGTCTTGCTGACGGTCATCGGGACCGAGCCGGCTCACCGACCGGTTCGCTCTCGGCCGCCAGGGCACGGCCCAGACGAACCAGGGAGTGGCCGATCGCCGAGCGAACGGGACGTCGATGTCCGGCGTCGATCGCGCTCAGCACCAGGCGGTTCTCCGCGGCCTCGCGCATCTCCTGCCGGTGCCGATCGTTGATCGACTGCAGACGGATTCGGTGGTCATACATGGCTCACACCTCCTTCCTTTGGAATTCGCACCCAGCTGTTGTGGCAGCGGCCTTTGCATCCCGGCGGGTCTATTCGTCGTCCTCGTCGTCCGCCTCGACGTCGTCGTCGAGGGAACGTCCGGTGTATGTCATGAACGCGCTTTCGAGCGTCGGTGGCTCTCCGTGGTCGCGAGCGACCAGTTCCTTGAGCTCCTGTGGTGTGCCCTCCACGATCAGGCGGCCCTGGTCGAGGATGGCGATGCGATCGCAGAGGCGCTCTGCCTCGGCGAGGTCGTGCGTGGTCAGGACGATGGTTGCGTCGTGCTCGTCGCGCAGCTCCTCGATGAAGGTCTGCACGTCGAGCTTCGAGCGCGGGTCGAGGCCCGTCGTCGGCTCGTCCAGCAGCAGGAGCGTGGGGCTCGTCAGGATCGCCCTGGCGATTGCCACTTTCTGCTGCATTCCCCGGCTCATCTGCTCCAGCGGGCGGTCCAGGCGGGACTCGGCGATGCCGAGCCGCGCCAGGATCTCGACTGCTGTCTTGCGAGCCTGGCCGGCATCGAGGCCGTACAGGCGGGCTGCATAGATGAGGTTCTCGTACGGCGAGAGCTTCTTGAAGAAGGCGGCGTCGACGCTGACCCGGTTGATCAGCCGCTTGACCGCCATCTCCTCGCGCTCCACGTCGTGACCGAAGACCTCGACGTGGCCGGTATCGAGGGTCAGCAGCGTGCTGACCAGCCGGATGAAGGTGGACTTGCCTCCGCCGTTGGCACCGAGGACCCCGTACACCTCGCCGCGTTCGATGCGCAGCGAGACATCGTTGACCGCGATGACGGCCTTCTTCTTGCGGCCGACCACGAACCGCTTGCTGACGTGGTCGACCAGGAGGGCGGGCACCGCACCGGGCTCGCGACCGGGGCGGCGCGCCCGGGCCACGGGCTCGCTCACGGCAACTGCGGCCGGAGCGAGCTCGGGGGCCCGGGGTTCGAGGGTGATCGCCATTGGTCGTGCTCCTGGTTGAGATAGGTGGCTGCCGATGACACAGGCCCCCGGTATGGGGAACGCGGGGTGGGCGGCTCTTTCACCTCTCTCGCACGGCGCGAGGCATGAAAAAAGCCGGGGGGCCCGATCTGGCCCTCCGGCTTGGCGATATGGCGGCATTGCCACCATTGATCAACCTACGAAGGGCACAGATCTCCCGCGTCCGGGGCGCCGAGAGGCGCGCCCAGCCGCAGCTCGTTGGCTGCGGTGCTGATGAGGCGGACGTCATTCATCTGGCTGGATTGCTCCTGTTGATTGGGCGCGCGGCCTTCGCGCAGGCGGCGGAGCATACGGCGCGCCGACCGTCCATGTCAACCACGAACTTCCCGGCTGTGGACAGATTCCCGGGGCGACGTCATCGGGTCAGGCTGTGGTGCGTCTCATGCCGGGAGGAAGTGAGATGTCAGTCCGAGCGACTCTTCT
This sequence comes from Candidatus Limnocylindrales bacterium, assembly GCA_038253685.1. Lineage (GTDB taxonomy): Bacteria > Chloroflexota > Limnocylindria > Limnocylindrales > CSP1-4 > JAFMJV01. Next base: position 5,940 of record JBBSGX010000029.1, on the reverse strand, counting down.
GGCGCTGGCGGCACCGACGCGCGGAAGGCCACGCCCGGGCGTGATCAGACAGGTGCTGAACGCCACGCGTTCTTCGCGACGTGGCGCGAGGTTTCGCGGGGGCCAGGGTGTGGCATTTGGGCCGTTCCATGCAGTTGGGCTGCATCAACCGCGCACGATCCGATTTTGCTGCGGCCACTATTCGCTGAGGCGTGCATAACCCGTTTGTAGTGGTGCTGCCCGAGGCGGGTCTCGATGGGATGGATGGTCGCGAATGAACACCACGTGAGCAGCGAGGGCGTTGGCGCGGGTGTCGGCGTGACCGCCTATGCGAGGCCGCCCCGATAGACTCACGCGATGCAGAAACCAATGGCGCGCATAGAGTCGATCGTTGATGAACACCTCGCGGTCGCGCAGCGCACCCGCGCGGAGTTGCTGCCTGTCGTGGAGGAGTTCGCCACGGCGCTGTGCGACGCGCTGGCGGCAGGCCACAAGCTCATTGTCTTCGGGAACGGTGGCAGTGCCGCGGATGCCCAGCATTTCGCGGCGGAATTGACGGGGCACTTCGCGGCGGACCGTGGGCCGCTCGCGGCGATCGCTCTGACGGTGGACACCTCCGCCCTGACGGCGATCGCCAACGACTACGGCTATGCCGATGTCTTCGCGCGCCAGGCCACCGCGCTCTGCAACCCCGGAGACGTGGTGGTCGCGATCAGCACCTCGGGCAAGGCCGAGAGCGTGACCCGCGGCGTCGAGGCTGCGAAGGCGAGGGGTGCCGTGACCTGGGGTTTCACCGGTGGGTCCGGCGGCCGGGTGCGAGAGATCGCCGATCACTGCGTCGTGGTGCCGTCATCCGAGACCGCGCGGATCCAGGAGATGCACATCACGATCATCCACGCGGTCTGCGCCGTGATCGACGACTGGGTTGCCGAGTCCGATGGCCCGCGCCAGGTGCCGTCGGCTCGGTAGGTCGGCGCCCAACCGGCCCGACCCAGCTCGGGCTGGCCCGGTAAAGACTTCTACCGGTCTTCTTCATCGCGCATCAGTTGTAATCGCGACCGGGATCATCAGGCTTCGCGGCAATGGGTCCTGCCCCAGCCGGCCTGCCGTATCGGTTCGCGTCCGCGTCTCAGGCACGGGCGCTGGCGGCGGCCGTGGTGCTCCTCGTGGCGGCCTGTGGGGGCGTACCGCCCGGCCCCGTCGAGCCCACCCAGACGACGACTGGCCACGAGCCGCCTTCGCGCACGGCCAGGCACGTGCCCGACTCGACGCGCACGCTCACGCCCAGCGCCTCGTCCGACCCGAGCCTGCCCGCGGTCGGCCTCGAGGGCATCCACAAGATCCAGCACGTGATCGTGATCATGCAGGAGAACCGCTCGTTCGATCACTACTTCGGCACGTTTCCGGGGGCAAACGGCATCTCCATGTCCAACGGCACTCCCAGCGTCTGCGCTCCGGATCCGAAGACCGGGGCCTGCGTGCGGCCGTTCCATGACCCGGGTTTCGCCGACACCGGCGGTCCGCATCACGCCCAGGATGCGATCACAGCAATCGACGGGGGCCGCATGGACGGTTTCCTGGTGGCGGCGCGCGAGGGAGCGCTGCGCGTCTGCGGGTTCCAGTTCGATCCTGGGTGCAGCAACCTCCGGCCCGACGTCATGGGCTACAAGACAGCCACGGAAATACCCAACTACTGGACGTATGCGCACCAGTTTGTTCTCCAGGACGCGATGTTCGAGCCGGATGCTTCGTGGAGCCTGCCGGCGCACCTGTCGCTGGTCTCGGGTTGGTCCGCACGCTGTCCGGTGCCGGGCGACCCGATGAAGTGCGCGACCAACATCACCGAGCCTGGCTGGAACCACTTCGGTGCCCAGCCGAACCCCGACTACGCCTGGACCGACCTGACGTGGCTCCTGCACCGGGCGGGAGTCAGCTGGGGCTACTACGTGGCGAGTGGCACCCAACCGGACTGCGCGGACGGCGAGATCGTCTGCATCCCGATCCCACAGCACGCGGGAACCCCCGACATCTGGAATCCGCTGCCGTTCTTCGAAACCGTCGCCCAGGATGGGCAGACGCACAACATCCAGGAGCAGACCGACTTCTTCAGGCAGCTGGCGGCGGGCACGCTTCCGCAGGTCAGCTGGCTGGTCCCGGACGGCATCCACAGCGAGCATCCCCCCGGCCTCATCTCGGACGGGCAGGCCTATGTCACGGACATCGTCAACGCGGTGATGCGGTCGTCGGAGTGGTCGAGCTCGGCCATCTTCCTGGCCTGGGACGACTGGGGCGGCTTCTACGACCACGCGGTCCCGCCGGTGGTGAACGCGATGGGGTTCGGCCTTCGCGTGCCCGGTCTGGTCATCGGCCCATATGCCAGGCAGGGCTTCCTCGACCACCAGACGCTGAGCTTCGACGCGTACCTGAGGTTCATCGAGGACGACTTCCTCGGCGGCGCGCGCATCGATCCGGCCACGGACGGACGCCCCGATGCGCGAGCGACGGTCCCCGAGAACGCGCAGATCCTCGGCGATCTCACCTCCGACTTCGACTTCAGCCAGGCGCCGCGCCCGCCGCTGTTCCTCGATCCACGCTCGTCGGCGAACGGTTGAGACGTTTCTCGGGACGCAGACGCGAAGCGGTCCCTCAGACCTGCGCCAGGATCTCGTCGGCCGCGCGGCCACCCGAAGTGGCCGAGCCTTCGAGGTAGCCCTGCCAGTTCGGCGAGGTGTGCTCTCCGGCGAAATGGATCCGTCCTTCCTGGACGCCCTCGTAACCGCCGAATCTGGTAGTTTGCCCAACGCCCCAGTACGAGTACGCCGTAGTGCCAGGGATCCCGCGCCCAGGTGTCGTTCCAGGCACGACCCGTCCATGCCACTTGCGTCTCGGGATAGAGCGGCTCGATCCGGCGCAGGAAACGATCCACGTCCGGGGCGGGCGCGGGGCCATGCGGGACCTCGCCGAGCACTGCGCCCTGCCGCGCGGCAGGGCTGGGGGCACTCGGGCCCCAGGTGCGGTGGTCGAGCTCCAGCACCAGCTTGGCATTCGTGCCCAGCTGGAGGTGGCGAATCGCCCGGCGCTTGAGGGCGGACAGGCTGGCGCGGGCGAGGTCGATCTCGCGGCTACTGCCACCAGCCCCGTCACCAGCTGGTCGTTCCCCCCGCGAATGTGGTACCGCTGGTCGGTGCCGGCGAGCGGCCTGAAGTCCGACCGGGGATCGCCCTCTATGAGCGCGATGAGGTTGAGCGACGACTGTGCCGACGGGTCCGCGCCGTACTCCGAGATCGCATTCTCCATCAGGAGGCGCCCGAGGCGGGTGCGCGTCCCGCCCGGAACGGCGGTCGCGACGAACTCGCTGACCGACACATGGTCGAGGCGCACGCCCTCGCGGGATGGTGATTCCAGGACTGTCCGAACGGCGCCGCGCGCCCGGCCGCGTGGCAGTCGTGATGCGCCCCGGCCCAATCGTCGAGCGCCTGTCGGAGCGTGTAGGGCTCGCCATCCATCCAGTAGACCTCGGTCAGCGCGTCGCTCCGTAGCGCGCCGCCGTTGACGTTCTCGACCTCGAGCCCGAACCGGTTGGCGAGCTCGCCGCATCTCGGCCACCTCGTCGACCGGAATGCCCGTTGCTGCCGATTCGCGATGCGACGCGTGGACCTAGCGAAGGAAGCTGGTGAGTCGCGTTCGAGGCCCCTGACTCTACTCCAACTCAGGTTCGCAGGGTGAGCGTCACCCGCGCGCCGCTCGGCGTGTTTTCGGCCGATGCGGACCCGCCATGCGCCTCTGCCACGGCCCGCACGATGGTCAGCCCGAGACCGGAGCCGACCTGTCCGTCGCCTTCGCCGTCGCCGCGCGCGAACGCGTCGAAGGCAGTGCCGAGCAGCTCCGGCGGAAATCCCGAGCCGGAATCCTCGACCACGAACTGCGCCCGGCCGTCCGCACGGCTTGCCGCGACGTGGACGGTTCCGCCTCCGGGGGTGTGCCGCACCGCGTTCTCGAGCAGGTTGCGGAGCGCCTGCTCCACGCGCTCGGGATCGACGTTGATGCGCTCACTCGTGGCGTCCGAGCTGACCTCGACGCTCCGTTCCCGCGCCCTGCCCGCCACCGCCCGGATGCTGCGCGTCACCAGCTCGTTGAGCGGCGTTGGCACGCGACGCAGCGGGATGCGTCCACCGCGAGCACGTGCCAGCACCAGCAGATCCTCCGCGAGGCGCTGGAGTCGGTCGACGTCTTCCTGGAGACTTCGCAGCGACGCCTCGAGCTCGGGCACCGTGCGCGAGCGTGCCAGTGCCAGCTCGATCTCACCGCGCAGGGTCGTGAGGGGCGTCCGCAGCTCGTGGCTGGCATCGTCGACGAAGCGTCGCTCCCGCTCGAGCGCCTCCTGGAGCCTGTCGAGCATCGAGTTCAATGTGGAGGCGAGGCGTGCCAGCTCGTCGCCCGTGCCCGGGACCGGGAGGCGCCGTGCCGGCTCGGAGGCGGAGATCGCGGCCGCCTCGCGACGCATGTCCTCGACTGGCCGGAGCGCCGCTTTCGTCAGCAGCCAACCCGCCACGGCCGTGACCAGCAACGCCGCAGGACCGACGGTGGCCATCACCGTGAGGAGGCTGGCCAGCGCGTCGGTCATGTCGCCCAGCGTGGCGCCGACCACAACGACGGCCCGCTCGGTTGGTCGCTGCACCGAGACAGCGAGGAGTCGCACGGGATCGTCGAAACCAACGACCTCCTTCGTCGTGAAGGAGGGCTCGGTCAGCGAGCTCAGCTCCGCAGCGTTCAGCAGCGGCGTATCGGTCACCGCCTCGCTGGCATCGATGATGCCGCCCGAGGTATCGAGGACCTGCGCGAATGCCTCATCCGGATCGATCAGGACACCCTCGGCGGAAATCAGGTCCTGCTCCTGGGAGCCGCCGACGGCGTCGGAGAGAACCTGCGCACGGGAACGCAGCCCCATGTCGACAGACGCCAGCAGGTCGTCCCCCAGCCGGATGTACAGGAAGGTTCCAAGGCCGAGCAACACGACGGCCATGCCGGCGCTGAAGGCCAGGGTGAGCCGGACTCTAAGCGGGATTCGCATCCGGTCGCTCGGGTGGCTCGTTGCGCAGGCGATATCCGACACCTCGGACCGTTTCGATCGTGGTGCGCCCGAAGGGCCGGTCGATCTTGGCGCGCAGGTAGCCGACGTAGACGTCGACAATGTTCGGGTCGCCGTCGAACGCGAAATCCCAGACGTGCTCGAGGAGTCGAGCGCGGGTCAGGGCTTCGCCGGAGTTCTGCATCAGGTACTGGAGCAGCGCGAACTCCTTGCCGGTGAGGTGGATCGGCCGGGCGCCGCGTCGCACTTCGTGCGCTGCCGGATCGAGCGCGAGATCCCCGATCTCGAGGACGGACGGCCGTTCTCGGGGCCCGCGACGGATCAGCGATCGCAGGCGCGCGAAGAGCTCCTCGAAGGCGAAGGGTTTCGTCAGGTAGTCGTCGGCGCCCGCGTCAAGGCCGCGAACACGATCTGCCACACCGTCGCGGGCCGTGAGCATGAGCAGTGGCGCCCAGCGGTTCGCGGCGCGGATGCGGTTGCAGACCTCGAAGCCGTCGATATCCGGCAGCACCACGTCCAGCACGATGGCGTCGAACGGGTTCTCCGTCGCCAGCCAGACGCCGTCGATGCCGGTCGCAGCCACGTCGACCGCATACCCCTCCTCGGTCAGGCCGCGGCGCAGCAGCCCGGCCATCTTCGGCGAGTCCTCGACCAGCAGCACGCGCATATCGGCGACGGCACCTCCCGCGGATCGTAGCCGCTGGTTTCTGAGAGTTCGCCAAGAATGCAGCCCGTCGTCTGCTTACCGGATTCTCAGGACCGAAACGCCAGCATCCGGTCGATCGGTCCCGACAGACCAGCCAGCCCCGGCCGGTGACGATGCGGGACTCCGCACGGGATCTCAGGAGGATCAGATGCACAGACGATGGCTG
>JBBSGX010000028.1:0-17799 GCA_038253685.1 Candidatus Limnocylindrales bacterium | reverse complement strand
GGTCGCGAAGGCCAGAACGCCCGCCTTGCCGCAAAGCTGACGGGCTGGCGCATCGACATCCGAAGCGACCAGGCGCCGCCGCGTGAGCCCGGATCGACCGAGCGCCCCGGCCGCGCCGCGCGCGAAGCCGGGCCGGTCGCGGTCGAAGCGGCGTCAGACGCCGTCGCAGCGGACCAGCCCGAGGCAGCGCCAGTGGCAGCCAAGCGCTCGCGCAAGGTCGCGGCTGCGACCCCGGCGAGTGAACCCGTGGCCGCCGAAGCCGCCGTCGAGTCCCTGGCGACGGCTGGTGCCGACACGGCTGCCGTGGAAGCGGTCGCCAAACCTGCCGCCAGGCGCACCCGGAAGGCCGCTGCTGCGGAAGAGCCGGAAGGCGAGGCGAGCCCCGTGGAGGTCTCCGTCGAGGAGGCACCGAAGCCCAGGGCGAAGCGGGTGTCGAAGGCCGTGGCGAGCGAGCCCGCTCCTGACGCCGCCCCTGTCGTCAAGCAGGCTCCCGGGGCTCCTGCCAAGCGGACCACACATGCAGCCACGGCCAAGACGGCGTCGAAGGCCGATTCGAATGGATCCGATCCTGAGGAGGCCGCAACCGCACCGAAGCGCAGTCGTGCGAAGGTCACCTCGGAGGTGTCGTCGTAGCCGCCGCTGCAACGGCGCCCGTCCGGCGGCGACCCACCCGCACCTGCGTCGCCTGCCGCACAGAGCGCGACAAGCGAGATCTGGTGCGCGTCGTCCGCACTCCCCATCGCATCATCACCATTGATCCAACCGGTCGCCTGGCCGGCCGTGGCGCGTATCTGTGCGCCGACGGCTCGTGCTGGACGCTTGCTCTGAAGAAATCCGCCCTCGAGCGCGCTCTCGACATGCCGCTGCCGCAGGACCTGCGCAGCCGCCTGGAGAGTGGCGATCTCGAGCTGCTCCCTGGAGGTCCACATGGCTCGTAGTAGAAGCGGGACGCGCAACACGCGCGGTCCCCGAAAACCGCAGCGTCGCGTCGAAGGTTCGGGCGACAGCGCAGTCCAGACGATTGATCCGTCCGTCCGCGGGTCGATCGACATTCCGTCGTCGATCACGGTCAAGGAGCTCGCCGAGCTCATCGGCGTGAACCCGGCCGACATCATCCGCGAGCTGATCAAGAGCGGCATCTTCGCCAACATCAACCAGGTCATCGACCGTGACACGGCGAGCCTGGTGACCAGCGACCTCGGCTACGAGGTGGCCGAGGTGCGCGCCGCCGAGGCGACCGAGACGAATGGCACCGAGCCCTCGAGCGATGCGACCAAGGAGGTCCTCTACGAGGAGGACAAGCCCAGCGACCTTCAGCCGCGCGCCCCGATCGTGACCGTCATGGGCCACGTCGACCATGGCAAGACCAGCCTGCTCGACGCGATCCGCTCGACCACGGTCGCGGCCGCCGAGCGCGGGGGAATCACCCAGCACATCGGCGCCAGCGAAGTCGAGAAGGACGGCCGCCGCGTCGTCTTCCTCGACACGCCAGGCCACGAGGCCTTCACGGCCATGCGCGCCCGCGGGGCACGGGTCACGGACATCGCCGTGATCGTGGTCGCGGCCGATGACGGGGTGATGCCCCAGACCATCGAGGCCATCGACCACGCGCGAGCGGCGAAGGTGCCGGTCGTGGTGGCACTCAACAAGATCGACAAGCCCGATGCCAATCCCGACCGCGTCAAGACCGAGCTCTCGGAGCACGGGGTGATCGTCGAGGAGTACGGCGGCGACGTGCCGCTCGTCCCCGTCAGCGCGAAGACGGGCCAGGGCATCGACGACCTGCTTGACACGATCCTGCTGACGTCCGACGCCCTGGTCGAGCCGAAGGCGAATCCCAAGCGCCCGGCGGTCGGCACGGTCGTCGAAGCTGAGCTCGACAAGGGTCGCGGCCCCGTGGCCACGATCATCGTCCAGACCGGGACGCTGCGCGTCGGGGACACCGTGGTCGTCGGCGAGACCTATGGGCGTGTCCGCGCCATGGAGAACAGCGCGGGCAAGCGCGTCAACGAGGCGGGCCCTGCCACCGCGGTCGTCCTCCTGGGCCTCGGCGAAGTGCCCGCGGCCGGCGACATCCTGCGTGTCGTCCCGGACGAGAAGACCGCCCGCGCGACCGTCGAGGAGCGCCAGCTGAGCCAGGCCCGACCCGACGGCGGCAGGGCCACCCTCGAGGAGCTCTACTCGCAGATCCAGGCCGGTCAGACCAAGGAGCTGCGGCTCATCCTCAAGGCGGACGTGCAGGGCTCGCTAGGGGCGATCACGCACGCGCTGGACCAGATCCAGACCGAGGGCGTGCGCATCAACGTGCTCCACGAGGGCACCGGAGACATCTCCGACAACGACATCCTGCTGGCCTCCGCCTCGGATGCCATCGTCGTCGGCTTCAACACCAAGCTCGATGCCACCGCCCGGCGAACGGCCGAGACTGAGGGCGTCGAGATACGCCAGTACGACATCATCTATCGCCTCACCGAGGAGATGGACGCTGCGCTGCGCGGCATGCTCGAGCCCGAGGTCATCGAGGTCATCGAAGGTCGGGCCGAGGTACGCCAGATCTTCCGCGTGGGGAAGACCACTGCCATCGCCGGCTGCTATGTGACCGACGGCCGCATCGTGCGGGGTGGCGCGCGCGTCTACCGCGCAGGCAAACGCGAGCCCATCGCGACCGATCGCATCGAGTCGCTGCGGCGCTTCCGGGACGACGTCCGGGAGGTGGCCACGGGCTTCGAGTGCGGCATCGGCCTCGCCAACTTCAACGACCTCGAGGAAGGCGACATCATCGAGTGCTTCACGCAGCAGACGGTCAGCCGCGTCGCGCAGGCGTAGCTCGTGAGCGAGCGGACCGCGCGGCTCGATGAGCTGTTGCGCGAGGAGATCAGCGGCATCATCAGCCGCGAGATCCAGGATCCCCGGATCGGATTCGTGACGGTCACCGACGTCGAGGTCACGTCTGACCTCAGCCATGCCACAGTCTGGGTGTCGGTCATCGGCGGGCCCGATGAGCGCCGCGATTCGCTGCGTGCGCTCAGTGGCGCCATGCCGTTCGTCCGGCGCCGGCTCGGCGAGCTGCGCCTCAAGCGCATTCCCATGCTGCACCTCAAGCACGACGACACGGCCGAGCGTGGCACTCGGCTGCTCCAGATCCTCGAGGACCTCGAGCAGGGCGAGGTCACGGACGGATCAACGCCCGGCGAGACCCTGCCGACGCCGGGACCGGTCCGCGAGCCCGTCGAGGCCGTGCCTCCGCCACCGGGCAGGTCCACCCGCCGCGGGCAGGCTGCCCGTTCCGGTCGACCGGCAGGTCGTCGAAACGAGACGCGAAGGACCCAGCGTGGCCGCTGAGCTCACAACGCCCGTGGAGGGACTGGTTTCTCTGACCGCAGCCGACGTTGCCGCCGTCCCGCCCGAGCTCGTCAGCCGGCTCCGCGAAGCGCGTCGGGTGCTCACGGTCTGCCACCGCGACCCGGAGGCCGATGCCCTCGGTTCGGCGTTGGGCATGGCGCTGGCCCTCGAGACGCTGGGTGCCCGGGCCACGCCGCTCTGCGCGGATCCCGTGCCGGCCATGTACGACTTCCTGCCCGAGCTGACCCGCGTCCGCCAGGAACCGGATCCGGACGTCGACTACGACCTGATTGTCGTTGGCGACTGCGGCGAGCTCGAGCGCATCGGCCCCGTGCTGCAGGAGCACGCCGAGCTCTTCGGCCGGGTGCCCATCGTCGACATCGACCACCACGTCTCGAACACCGGCTTCGGCGTCGTGGACTGGATCGATCCGACCGCAGCCGCGACCTGCGAGATGGTCACGCTGTTGCTGCCGGCTCTCGGAGTGCCGACAACCGCGGCGAACGGCGCCATCGCTGCGAACCTGATGGCCGGCGTGGTGATCGACACGGCCAACTTCCAGCACTCGAACACGACGGCGCGCACGTTGCGGGTCGCGAGCGAGCTGCGGGCCGCCGGGGCACCGCTCTACGAGATCGCGCGGCGCCTGTACCGGACCAAGCCGAACGCGCAGTTGAAACTCTTCGGCCTCGTGCTCGCCCGCCTCGAGACTGCGCTCGACGGCAGGCTGACCTGGTCGACCCTCACGCCTTCCGACTTCGAGGGCTCCGGCGCCACGAACGAGATGTCCGAAGGCATGATCGACATGCTGGCCCAATCGGAGACCGGCGAGGTCGCCCTCATCTTCAAGGACCAGGGCATGCACACGCGGATCAGCGTCCGAACGAAGGACGGTGGCGTGGACGCGACCGTGCTCACCGGCACGTTTGGCGGGGGAGGGCACGCCCGCGCCGCCGGCGCAACGCTGGACATGCCAGTGGCCGAGACTCGGCCGGTCGTGCTTGCGGAAGCCGAACGCCTGATCCGCGAGATTCGCCGGCCGGTGGCCTGAGACATGGCGAAGCGCTTCGGGGAGGCGGTCGAGCTCGACGGCATTCTCGTCGTCGCCAAGCCGTCCGGGCCGACGTCGCATGACATCGTGGCGCTGGTTCGTCGCCTCACCGGGGTGCGGCGCGTCGGGCACGGGGGAACGCTGGATCCGTTTGCGGCCGGCGTGCTGCCCGTGTTCATCGGGCACGCCACGCGGATGGTCGAATATCACCTCTCGGACGAGAAGGCCTACCGCGCCGATGTCGTCTTCGGGTCGCGCTCCACGACCGACGACCTGGACGGTGAGTTGACACCGACCGATGTCGCTCCGCCAACGCGGGAGGAGCTCGAGGCTGCGCTCGGGGGCTTCCGCGGGACGATCGAGCAGGTTCCTCCCGACTACTCGGCGGTGCGCATCGCGGGAAGGCGCGCCTATGAGCTTGCCCGCCACGGCCAGAAGCCTGAGCTGCGATCGCGATCCGTGGAGATCCGCGAACTCAACCTCCTCGGTTGGGACGGGGGCGACCCCACGAGACCCATCGGGACACTCGAGCTACGGTGCTCGGCCGGGACGTATGTCCGGGCACTTGCCCGCGACCTGGGGGAGCGGCTGGGCTGCGGTGCGTACCTGGCCGCGCTGACGAGGACTGCCAGCGGTCCATTCCGGCTCGATGGCGCGCACTCGCTCGATCGGGTTCGCGAGGCCCTCGCAAATGGGCGCGCCACGTCATTGCTGCTTCCCTCGGACGCGGGGCTCGATGGCTTTCCCCGGATCTCGCTGCCGGCTGACGATCTTGGGGCACTTTCGCGGGGCCAGGTGGTGCGGCATCGCGCCAGCGCCGAGGTCCCCGGTGGCGGTTCGGGACTGCTGCGGGTCTTCGACGATCGGGGCCGGCTGGCGGCCATGGCGCGCGTCGAGGGCGGCAGGCTCCATCCGGAGAAGGTCTTCGTCTCTCCCGGTCACTGAACCAGCGGTGCGCATTCTCGACGACATCGACGCGCTACCGACCGGGCTTCGGTTCGTTGCCACGGTCGGCGTGTTCGACGGCATGCACCGCGGCCACGCCGCGGTCATCAAGGCTGTCGCGGGCGCTGCGGCGCGGTGGGCCGCGGAGCCGGTGGTCATCACGTTCGAGCCGCATCCCCAGTCCGTGCTGCGCGGCGTCTCTCCGCCGCTCATCTGCGATCCGGCCGAGAAGCTCGCCCGCCTCGAGATGGCCGGGGTCGGCACCACCGTGATCCAGCACTTCGACCGCGCCTTCTCGGAACAGACTGCCGGGTCCTTCGTGGAGCGGCTCACCCGCGACCGCGATCTCGCGGGCCTGGTGATGTCATCGGAGTCCGCCTTCGGGCGGGACCGTGCCGGCACTGCGGAGAGCATGCGACGTCTGGCCGAACGGGCAGGCTGGGAGCTGGTGGAGGTGCCCACTCTCGACCGCGGCGGTGGCCGCGTCTCGAGCGGCCGGATACGCTTCCTGATCGAAGCCGGGCGACTGGCGGAGGTGCGGCGGCTGCTCGGCCGGCGCTACGCCGTGATCGGCGAAGTGGTCCACGGAGACGCTCGCGGCCGGAGCCTCGGCTTCCCGACCGCGAACCTGGCATTTGACGCCCCCGTGACGCTGCCGCCCAACGGCATCTACGCTGTCCGCGCCAGTTGGGGCGGCCCGGACCCCCTGCATCCGGATCGCACGGTCGACGGCGTGGCGTCACTAGGAGTGCGGCCGCAGTTCGGCGGGGGAGCGCGCCTGCTCGAGGTGCACCTCCTCGACTTCGACGAGCAGATCTATGGCGTCCGGATGCGGGTCGAGTTCGTGCGCCGCCAGCGCGGCGAGAAGCGCTTCGTCTCCGTGGCCCGACTGGTGGAGCAGATGCGTCTCGACGTATCCCGCGGCAGAAGGATTCTGGAAGCCGCCGTTTAGCCGATCACGAACCAGGCGACCTTGGCGGTCTTGCCGGTCGCGACGGCCTTCGACAGGAAGACCGTGAACGTGTCGGCGGTGGTGTTCTTGGTCACGCGCTGGATGGTGAGGTCTAACACGGACGCCTGCCTCGATACCGAACGCCTGTTAGACTCCGCCCGAACTGTAGAAGGAATGGATTGGTTGGAGGACCAGGTGCCGCTCGCGCGGGAAGTCAAGGAAAGCACGATCGCCGGATACGCCACCCATGAGGGTGACACCGGCTCGCCGGAGGTCCAGATCGCTCTGCTGACAGAGCGCATCACTGGGCTGAACGGGCATTTGCACAGCTTTCCCAAGGACCATCACTCGCGACGTGGACTCCTCAAGCTCGTTGGACAGCGACGTCGACTCCTTGCGTACCTCATGCGCAAGGACAACGCGCGGTATCGCACCGTCATCAGCCGGCTAGGCCTGCGCCGCTAGCGCAGACCAGCGACGGGCTGAGCCCGCCGGAACGTACCGAGAAGGAACCGCGGCCCCGGATCGCAGATAGCGAAACGGAGCACCAGCGCGCCAGGTCCGTCCTCCCTTCCCTTGGAGGACTCAATGGCTGTAACGACTCTGACCACCGAGCTTGGTGGTCGCACCCTCACGATCGAGACCGGGAAGCTTGCATTGCTTGCCGGTGGCTCGGTCACGGTCCAGTACGGCGACACGCTCGTGCTCGGCACCGCGAACCGCTCCGAGCCGCGCCCCGGGCTGGACTTCTTCCCGCTGACGGTCGACTTCGAGGAGCGCATGTACGCCGCCGGCAAGATCCCCGGCGGCTTCATCAAGCGCGAATCGCGACCGTCCGAGGCGGCCATCCTTGCCGCGCGGCTGACCGACCGGCCGATTCGTCCGCTCTTCCCCGAGGGCTACAAGGACGACGTCCAGCTGGTCATCACGGTGCTCTCGACCGACCGGGAGAACGACCCTGACGTGCTCGGCACGATCGCGGCGTCGACGGCGCTGACGCTCAGCGAGATCCCGTTTCTCGGCCCAGTCGCCGCGGTTCGCATCGGCCGCATCGACGGCCAGTTCGTGGTCAACCCGACGTTTTCGCAGCTCAAGGAGTCGCAGCTCGACCTGATCGTCTCCGGCACGCGTGACGCGATCATGATGGTCGAGGCCGGCGCCCAGATCCTGCCCGAGGACGTGATGGCCGAGGCGATCATGTTCGGCCATCGCTCGCTCGTTCCGATCCTGGACCTGCAGGACCAGCTTCGCGAGAAGCTCGGCAAGCCCAAGAAGACCCCGTTCCTCGAGACGGGGACCGATTCGGTCATCGACTTCCTCGATGCCGTCAAGGCGGGGGAGCCCTTCGTCGTCTTCGACCTCGAGACCACCAGCCGCGACGTCAAGCTCGGCGAGATCGTCGAGATGGGCGCCGTCAAGGTGCAGGGTGGCAAGATCACCGACCGCTGGTCGAGCCTCGTCAAGCCCGCCTCGCCGATCACGGGCGCGCAGCTCCACGGCATCACGGACAAGGACGTCGCCAAGGCGCCGAGTGCCTCCGAGGCCGCCAGGACGTTCGTCAACTGGGCCGGGGACGCGCTGCTCGTGGGGCACAACGTCGGCTTCGACCTGGGCTTCCTCCACGCCGCGCTGGCTGACGGCACCCGCATCGAGGCCGGACGCTACCTGGATACCCTGACGCTCGCACGCGAGGCGTACCCGGACCAGGACGTCTACAAGCTCTCCGACCTTGCCCGTTACTTCGGACTGGAGACGCAGCCGGACCACCGCGCCCCGACCGACGCCGAGGCGACCGCCCAGTTCCTGATCCTGCTTGCCAACGACCTGCCCCCGCGCATCGACGCCTACAAGGCTGCGGTTGCGGACTCGATCCGCTCGCGCAAGAACGGTGGCGACAAGGCCGCAGCCGACGCTGCCCTCGACCTCGCCAAGATCCAGTCGCGCCTCTCCAAGGGTCTTGCGACGCTCGTCCACAAGAAGGTCGTGCGCCAGCTCGTGCTCGAGGAGGGCGTCCGCATGGACGGCCGCGACCTCGAGACGATACGCCCGATCTCGGTCGAGGTCGGGCTCCTGCCCCGGGCGCACGGCTCGGCGCTCTTCACCCGCGGTGAGACGCAGGCGCTTTCGGTCGCGACGCTCGGACCATCATCGGACGTGCAGCGCATCGACACCATCGGTCCGGAGGAGTCCAAGCGCTACCTCCACCACTACAACATGCCTCCCTACAGCACCGGCGAGAACAAGCAGATGCGCGGGCCGGGTCGGCGCGAGATCGGCCACGGTGCGCTCGCCGAGCGTGCCCTGATCCCGGTCCTGCCAAGCCAGGAGGACTTCCCCTACGTCATCCGCGTCGTCAGCGAGTGTGTGACCTCCAACGGGTCGACCTCGATGGCCTCGACATGCGGCTCGACGCTCGCGCTCATGGACGCCGGCGTGCCGATCAAGGCACCGGTTGCCGGCGCCGCCATGGGCCTTGTCACGGAGGGCGGCAAGTTCGCCGTCCTGACGGACATCCTCGGCAAGGAGGATGCCTTCGGCGACATGGACTTCAAGGTCACGGGCACGTCCGAGGGCATCACCGCCCTGCAGATGGACATCAAGGTCCGCGGCATCAACGAGGCGATCATCCGGGATGGCCTTTCGAAGGCATACGCCGCCCGAATCTTCATCCTCGAAAAGATGACCCAGGTCATCCCCAGCGCCCGCCAGGAGATGAGCGAGTTCGCGCCGCGCATCATCACCATCAAGATCAATCCGGAGAAGATCCGCGACATCATCGGCAAGGGCGGCGCGACCATCCGCAAGATCCAGGAAGAGACCGGCACCGAGATCAACGTCGAGGACGATGGCAGCGTCGAGATCGCGGCCGTCAACTCGGACAATTCGCGCAAGGCGATCCAGTGGATCGAGAGCCTGACGCGCGAGGTCGAGGTCGGCGGGCTCTACCTTGGCAAGGTCACCCGGATCATGGGCTTCGGCGCGTTCGTCGAGATCCTGCCGGGCAAGGAAGGCCTCGTCCGCATCGGCGAGCTGGCCGACTACCACGTTCCCACCGTCGAGGATGTGGTCTCGGTCGGCGACGAGATCATGGTCGTGGTCATCGAAGTCGATCGCCAGGGCCGCGTCAACCTCTCCCGCAAGGCCGCCATGCAGCGGCACCTCGCCACCACGCCGGCCTGATTTCCGGCCGCGCGGCGGCAAACCGGCAGGCTCAGCCTGCCGTCATCCAAGCTACCTCAACGACCCGTCAGCACTGCCTGGCGGGTCGTTCCTTTCCTTCCACCCGGCCGCGGCCGCAGGCCAGGCGGAACTCGGAGTCGCACCGCCAGGCAGCCCGCACCGCCATGCGGTCCCCGCACCGCCCCGCGGCCGCAACCCACCCGGAACCCGGAGTCGCACCCGCCCCCTCGGCCGCACCCGCCACGCGGCCCCCAACTCCACGCTCACCCAGCGACCCCACCCCGAGCGACAACATCGACGCGGTATCATCGGTATGTGCCCTCGATGGAATCCGTGTTGAGCGAACCCATGCCCATCGAGACCCCCTCCAGGACCCTTACCGTGGCCATCGTCGGAGCCACGGGACTGATCGGCCAGACCATGATCGGCGTGCTGACCGAGCGCGAGTTCCCCGTTGGAGAGCTGCGACCGCTTGCCTCGCGCGCGTATGGACGCTCGATCTCGTTCGCCGGCCGCGGCTGGCCCGTCCGCGAGGCCACGCCCGACGCCTTCGCAGGCGTCGACATCGCCCTGTTCTCGGCCGGCGGAGGCCCGTCCAAGCTCCTGGCGCCCGAGGCGGCGAAGCGTGGTGCGCTCGTCATCGACAACTCGTCGCAGTGGCGCATGGAGCCCGGTATTCCCCTCGTGATCCCCGAGGTGAACCCGGACGACGCCGCCCTCCACGAGGGGATCATCGCCAACCCCAACTGCTCGACCATGCAGCTGGCGCCGGTCCTGATGGCCCTGCGCGACAGCGTCGGCCTGGCCCGGGTGATCGTGGACACGTACCAGTCGGTCAGCGGCACCGGCGGCAAGGCCGTCGCCGAGCTCGAGGCGCAGGTGCAGGCCCACGTCTCAGGCAGGCAGCCCGAGGCGCACGTTTATCCTCACCCGATCGCCTTCAACGCCATCCCCGAGATCGACGTCTTCCGCGACGACGGCTACACGAAGGAAGAGTGGAAGGTCATGGTCGAGACGCGCAAGATCCTGCACCTGCCGGACCTGCCCGTCTCCTGCACGGCCGTGCGCGTTCCCGTGTTCGCCTCGCACTCGGAAGCCGTGCACGTCGAGACCCGCGATCCGATCGAGCCTGAGCGCGCTCGCGAGCTCTTTGCGCAGGTGCCTGGCGTGGTGGTCGTCGACAACCCGGCGGAGCATCGCTACCCGCTCGCCATCGACGCCGCGGGGCGTGACGAGATCTTCGTCGGTCGGGTTCGCCAGGACAGCTCCCGATCCGACGGGCGCGGAATCGCCTTCTGGGTCGTATCGGACAACCGGCGCAAAGGCGCCGCCACGAATGCCGTCCAGATCGCCGAGCTCGTGCTCAGGCGCGGCTGGCTGGAGCCCGCTGCGCGGCGTCTCGGCCGCGCCTCGTGACCGTCGAGGAGAGGCGCCGGGCCCTCGAAACAATCGCGGCGGAGGTGAGCGTCTGCACCAACTGCCGGCTCTCGGCGGGACGAACGAACGCGGTGCCCGGTGAGGGCAATCCGGACACGGAGGTCGTCTTCGTCGGGGAGGGACCGGGCTTCAACGAGGATCAGCAGGGCCGACCATTCGTCGGCGCGGCCGGCGGTTTCCTCAACGAGCTGCTCGGCACGATCGGCTGGAAACGCGACGAGGTCTTCATCACGAACGTGGTGAAATGCCGCCCGCCGAGCAATCGCGACCCCGAACCTGACGAGATTGCCGCCTGCGCTCCCTTCCTGAAGCGCCAGCTCGAGGCGCTCGACCCCGCGTTGGTCGTGACGCTGGGGCGCTTCTCGATGCAGACCTTCATGCCCGGCGCCCGCATCGGCCAGGCCCACGGCACGATGCGACCCGTCGATCCGGATACGGGAGCGTCCGACGCGCTTGCCTTCGCCATGTACCACCCTGCTGCGGCTCTCCGGCAGCAGTCCCTGCGTGACACGATGAAGCTCGACATGTGCAGCATCCCCGAGGCATTGCTCAAGTCTCGCGAGAAGCGTGCCTCCGAGGGCACCCGGCCCGAGCAGGCAGCGACCGCTGACCTCGACCTTACCGAGCCCGACATCGCCACGATCGAGATCGAGGCGGCGATCATGTCGGAGCCGGAGGCCTTCGCCCCTGTCGCGGCGGGCTGGCCGGATAGCGGGCTGGCAGAAGCTGCCGACCTGGTCCCGGCCCCAGAGGAGCCGGATCCCAGCCAATTGAGCCTCTTCTGATGAGCATCCCGCGCGCGTCCACTGACTCGACCGAGATCCTGCGCATCCTGCCGCTCGGCGGCATCGGCGAGATCGGCAAGAACCTGACCGTCTTCGAGTACGGCGACGAGATCATCGTCATCGACTGCGGCCTCATGTTCCCCGACGAGGAGATGTTCGGCATCGACCTGGTCGTGCCCGACGTCACGTACCTCAAGGAGCGCCGGGACAAGGTCAAGGCCTTCCTGATCACCCACGCGCACGAGGACCATGTCGGCGGACTGCCGTACGTGCTTCCCAACTTCCCGGGCGTGCCGATCTATGCCTCGACCCTCGCCCGCGGCCTGCTCGGCAACAAGATCAAGGAACACAAGCTCCACTCCAACCCTCTGATGCCCTTCGAGCCGGGCGTCACGGTTGACCTGGGTCGCGCCTTCTCTGCCAGGCCGTTCCGCATCGGCCACTCGATCCCCGATGCGATGGGCATCGCGCTCCGCACGCCCCTCGGCACGATCGTCCACACCGGCGACTTCAAGTTCGACCACACGCCCGTGGACGGCAAGCTCTCGGACTTCCACGAGCTCGCGCGCCTCGGCGACGAGGGCGTGCTGTGCCTGATGTCGGATTCGACACGGGCGGAGAACCCGGGCTACACGCCGTCCGAGAAAACGGTCGGCGAGGCCTTCCGCGACATCATGCAGGGGCTCGAGGGTCGCGTGATCGTGGCCACGTTCGCCAGCAACATCGCACGGATCCAGCAGGTGTTCGAGGCCTCGGCCACGTTCGGGCGAAAGGTCGCCGTCATCGGCCGCTCCATGGAGCAGAACACTCGAATCGCGGCAGATCTCGGCTACCTGAACTACGCGCCGGGCACGCTGGTGGCCAAGGACCGCATCAAGGATATCCCCGACAACCAGCTCACGATTGCGACGACCGGCGCCCAGGGCGAGCCCATGGCGGGCCTGGCGCGCATGGCGAACCGCGACCATCGCTTCGTCGAGATCGTCCCCGGCGACACCGTGATCGTCAGCGCCAGCCCGATTCCGGGCAACGAGGAATACGTCGCGCGGACCATCGACAACCTGTTCAAGAACGGCGCGAACGTCTTCTACCACGCGATCAAGCGGGCGCACGTCTCCGGCCACGCCAGCCAGGAGGAGCTCAAGCTGATGCTCAACCTGACCAAGCCGAAGACGTTCATCCCGATCCACGGGGAGTTCCGGATGCTTGTGCAGCACGGCAGGCTGGCCGCGGAGGTCGGCGTCGCGGCGGAGAATATCTACATCATCGAGAACGGCCAGTCGATCGAGTACCTGCCCAACGGCACGGCACGGCGCGGCATCCGGGTCGAGGCGGGCTATGTCTTCGTGGACGGGCTGTCGGTCGGCGAGGTCGGGGACATCGTCCTGCGCGACCGGCGCGCGCTCGCCAATGACGGGATGCTGCTGGTGGTCGTGACAGTCGACAAGCAGACGGGCAACCTCGTGGGCAAACCCGAGATCGTGACCCGCGGCTTCGTCGCGGCGCCCGACGAGAGGCTGCTGGCCGGGGCCACGGAGCGCATCGCCCGCTCGATCGAGACCCCCGGCGACCACCTGAGCGAGATCGCACTGCTCAAGGTCCAGATCAAGGACGCGCTCTCGCAGTACCTCTACGAGCAGACCAAGCGGCGACCGATGGTCTTCCCCGTGGTGGTCGAGGTCTAGGGGCAGTGGCTCGCACCCAGCGCACATCCGGAAGCGGCGGGGGAGGGTCCTCGCGCGGCGGCACCGGCAGCTCCCGCTCCTCGAAGCCTCGAACGCGCTCGAGGACCAGCGTCTCGCGCCGTAGGGCGCCCCGTTTTGCGATCTCCCCCGCGACGCTGCGTTCGCTCGTCGGAATCCTGCTGCTGGTGCTCGGTGCGATCACGCTGATCGCCCTCTTCCTGCCCGGCGCCGGCATCCTCAACAAGCTCGTGTCGCAGTTCCTGAAGCCGACGTTCGGTCAGGGTGCGTGGCTGCTGGCCGTGCTGCTGCTTGTCGCTGGGGTGCTGGTCGAGCGCGCGCCGAAGGTCGGCAACGGCTGGGGCGTCGCAGCCATCGGCGGCCTGGTCCTCTTCCTGGGAGGAGAGGGCCTGCTCGACTGGGCCTCCGGCACCCCGAAGGTCGTCCAGAACGGCGGTGGCGCGGTCGGCCATGCGCTGAGCGCCTCGCTCACCGATCTCGTCAGCTCGCCGGGAGCGCTGGTGGTGCTGCTCGGGATCAGTGGCGCGGGCTTCCTGCTGCTCTTCAACCTGACGCTCCGCCAGTTGTTCGGCCCCGTCACCGCTGGTGGCCGTGCCATGGTGAACGTCGCCTCAGCGACCGTGGCCGCCGCGTCGCGACCCAGATTCGAAGAGGAGGATGAGTCGCGACCGCCGGTTGCATTCCCCGTTGACCAGCGCCCTGCCGCCGGTCGCGGCAGCCGTGCCCGCGACGGACGACTGGCGCTCGAACCGATGGTTGACGTGGCGCCGGACCTTCCCCGCCCGGTGAGCAGTCCTGCGCCGATGAGCCAGACCGTCTGGGCAGGAGGCTCGGCGAACGGTGGCAGCGGCCGTTTGAGCGTGGTTCCGACGCTGGCGC
Source organism: Candidatus Limnocylindrales bacterium (assembly GCA_038253685.1). Classification (GTDB taxonomy): domain Bacteria; phylum Chloroflexota; class Limnocylindria; order Limnocylindrales; family CSP1-4; genus JAFMJV01. Next base: position 3,525 of record JBBSGX010000028.1, on the reverse strand, counting down.
CGGGGGCGTCGGCCTCAGCCGTCTCCGTCGCCGATGCGGAGGACGGCGCTGACACTGCGGGGATCGATGGGGCTCCGCGGATCCAGCGACCGCGATTCTGGTCGCTGCCCGCCGTCGTCCTGCTCGATCCGACCACGGAGACCCTTGGTGGGGCCGTGCTCGACCACGCACGGAACGTCCGCATCATCGAGGAGAAGCTCCGCAGCTTCCAGATCCCGGCCAGCGTTGTTGGCACGAACACCGGGCCCGTGGTGACCCAGTACGAGGTCAAGCCGGACGCTCGCGTGAAGCTGTCACGCATCGAGGGCCTGGCAGACGACCTGGCGATGGCCCTGGCTGCACGCAGCATCCGCATTGAAGCGCCCATTCCGGGTCGCGACGTGGTCGGCATCGAGATCCCGAACCACAACTCGGAGGTTGTGGGCATCCGCAGCCTGTACGAAGACGCACAGATGGCCGAGGCAACCAGCAAGCTGACGTTCGCGCTCGGCCGCGACGTCTCCGGCAAGGCCTTTGCTGTCGACCTGGCCCGCATGCCGCACCTGCTCATCGCCGGCGCCACCGGGTCGGGCAAGAGCGTCTGTGTGAACGCGCTGATCACGAGCTTCCTGATGCGTGCGCGCCCCGACGAGGTGAAGCTCGTCCTGGTCGACCTGAAGCGCGTGGAGCTCGCGCAGTACGAGGGCCTGCCGCACCTCAAGACGCCCGTGATCGTGGAGGCACATGACGCGCGCAAGGCGCTCGGCTGGGCCGTTCGCGAGATGGAGGACCGCTACAAGAAGCTGGCCTCGCGCGCCGAACGGAACATCACCGCCTACAACGCCAGCCCTCGGGTAGCCTCGGACGAGCGCTTGCCGTACATCGTCATCGTGATCGACGAGCTGGCCGATCTGATGATGCGCGAGGGTCGCAAGGTCGAGGATCCCGTCGTCAAGCTGGCGCAGAAGGCACGTGCCGTCGGCATCCACCTCGTGCTCGCAACGCAGCGACCTTCGGTCAACGTCGTGACCGGCTTGATCAAGGCCAACGTGCCGAGCCGGATCGCCTTCGCCATGTCCTCGAACGTGGACAGTCGCACGGTGCTCGATCAGCCAGGCGCCGAGGACCTGATCGGCCGCGGCGACATGCTGTACCAGCCGGCCGATCTGCCGCGTCCCGTGCGCCTCCAGGGCGTCTTCGTGAGCGACGCCGAGGTCCGCGCGATCACCGACTTCTGGCGCGAGCAGGCGCCCGAACCGGAGTACGACGCCGACGTGCTCAGCGGCACGGAGGAAGACGGCAACGACGCCGGCGAGTTCGGCTGGCTGGCACAGATGGCCGAAGACGAGCTGACGCCGCGAGCTGCCGAGCTCGTGATGCTGACCGGCAAGGCCAGCACGTCGATGATGCAGACCAAGCTCAAGGTGGGTTTCAACCGGGCCAGCCGCCTGATGGAGGAGCTCGAGAACTACGGCATCGTGGGACCGCAGGACCCGCGCAACCCAGCGGTGCCCCGCCAGGTCTATGGGCCGGACAACTGGCTGCGCAGCCGGGCGGAGCTCGAAGACCTGTAGGCTGGCGCACCGCCCTTCCTGAAGCGAGGGGACTCAGAACGCGTATCCTGTTCCGGCCACCCACGGTGGCTGGTTCGTCGGCGTCCGCGCCGCGTACGAGGGGATTGATCCGACTCATGACTGCCCGCCACCAGATCCGCGTCGGCGGCCGCCTCAGTCGCGGTGGCCGCACGCCGATCGATGCGACGCCGGCGCCCAGCCTTGGCGAGATGCTGCAGGCCGCCCGTGAGCGGAAGGGCGTCGATCTGCATCGTGCCGAGCGCGACACCAAGATCCGCCTCAAGCACCTGGCGGCCCTCGAGAGCGACGACTACGCGGAGTTGCCCGGCAACGTCTACGCCCGAGGTTTCCTGCGCAACTACTCGCTCTATCTCGGCCTCGATCCCGAGGAAGTGCTGGTCAAGTGGCGTGACGAGCAGGACCTGCGCAACCGGGCCGACCACGAGGCGATCCTTGCACCTCCCCAGCCGATCGCGGAGCCCAAGGGCAGCCTGCGCTTCACGCGTGCCGTCTTCGCCGTCGCGCTGCTGATCGTCGTGATCGTGGCATTCGTCGGCTACGTGGGTCTCCAGCTCGTGCGCTTCTCGCAGGTTCCGGTAGTCGCCCTGGATGGCTCACCGCGTCGCGATCTCGCCGCCGACGCGCAGTCCGTGCACCTGACCGGCACGAGCGCGGCCGGGTTCACCATCGTCGTTTCGGGCTCCGGGAACTTCGTCAAGTCGGTCGAGGCGGGCGACGACACGAAGTGGGCGATCGACGTTCCCGTGACCAAGGGCCAGAACGACTTCACGATCCTGGCGCGCGATCCCAGCACGAACAAGGAATCGCCGGCTGTGAACGTGATCGTCACGGTGCCCGTCCCATCCAGCCCAACGCCGCTCGTCCCCCCGACGACCGGTCCGGTGGCGACCTCGTCTGCGGGCGTTCCGCTCACGGTCGCGCAGCTGGCTCTCACCGAACCGGCCGACGGAGCCCAGATCAACAGTGGCACCGTCAGGGTCAGCGGCACGACCGATGCCTCGGCCGTCACCATCAACGCGGTCTACGTCGGGCCCGCTGGCCGTGCGGCGCCCTCGCCCTCGCCCGCGCTCGGCGCGAGCCCGGCTCCGCCCCCCGCGGGTGGACCGGCGGCACCGGACCCCGTACAGGTCAATGCAACCTCCGGGACCTTCAGCGGTTCCCTGGCGCTCGCCGTGGCCCGCTGGACGATCACGGCGATGGCAAACGCCAGCGGCACCCTCGCGTCGACAAGCCAGTCGGTGACCGTCGACGTCAGCTACAGCGGCATGGTGCTGATGGTGGAGGCGCGCACCGGCTCCGCCTGGATCCAGGTCTGGGTCGACGGCACGTTGATGCAGAGCGGCAAGACGTTCCACAAGGGCGAGACTCAGACGTTCGCCGGAAAGCAGACGATCGTCGTGCACACGGGGAACGCGGGAGCGACGGCGTACACCTTGAACGGCGTGGATATCGGGATCCCCGGGACCGCCGGGGCAGTCGAGGCGTGGCAATTCGACAAGGGCAGGTCGCAGCCGCATCGCATCTAGCGGGAAGCCGATGGTCGAGAGCGTCGAACCAACGGACGACGAGCTGGTCGAACTGGCCGGCCAGATCCACCAGCGGCTGATAGGGCTCCGCCTGACCGCGGCCACGGCCGAGTCATGCACGGGTGGACTGGTGGGGCATCTCCTGACCGAGATACCCGGCTCGAGCGACTACTACGTCGGTGGTGCGATCTCGTACAGCAACGCCGTCAAACACGGCATCCTGGGCGTGACCGACGAGGCGCTCCAGCGGCACGGTGCGGTGTCCGCCCAGGTCGCAGTGGCCATGGCAGAAGGGGCGAGGCGGACGTTCGGTGCGGACATCGCTGTCGCGGTGACAGGCGTTGCAGGGCCCGCCGGCGGCAGCGAGGCGAAGCCCGTCGGGCTGACGTACGTCGCGGTCGCCGACGCGAACGGCCACGACGTGC
>JBBSGX010000027.1:0-18703 GCA_038253685.1 Candidatus Limnocylindrales bacterium | reverse complement strand
GGCGGACGTGCCCGTTGACATCGGGTCCACGATGACGGTTGGGGGAAGGCCGCTGGGGCGGCGAAGGAGAGAGGGAGGGTTTCGCATGACGCGGCGAATGCCGATCGTGGTCGCGCTGGCGGCCCTGATGACCATGAGCGTCGGCTTGTCGAGCGCGGAGGCCCGCACCGCCACGACGCAATCGGGGCGCAGTCAAGGCGTCCAGCCCGCGGGCAACGCGTACGTCTGGTTACTGAACAACGTCGTCTGCTACAACAGCGGCGGCGCCAACGGATGGGGAGGCATCACCGGGCATGCCTTCATCCGGGAGAACGGGACCAGTGGCACAACATGGTTCCGCATGACGGCCCGCTTCCAGCGCAAGGTGGGGGCAGCTGGGTCACCACGAAGAGCAAGTACGTCCAGTCATCGCACCAGTTCCCGAACAATTCGGCCTGGCATTCCCTGGACTGGCATCGGATCAAGTTCTCCAACACGCACGCGGACTAGACGCATTTCACGCGACTCTTCGTGTTGTTCGAGTGGTTCCACAACAACAACCGGATCTACTGGGCCACGCGCTGGAGCGGCTCCTGCTGAGTCGCTGCCCCGGCCGGGATGCCTGACCGGTCCCCCCGGTCGCGCATGGGTATGCCGGACGCGCCATAGCGGACGGCGACCACCTCGGCCATGATCGAGAGTGCGGTCTCCGCCGGGTCTCGACCTCCCAGGTCGAGACCGATCGGGCCCCGCAGGCGGGCGAGCTCGTCGTCCGTCAGCCCGGCCGCTGCCCGCAGCCGTTCGCGGCGATCCGCCTGTGTCCTGCGGCTGCCGATGGCGCCCACGTAGCGACATCCACGCCGCAGGGCATCGGCGATCGCAGGATCGTCGAGCTTCGGGTCGTGCGTCAGGACGGCCACCGCGTCCTCCGGTCCCAAGCCGAGGCTCTCGGCCAGCTCGTCGGCCCAGCCGACCAGCAGCTCGTCGGCATCCGGGAAGCGCTCTCTCGTGGCAAAGGCGGGGCGGGCGTCGATCACGACCGTCGAATAGCCGAGCGCCCGGGCGATCGACACGAGCGGGATGGCCACCTGCACCGCTCCCACGATCACGAGGCGCGGGCGGCGGGCGAAGGCCTCCATGAAGAACGATCGACCGCCCAGCTCGATCGTGCGCGAGCGACCGCGGAGCAGGGCGTCTGAGGCTACCTGGGCGAGGTCGCGATCCGTGGCGGGGTCCCCGGTCGTGCCGCGAAGGCCTCCAGACGGCTCGAAGACGAGCGCCTCGGCTGGGGCTTCTCCGGCGGGCCCATCCTGCCCGCCAGAGGCCGCGGAGGGCGGCGGGGAGTCCGACGCGGCATCCAGCGTGGGCCCTGGCGCGTCCCCGGGGAGCGGCGTGATCACCACGCGACCCGGGTTGCTGGCCGCGGCCTGCAGCTCGACGCGCAGTCCCGGCTCGACCAGCACGTCGATGGTGCCGCCACAGGCAAGCCCGACACTCCAGGCCTGCTCGTCGCTGATGCCGTAGCGGATGACACGCGAGCGACCGGTTTCCCTGGCCTGCTGCACTTCCTCGTGCGCCGCGGCCTCCACGCAGCCGCCGGACAGGGAGCCGGCAAGCCGGCCGTCTCCGCCGACCAGGAGCGTGGCGCCTTCCGGACGCGGTGCCGAACCGAACGTTCGCACCACCACAGCCCGCGCGACCGGGACTCCCTCGGCTCGCCACGCATCCAGGTCGGTCAGCAGTTCCTTCATGGCCGCCGACTCTACAGCGGCTGGACGGCCTCGGTCTCAGGGCAGTGCCGGGAGCAGTAGAATCAGGTGGTTGGCGACCCGGTCACGACTGGTGCCCTATCGGTCGGTTTGGCCGCTCAACAGCGGAGGGCCGAGATGAACGCGTTCATCATCAATGGCCAGGACCGACCAGGTGAGCTGGCTCGTGTGGCCGAGGCCGTTGCCGAGCGGGGGATCAACATCACCTCGATCTCGTGCATCGCCTGGAATGACGTCGGCGCGATCGCCCTGACGACCAACGACGAAGCCGGGACGCGCTCCATCCTGGCCCAGAAGGGCTTCGAGACCCGTGAGATCGAGCTGGTCCCTGCGTCGCTGGACGACAAGCCCGGCGCGCTCGCCGCCGTCACCCGCAAGCTCGCCGACGCGGGCATCAACATCGAGCTGCTGCTGCCGATGGGGATGCGGGACGGCAAGGTCACGGTTGCGTTCGCGACCAGCGACCCGGCAAAGACACGCTCCACCATCAGTATGGAGTCGCTCGCGAGCGCCTGACGAAGCCGTGCGCTCTCTCCCTTGATATCTCAACCGCCCGCGGTGACGAGCTGCGGGTCAATGGCTGGCGCCTCGCCAAGGCGCTCGACCAGGACGCGCGTGAGGCGCCACGCGGCCTCGGGCTCGCGCGGCATGCGAACGCGGAGCTGGTTCGAGGCGTAGGTGATGCCGCCCGCCGCGGCACGGATGGGATCGGCGACGTCACGCGGTGCCAATGCCCGCGCGGTGGCCGACCGCGACCATTCGCCGGCGAACCGCACCACCAGCTGGCCCTCTTCGCGCGACACCGACGCGATCCCCGCCGCCTCGGCCGCCAGCCGCAGCCGCGCAACTTCGAGCAGCCGCCCCACCGGGTCGGGCACCGGCCCGAAGCGATCCTCCAGCTCGCCACGCACGGCGGCCAGGTCCCGCTCCGTCGCCACCCGGCCCAGACGCCGGTACAGCTCCAGCTTCTGGGGCTCCTCCGGCACGTAGCTGTCCGGCAGGTAGGCATCGACCGGCAGGTCGATGACCGTGGCGACGTGCGCCACCTGTGGCGGACGCTGCTCGAAGACGGCCTTCTCCTCCTCGACTGCGTCCGCCAGCATCCGGGTGTACAGATCGAAGCCGACGGCGGACATGTGGCCGTGCTGCTCGGCCCCGAGGATGTTGCCCGCGCCGCGGATCTCCAGGTCCGACAACGCGATCTGGAAGCCCGCACCCAGCTCCGAGGCGTTGAAGATCGCCTGGAGACGCTTTCGCGCAATGTCCGACAACCGCTCCCGGCGGCGATACAGGAGGTACGCGTACGCCCGGCGCGACGAGCGACCGACCCGGCCCCGCAGCTGATAGAGCTGCGCGAGGCCCAGCGTGTCGGCACGGTCGATGACAATCGTGTTGGCGTTGGGGATGTCGAGGCCCGACTCGATGATGGTCGTGCAGACCAGCACGTCGTAGTCGCCGCGGGCGAAGGCCAGCATGACCTTCTCGAGGCTGCCCTCGGGCATCTGGCCGTGTGCCACCACGACGCGCGCCTGCGGCAGCAGGCGGCGGAGCTGCTCGGCCTGTGCCTCGATCGTCTCGACGCGGTTGTGCACGTAGAAGATCTGCCCGCCGCGATCGATCTCGCGCAGGATCGCGTCGCGGACCAGGCCCGCAGACGCCTCGGCCACCCGCGTCTGGATCGGCAGGCGATCCTCCGGCGGCGTCTCGATGACGCTCATGTCGCGGACGCCCACGAGCGCCATGTTCAGCGTCCGCGGGATGGGCGTGGCCGACAGCGTCAGGACGTGCACCTCCGTCTTGAGCTGCTTGAGGCGTTCCTTGTGGGTAACGCCGAAACGCTGCTCCTCGTCGACGACGATCAGGCCGAGGTCCTTGAAGCGCACGTCCTTGCTGAGCAGGCGGTGCGTGCCGATCACGAGATCCACCGTGCCTGCCGCGAGACCAGCCAACGTGTCTCCCTGCTCCTGCTGTGACACGAAGCGGCTGAGCATCCGGATCGTGATCGGGTACGCCGCGAAGCGCTGCCCGAACGTGGTCAGGTGCTGCGCCGCCAGCACGGTGGTGGGCACCAGCACAGCGACCTGCATGCCTTCCTGGATGGCCTTGAACGCCGCGCGGAGTGCGACTTCGGTCTTGCCGTAGCCCACGTCCCCGACGACCAGCCGGTCCATCGGCGTCTCGCGCTCCAGGTCGCTCTTGACCTCGAGCGCGGCCCGCAGCTGGTCGGGCGTTTCCTCGTAGGGAAAAGCTGCCTCCATCTCGGCCTGCCACGGCGTGTCCTCCCCGAAGATGCGGCCTCGCGCCCGCGCCCGGGCGGCATACAGCTCCAGCAGGTCCTTGGCGAGGTTGCCGACAGCCTTGCGGACCCGGCTCTTGGTGCGCTGCCACTCTCCGCCGCCGAGCCGTGAGAGCTGGGGATCGTCGCCGCCCGCGTACCGCGTGACGCGGTCGATCTGCTCCACCGGGACCCAGATGCGGTCGGTGCCGGCGAACCTCAGCTCCAGGAAATCACGCTCCTCGGCGCCCTCGCCGCCGGCGGCGCGTCGAATGAGGCCGGCATACCGCGCGACGCCATGGTCGATATGGACGACGGCGTCACCCGGCTCCAGCCGCTCCAGCAGATCGCGTGGCACCACCCGGCGCAGGGCGCGCGGACGCCGGACCCGCACGGACCCGAAGAGCTCGCGGTCGGTCACCAGGGTCAGGCCCTCGGGCCCGCCGGCGAAGCCGCCGTTGAGGCTGCGATCAATCAGCGCGAGACCTCCTGGCACGGGAGGGTCGTCCAGCCGATTCACCGGCGCGGCCACGATGTCGGCGTCGGAGAGAAGCTCGGACAGGCGCGCCGACTGGTCCGAGGTGAGCACGACGCGGGCGCCCTCGCGCCGCCACCGCGCGACGGTGGGCGCGAGCGAGTTGATGGCAGCCGGCGGCAGACCGGGCTCGTGCCAGCCGAATGGGTTGCCGCCGGGCGGTGCGCCCTCGGCGTCGCTCTCCCAGGTCAGCTCGAGCGTTCGGGCCTCATGGAGGCGGCGCTTCCACTCGCGCGGCGCAGGGTAGGCCTCCGGCCAACCCTTCGGGAGCTCACCGGCCTTCTCCAATTCCTGGCGGCGCTCGTCGGCCTGGCCCCAGAGGAACTCGGCGCTCGAAGCCACGTCCGCGGGCTCGTCGAGCAGCCAGATCGCCTCGTCGAGGTGGTCGAGCGCGGTCGCGGGCGCCAGGTGGCCGGCCCAGATCTCGGCGGCGTCGCCGAGCGCCCCGCTGTCGAGTCGCGCCAGATCGGCGGCCAGGTTTTCGGGAAGCCGGGCAGCGGTACGGCCGAGGCGCGCCGCGATCTCCGCCTCGCCGGCAGGAAGAAGGAACTCACTCGCCGGCAGCAGCACGGTCTGGGCCACCTTGCCGACGCCGCGCTGGTCGGCCGGATCGAACGCCCGCAGCGAGTCGATCTCGTCGCCGAACCACTCGATGCGGACAGGAAACGGCTGACCTGCCGGGAACGCGTCGACGATGCCGCCGCGCCGCGCGAACTCGCCACGGCCGCCGACCTCGGGCACGGATTCGTATCCGAGCTCGACCAGCGTCCGGAGAGCGCGCTGCTGCGAGATGCGGAGTCCCGGGCGCAGGACCAGCGGCTCCTCGGGAATGGCATCGGGCGCGATGGTGTGCTGGAAGAGCGCCTGGACGCTGGCCACGAGCATGCGGGCAGGCCTTCCGGGTGCGCGCCAGGCGGCCAGCGCGGCGACGCGAGCGGCGCTCTCGTCGCGGACGAGCTCGGAGCGCTCGTAGGCGAGCGAGGTGCGCGGCTCCAGCGTCACGATGGCGCCCGCGTCACCCAGCCAGGCGGTCAGCTCCTCGGCCACGCGATCCGCGATCTCCGCGTCGCGCGCGACCCAGACCAGCCGCTCCCCGCCCGCAACCACGAGGGCCGCGGCCAGGTAGGTCTTGGCTCCGTGCGGAATCGCCGCGTAGGTCACGTGACGCAGGTTCCGACCGGCCGGGTGACGCGTTCCAGATGCGCCACGCGATCCGTCGGCCGCAAAGCGGAAGCGCTCGGCCAGCGCGGTGAGCTCCCCCGAGCGCGCCAGGAGTCGTGGCAGGGCCGACAGGTCGGGCTGCTGATGACGCGCGCCGGGAGCACCTTCCGCCGCGCCGCCCGTTGCGCTGGCACCGTCGCGCGAGGCGGCTGCGGCCGTTGCCGCCGTCTTCGCCCGTGCTGCGACCGTTTCCTTGACCTTCTCGCCGATGTGGCGGTCGCGGCCTCGCCTGCCGCGCAGCCTGGGAGTGGCGTCCGTCATCGGCCAGAGCCCCTGCGACGGCGGCCCGGGTGGGAGTCGTCCTCGGCGCGCACGATCGGGAGCACCCTGCGCCAACCGGTCCGCGTGCGGGTGATCCCGTCCGCACCGAGCACCGGTCGATCACCGGGTTCGGCCGCAGGGTTGGACGGCGGCGTGAGCTCCGTCGTCGATGCCAGGAGGCGAGGCGACTTCGACTTCGCAGGGCTGGGCGACGCCGTCCCCGACTCGGCGACCCCGCCCTCTCCCACGGCCGTCGGGTTGCCAGCGAGCGTCTCCTCCGGCGCCTCGGCGGGCACCTCGGGGAGGCGCCAGGCATTCCAACTGTTCGCCGCGCGCGTCGGGCCCTCGCGTGCCCAGTCCTCGACCGCGTCGGCTGCCGCATCGAGTGCCTGATCGAGGATCGCACGCTCGTCGGCCGTGAAGCGGCTCAGCACATGGTCCCGGCCGTCGCGCGTGGGTTCCCCGATGCCGACCCGCAGGCGGGCGAACTTCTGCGTTTCCATCTCGGCGATGATCGAGCGGAGGCCATTGTGGCCACCGGCACTCCCCTCCTCGCGCATCCGCAGACGGCCGAGCGGCAGCGCGAAGTCGTCCACGACGATCAGCAGGTCCGAGAGCGGGGCATGCTCGCGGGCGAGGATCTTGCGCACCGCGAGCCCGGACATGTTCATGTAGGTGGTGGGCTTCACCAGGGCGAGGTCGAGATCCCCATAGCGGCCGCGGGTGACCGCCGACCCGTCACGCGCCTTGGAGCGCCCACCCCAACCGGCCCGATCCGCAATGCGGTCGAGCACCATCCAGCCGACGTTGTGGCGGGTCTCGGCATACGAGCCCCCGGGGTTGCCGAGCCCCACGACGATCTTCACCAGATCTCCTTCCGGGCACGCCAAGCGGCCGCATCCCGTACCAGACGGAAGGCGGCCGACGTCCAGTCACGATGGTACCGCGCCACGCCGGGGAGCGGCTACCAACGGTGTTGGGCCGTCAGCGGACTACGTGATCAGGCTCTGGAGCACAGCGATCAAGGCTCCAGCCCGAGGGCGACCAGCACCTCTTCGCCAAGCATGTCCGTGATCTTGACGCCGACGCAGAGCGATCCGGCCGGCACGGTCAACTCGTAGGTGCCATCCACCAGGTCCTCCTTGCGCTCCGGGATGTCCGCGAGCGCCACGTTGAAGATCTCTCCGTCGTAGTTCGAATCGAGCATCACGCTGTCCACCATCGAGTGCCATCTTTGACCATCGGCGCCAGGACGCCCGCCTGGCCCTTCAGTCGCTTGGCAGGGTGGCCAGCGTGCTCGTAGCCCGAAGCTCGCCACACGGCAACCCGCTCCGCAACAGCCTGGTGAAGTTCCGCCATGGCACGGACGGTAGCGAGCCCGCCAGATGACCGCACAGGCTTGTGTGTGGTGCTGTCAGCAGCCCGCTACGCTCTGCGCCTCGATGACCGATCAAGGGTCAGCATTCGTTGCTCGAGCTCACGCATGGCTGACTCTTCTTCGGGCCGCGCGTGGTCCCAGCCGCAGATGTGCAGCGTGCCGTGCCTGACCAGGAGCCGCAGCTCGTCGCCAGGTGACCAGCGCCGATCGCCGGTCTGACCGCCGCGGCCCGCATTCGCCTGCTCGATGGCGCGCTCGACCGAGACGACGATGTCGCCCAGGTGAACCCGTCGGCCCGGCGGCAGGGCAAAGGGCTCCACGGCCGAACGGAGTCGCGGGTCCTGGCCCGAGTGCGCGGCGAATGCGACTGGGGGCAACAACGGGAACGAGAGGACGTCGGTCGGTCCTTCGTGCCCGAGATGTGCCGCGTTGAGCTCAGCCAGCTCGCGATCGTCAGACAGGATCAAGTCGATGGAGGCCGGCGCGGGAGCCCCCGCAGCGCTGAGTGCCGCGGCAATCGAGCGTGCCAGCGAGCGCATCGGGATCACCCGCGGAGTCCCGGGCCGTTCCTCAACTTCGACTCGCCATGGCGGCAGGTACAGCTGGGCCCGCGCCGGCTTCATCGTGGCATCGGCCCACGCTCCACCCAGATTCCCGTGGCACGAGCGTTACGTTGAGGTCGCGGCCAATTCGGCGACTTGAATGGCGTCATCCAAGCTTGGGCAACCCTGGCAGAGACCGACCGGCGTGCCAACGTCCGGCTTGACGCTCGCCTCATGGGAATCTAGCGGGACACAGCCCGCGCATCGGCAATAACGCTCGCCTCAAGGGAATCTCGCGGGAAGCTTCCGGATGACGCACGAACGGGGGTGCCGGCCCGGCAGACAGGAGTGCCATCGCCGCCGACTGAACGACCCAGGACCGCCGGCGAGGCGACTCAGGGGCGGGACCCACCGCCGGACGCCGCCCGTCGTGATTCGAGCTCGACGATCTTGTTCTGCGGGTACTCGATTCGCCGGTGGTACATGCCCAGCAGCTGCGCCACGAAGGCCTCGCGGATGCGATCCAGGTCGCGCAAGGTCAGGTCGCACTCGTCGAACTGGCCGTCGGCCTGGCGCTCCGCAATGATGCGGTCGACCATCGCGCGGATGGCCGGCTCGTCGTGGCTGGTCAGCGAGCGGACCGAAGCCTCGACGCTGTCGGCGAGCATCAGGATCGCCGCCTCGCGGGACTGCGGCTTCGGCCCGGCGTGGCGGAAGCGCCGCTGGTCGACGGTGGCCTCGGCCGCCTCGGCCGGTGGGGTGCCCGGAATGGCGCCGGCCGCCGCGACTGCCTCGTCCTTCGCCTTGGCGTAGAAGTAGCTCATCAGGGCCGTACCGTGGTGCTGCGGGATGTACGAGATGAGCGGCTTCGGCAGCTTGTACTGGTACGCCAGGTCGATGCCGTTGCCCACGTGGGCCGCGAGGATCGCCGCCGATTGCGCGGGCGTCAGCTCGTCGTGCAGGTTGTCGAGCCCGCCCTGGTTCTCGATGAAGGCGTGCGGGTTCGCGAGCTTGCCGATGTCGTGATAGTAGGCGGCCGCACGCGTGATCAGCGGGTCTGCGCCGATCGCCTCGGCTGCACGCTCGCCCAGGTTTCCGACCATCAGCGAGTGGTGGTAGGTCCCGGGTGTCTCGAGCAGCAGTCGCCGCAGCAGCGGCTGGGAAGGATTGGCCAGCTCCAGGAGCTGGAACGACGTGGTGATCCCGAACAGGTTGCCGAGCAGTGCGAAGGTGCCGACCGCCGCCACGGCCGATCCGCCCGCCGCCGCGAGCGAAGCGCCCCAGAGCTGGATGACGCCCGTCAGGTCACGATCGCCGAGAAGGGTGAATGTCGAGACAACGAGCACGTTCACGATCGCCATGGCCAGCGCCGCCTGCACGAAATGGCCCAGGCGCTCGCCCCGCCGCACGATGATGATTCCCGCGAGCGAGCCAAGGAAGACGAACGTTCCGAGCTCAGCCAGACCTGTGACCGCCGCGGCGAGGGCGCCGAGCAGCGCCATCATCACGATCGCGACACTCGAATCGAGCAGCACTGCCAGCAACAGGCCTGCCGCCGCCAGCGGCACGAAGTAGGGCAGCACCGAGCGGTCTGCCGTGACCCGGAGCGCCACGGTGGCGAACAACAGCACCAGTCCGAGCAGCAGCAGCGTGTTGTTGCGATGCCAGAACTCGCTGCGGAAACGCCAGACCCAGCCGAGCAACGAGCCGACGACGAGGAGGGACAGCAGGAACCAGCCGCCCAGCTTGGCCAGATCCGGGTGTGGGTCGAGCAGGTCCAGCATCTTGAGGCGCTCGAAGGCGAGGGCGTCGATCGCCTCGCCGTCCTTGACGATGATCTGGCCCTTGTCGACGCTGAAGGTGACGGGGCCCACCTTCGCGGCCGCGTCGAGGCGCGCCTGGTCGGTCAGGGAAGCGTCGTATGTCGAGTTGGGGATCAAGAAGGGCGAGAGGATCTCGAAGCCAAGCTCCTGCATCTGTCCCCGGAAACGATCCGCGAACGCGGCGCGAAGCTTGGCGCGCGCATCTTCGATGTTGGTGTCCTTGACCTCCGCCCGCTGGGCCGTCTCCAGCACGCGCGCCATCTCCGTGCGCAGCGATGTCCACTGCACGGGCGTCAGGTCCTGGAGCGTGGCGAGGGCACTCGGGGCGAGACTCGGGAGTGCCTGTGCGAGGGCAGCGCTCCGGGCTGATGCGTCGACCAGGGCGTTGAACGCTGCGTCGACTGGACCCATCGCTGCATCGAAGGCCGCGCTCTGGTGCGAGGCGGCGTCCTGCCCCTTCTGGGTCGTGTAGTTGTACTGCGGCGCCACAGCGGCGCTGGCCGCCTCGCGCTGCTGCTGGGTCGCGACGTCGCTGACGTACACGAGGGAGCGCGGCGCCTTCAAGTCGCGATCGGAGACCTGCCCGACCTGCGCCGCGAAGCGCGTCGGGAAGATGTCGATCGAGAGGATGGCCGTCATCCCGATCACGAGCAGGGCGGCCGCCACGAACAGGCGCACGGCGTCGCGACGCGTGAAGGACAGGAAGCGACGGGAACGGCGGGCGAGCATTTGTCAGTGACTCTCGGCGTGCGTGGCGAGGTCGGTCCGCGCCAGCTCCTGCGCGACCATGGCGCTCACCTGGCGGCCGTCGGCGCGGTTGCGGGTCCGCGGGCTGAGCAGGGCCATGACGCGGCCAAGGTCGCGAGCGGAGGTCGCGCCACTCTCCGAGATGGCCTCGCGGACCATGGTGCGCAACTCGTCCTCGCCGAGTGCCGCCGGCAGGAACGCGGAAAGCACCTCGGACTCCGCGCGCTCCTTCGCGGCGAGGTCGGCCCGGCCGGCCTTCTCGTACGCCTCGATGGCCTCGCGGCGCGTCTTGACCTCGCGAGTGAACACGCCGAGCAGCTCCTCGTCCGATAGAGGACGACGAGCCTGCTTCTCGGCGTTCTGTGCAGCCGCCAGCACCATGCGCAGGGTCTCGCGACGAAGCTCGTCGCGATCGCGCATGGCGGTTTTCAGTTCAGCCTGGAGTCGTTGGGCGAGGGTCACCGGATGCTCCTCGGGTCAGGTCCCCGAGATGGGCCAGCGCCTAGTCCTGACGGCTGGCCTTCTTGCGCTTGGCTTCCTTGCGCTTGCGCTTGACGCTTGGTTTCTCGTAGTGCTCGCGCCTGCGAGCCTCCGCGAGGATTCCACTTTGCTGGATCTTCTTGTTGAACCGTCGAAGCGCACTCTCGAAGGTCTCGTTCTCACCGACACGGACCTCTGCCAATCCGGAATCACCTCCCGCCGGCGGTCTCTGCGGTCACGCTTCTCCGGCGCCGGGGACCAGGGAGCGTGCGCGCCGGGCCGGCTGGTGCGCTCCTGCGAGCCATCTCAGCTGCCCTGCGCGAGGGCTGGCGGAGTGTAGCCGAGGGACGCAGACGGGGTCAAACGCGGTGCCGGCGCCTTCCTCCAGCCCGTACACTCCGGCCGCATGCCCAACTATCCCGATCCGGCCCGCTTCGCTTCGCTGGTCGATCTGCTCGACGATGCCGCCGAGCGCTATCCGGGGGAACCGGCCCTGAGCCTTCGCACCGATGCCGGCGTCGAGATGGCCTGGACGGCCGCCGAGCTCCGCCACCGGTCGAGACTCGCGGCGTGGCGGCTGCGGGCGGCCGGGCTCCAGCGCGGCGACCGCCTCCTGACGTGGAGCCCCTCGACACCGCACCTGCCAGCCGTGTACTGGGGAGCGATGCGGGCTGGATTGATCCTCGTGCCACTGGACCTGCGGATGTCGCCGGCCGTGCTGCAGCGCATCGCGGACCGCGCGGAGACCGAGGTCGTGGCCATCGGGACCGGGCTCGATGCGCCGGATGCCGGCGCGAACGGCCTCGGGCACCTGACGAGGCTTACGCTCGACGCGCTCACGGCCGATATTCGACCCGGCGACCCTGACTTTCCCGACGACTGGGAGGCGACGCTCGACGCCTGGCCGAAGCGAACCCGGGACGACCTCTTCGAGGCGGTCTACACATCCGGCACGACCAGCCACCCCAAGGGGGTGATGCTGACCCACGGCAACATTCTCGCCACGGTCGGCGTGTGCCGCGTGCTGCTCCCGCCGCGGCCGCACCGCGTCGTGTCGTTGCTGCCCCTCTCGCACCTCTTCGAGCAGGCGCCCGTGCTCTTCTACGGAACGATGATCGGCGCGGACGTGTTGTATGTCCGATCGCGCAACCCGCGCGTCATCTTCGAGTCCCTTCGCGAGCACCACGTGACCACCATGGTCGTGACGCCACAGCTGCTGGACATCTTCTGGTCGGCGATCAACCGGGAGATCGACCGCCAGGGCAAGCGCGGGACCTTCGAGCGCGCCAGGCGCGTCGCTCGCCGGCTCCCGTACCCCATGCGCCGGCTGCTGTTCCGCAACCTTCACCGCCAGCTGGGCGGCGACCTGACCCTTTTCGTGTCGGCGGGAGCGTACCTGCCTCCAGAGCTCCAATCGAACTGGGAGGATCTCGGCATCGTCGTCCTCCAGGGTTACGGAGCCACAGAGTGCGGGCCCGCGGCGGCGAACACCGAGACTGACCACCCGACGGGCACGATCGGGCGCACGCTGCCGCCGGTCCAACTGCGCCTGGCGGAGGAGGACAGTGAAATCCTCGTCGCTGGGCCCACCGTTTCCTCCGGGTACTGGAAGGATCCCGCTGCGACGGCCGCGGCGTTCGACGGCGACGGCTGCTACCGCACCGGGGACATCGGACGGTACGACGAGAGCGGGCGGCTCGTCCTGTCCGGTCGCAAGAAGAACATCATCGTGCTGCCCAACGGCCTGAACGTGTACCCGGAGGACATCGAGTCGGTCCTCCAGGACCACGGGCTGTCACAGGCGGTCGTGCTAGAGACGGCGCCCGGCCGCATCGAGGCCGTGGTGCTGCCGCCCGGCAGCCAGCCGATCATCAGCAGCGCTCAGGCTGCCGCACACGTCCACGATGAGGCGGCGCTTGCCGGTGTGCGCGCCGAGATCGAGGGGATCGTCAAGGCCACGAACCGCGGGCTCAGCGTGCACCAGCGGATCGACGCATGGCGCCTCTGGCCGGATCCCGATTTCCCTCGCACCCACACGCTCAAGATCCGGCGCGACGCCGTCCACCAATGGGCGGTCGCGGACGCGCCACTCCCCGTCCGGGAAGAGGTTGAGGCCGTCGCCAGGTAATCCGCGTGGTCAGATGTTGGGCAGCGCAGTCCGGGCGAGAGCTACGAGCGCGTCCCTCGTGGCGGTGTTGGTGGGATCCGTGGCGAGATCGGGGTCCGCGAATTCAACTCCGTGATCGCCCTTCCTGGCGAACAGGATCCCCGCTTGGGCGACCCAGAAGGCATCGTCGCCCAGACCGGCGATGTGTTCGCTACCGGGCTCGATCTGGAGGATGGTCGCCATGGCGGCCTGGCTGTCGAAGTCCTGGACCGCGAGATACTTGCTCTTGTCCGAAATTCTGGAAGATGCAGGTCCCTCCGGCGCCCGAGGAATTGGCAACCGGAAAGCCGGCCGCCTTGCTGACCGCATCAGCCGAGACGACGGCGCAGGCGCCGGTGGCACCAGTCGACGACGAGCCCGCCGGACCGATCGAAGGCACGACCGAGGCCGGGGCGGTTCCCGGCGTGACCGCCGCAGTCGGCGACGCCGGCGAGCCGCCCGAGCAGCCCGCGAGGAGGGCCGTGCCGAGAAGCACTGCCAGGCCTGTGGTGAGAAGGCGCCGCGCGCGGGGAGATTCGGTAGTCATGTATGCGTGCTCCGTGCGTCGAGGTCGTGGCCATGGGCGGGTGAGCCCTGTGGGTCAGCTCGCGGGAGCGGTCTCCAGGGTCCCCGCATGGCTTCATCCGACGCACGGTCGGTCATATCGTCGCCGCGCGCACCGTGTGACCAGCATGCGCCCGAAACAGGCGTTCCGCCACATCCGTCGCCGTCGTCATGGGAATTGACGGAGCTTCTCGGCGACCGATAGAGCTGCGGGCGAGCGAGCCGCGACGGCTGCCAGGCGGCCTACTTGGTGATCGTGATCGGTTGACCCACGCCGCGAATCGCGTCGAAGGCGGCTTGGGCGGCTGGCTTGTTCGTCGCTAGGGCGCTCGACCACCACGTGAAGATCAGGGTGCTGCCGATCTGACTGAGCGAGAACTGGGCGTCGACGGGGAAGTTGGTCTGGCCGAAGCCGCCACCGAGGTACGAGGCGAACTCCTGGCCGCGTGTCGTGGCGGTGCCGGGGTCCGGCAGCTCGTAGATGACGACGTAGCCCTGGTTCGCGTCGGGAATGCTCGCCTGGAAGACGGCGCGCGGCGCCTCGACGAGATCGGCAGGTTCGCCGGGGCGATAGGGCATTACCGGTGGATCGAGGCGGAACCCGGTGGCGGCCATGGCGCTGGTGAGCACGGCGCGGGTGCCCTGGATCTGCGCCGAAAGCGAGGCCTGCGGTGTGGGCAACGTCGGCCCGGCACCCCCCCCGCCGCCGGCATTGCCGGACCCGAGACATCCGCCAAGCAGGATCGCCGCCGCCAGGCCCAGGGCAGCGGCTCGCATCAGCCCGGTGGCCACGAGAAGGGACGCCCGCCCATCAGGTGGAAATGCAGGTGGTCGACGGTCTGGCCACCATCCTTTCCGACGTTCGTGGAGATCCGGTAGCCGCGCTCCGCGATGCCCTGCTCGCTCGCTATCTGGGCGGAGGCAGCAAGCAGGCGTCCGAGCATCGGCGCGTCCTCTTCGGTCAGCTTCTGGGCAGACGCGATGTGGCGCTTCGGCATCAGCAGGATGTGGGTCGGCGCCCGTGCGTTGATATCCCGGATTGCGATGACAAGATCGTCCTGGTGCACGATGGTCGCGGGGATTTCGCCTGCCGCGATCCGGCAGAACAGGCAGTCGGTCTCGGGCACGTCTGCTCCTCAAGCTTTGTGGCGTGATGGTAGCGGGGGACCGGCAACTCCTCGGAGGCCTGGCCCGCCCATGCCCCAACCGGACTGGGCCACCGCGAGGACACCCGGCGCCCGGAGGGAGCGCACTGCCGACCGACCCATTCAGGCCTCGGGTGCCGGACCCGGCCGCTCCAGATCGAGCGCGACCCACTCCCCTTCAACGTCGCGACCCACCACGCGCAGGCCTGCTGCCGCAAAGGCGCGGCGTACCTCGGGTTCACGGTCGATGAAGATCCCGCCGGCGAGCAGACGCCCGCCCGAGCCCGCGCCACCGTCGCCGGGCCGCACAGCTGCGGTCAGTTCGGCCGCCAACGTCACCAGCAGCGACGCGATGAGGTTGGCCATGACGAGATCGAACGGGCCACCCTCGACCGGCAGGGAGCCCCGGCGCGCCGAAATGATCCGTGCGACTCGGTTCCGCCTGGCATTGGCCACCGTGGCGTCAACGGCGATCGGATCTGTGTCGATCGCGAGCACCGACGCCGCATCCAGCTTCGCAGCCAGGATGGCCAGGATTCCCGACCCGCAGCCGACGTCGAGCCCACGCGCTCCCTGCACGAGCCCGGCGTCCGCCCAATGCTCGACACCCGCCAGGCAGAGTCGGGTGGTCGGATGGAGTCCCGTTCCGAAGGCCATGCCCGGATCCAGAGCCAGCACCACGTCGTCCGCCTTTGCGCGGTGCCGCCGCCATGTCGGGCAGATGACGATGCGCCGCCCCACACGCAGCACCGGAAAATGCTGCTTCCACGCCGCAGCCCAGTCCTCCTCGTGGACCGGGCGCACCTGGAGCTCTCCGATCGGCCGCAGTTCGAATGCCTGGAGGTGGCCAAGTCGTGCCTCGACCTCGGCGATGCCACGCCGTGCCGCCTCCCCATCGAGCGCCGGCAGATAGGCACGGACGATCGCGGCGCCGTTCGCGAGGGGCCGGGCCGCAAGGCCCTCATCCACGAGCTCGAACGGCAATTCGACGGAGACGCCGCCGGGCGCCGCGCGCGACAGGATCTCGCTGACTGCTTCGACTGCCTCCGAGTCCACCTCGACCGTCAGCTCCAGCCAGGTACCGGCGGCGGACGTGCCCTCGCCGTCCGTCCCGGGGTCCGTCCCGGGGTCCGTCCCGTGGTCCGTCCCGTGCTTGCCGGCGAGCGCCGACGTCACCTCCGGGCGGTCGAGGGCCACGCGGTCCTACCCAATCGCGTCCTTGAGCCGATCGGTGATGCCGCGCTTTCCCCGCCGCCGCGGCGTCGCGGCCGGTGTCGCACCGTCGGCGGCGGGTGGTTCGATCTCACCCGACTCGGCCGCGAACTCCTCCATCAGCTCGCGCTGGCGCGCGGAAAGCCGGCTGGGCACCTTGACGTCGACCAGGACGTGGAGGTCGCCGCGCACACCCTGACGGCGGAGGTGCGGCACGCCGCGTCCGCGCAACCGGATCTCCGCGCCGGGTTGGGTACCCGGCCTGACCTCGATGAACTCCTGTCCATCGGGCGTGGGAACGGCGACGCGGGCGCCGAGCGCGGCCTGGCTGATCGACAGCGCAAGCTCGTAGTAGAGCTCCGTGTCGCGACGCTTGAGCTCGACGTGCTCGTCGACGTGCGCCACCACGTACAGATTGCCAGGGACTCCGTTGAGGGGCCCGGCCTCGCCCTCTCCCGAGAGGCGGATCTGGTGCTCGTCGTCGATGCCGGCCGGGATCGACACGCGCAGCATGCGTTTCTTCTCCACGCGGCCTTCGCCGTGGCAGGTATGGCACGGAGTCTCGACGATCCGTCCGAGGCCACGGCAGCGACCGCACACCGTGACGTTCACCATCTGGCCGAGCATTGTCGAGCGGACCTGGCGAAGCTCGCCGGTGCCCTTGCATTGCGGGCAGGTGATCGGGCTGGAGCCCGGTTCGGCGCCCGTTCCCGCGCAGGTTTCGCAGCGCGACGGCGCCGTGAAGGTGATCTCCTTCTCGACGCCGCGGATCGCCTCGTCGAAGGTCAGGCGCAGGTCGTAGCGCAGGTCCGAACCGGCCGGCGGGCGGCCGCGCCGGGTCCCGGCCTGCTGGCCAGCACCGAAGAACGCGTCGAAGATGTCGCCGAAGCCCTGGAAGCCGGGGAACGGGCCGTAGCCTTCGCCGCCGGCACCACCGAGGCCGGCCTGGCCGAACAGGTCATACGCCTGCTTGCGCTGGGGATCGGCCAGCACCTGGTAGGCCTCGTTGATCTCCTTGAAGCGCTCGTCAGCCTCCGCCGTCGTGTTGACGTCCGGGTGCCATTGCTGCGCGAGCTTGCGAAAGGCGCGCTTGATGTCCTCGTCGGAGGCGCCCCTCGCGACTCCCAGGATTTCGTAGTAGTCACGGGTTGTAGCCATCTGCAGCCCGAGTATAGGGAAGCTTCGCCCCCACCCGATCGGGCCCATCTGACCGACGCGGCGTTGCGTATGCGCGGAAGATGTCGCCACTCGGTGCGAGGGTCGCCGAGGGGACGAAGACGGAACGTGAGGGACGGCAGATGCGGATGGCGGTACCGAAGGGCACGCACGGGCCTGGGCCGCGAGGCGACGAGGATCCGACGCTGGCCCGGCTCGGCGGCTGGGCGGCGCTTGCCTCGGTCGTCGTGGCGTTGGTGTACACCGTCGGGTTCGTGGTCCTGAAGGACAGGAACGTCTACTCGCCGGCGCTCTTCGTCGGCGGACTGCTCAACGCGATCGCGCTCGTGGCCGTCTATGAGCGGGTCAAGGTCGGCGCTTCCGGCCTGGCGCTGCTGGGTCTGCTCTTCGGGTTCGCCGGCACACTCGGTGCCACGATCCACGGCGCCTACGACGTCGCGAACCTGCTGCACGCGCCTGCCGGCCTCGTCGACCCGATGCCGGTCGATCCACGCGGGCTGCTGACCTTCGGGATCTCTGGCCTCGGCGTGCTGGCACTCTCCTCGGAGGCGCTGCGCAACGCCGCGCTGCCTCGCAACGTGAGCCGGCTCGGCGTCCTCCTCGGCGTCCTGCTGCTGCTCATCTACCTCGGCCGCCTGATCGTGCTGGACCCAAACAGCCTGCTCATCCTCGCGCCGGCAGCCGTCGGCGCGCTGGTCAGCATCGTGTGGTACACGATGGTCGGACGGGAGCTGCTGCGAGCGGTGCGCACGTAGCGATCGGAGGCCGGGCTCGCCAGCCCAGTGTCAGCCTCGCGGTCCAGTCGGCTCGGGGCATGGAGACCCGGTAGTAGTGAAGTCCGGCCAACCCGAGGCGAGCTCGGGGCCAACCGCGCGCCCTGGCCGCGCACCCGGCACCGTCGAGTGGGCACTTCCGCCGCGACGAGCCCCACCCGGCGCATCTGGCACGGTCGACTGGGCCCCGCCTGCTGCCCGCCCATGGCCCACACCCCGCGAGCTCGAGGTGCCGCTGGCCGAAGGAAGGTGACACGAATCGTGTACTTGACAATCGCTGGCCGCTTTGTCTGCGACACTTCCGGCCTGCATGCAGGACACCGTCCGGCGCGTCGACGGCCCAACGGCGCGCCGCTTTCTTGTCACGCGTCATCTACTCGCGCCGCCGCGCTCCGTGGAGTCCGGCACGGACGGCGTCATGGAGGTCGTCCGCCGCCTCGGCTCGCTCCAGTTCGATCCGCTTTCGGTGGCCGGCCGCAACCACGACCTGGTGCTTCACGCCAGGGTGCGCGACTACGACCCGGCCTGGACTGAGACCCTCCTCTACGACCAGCGAGCCCTCTATGAGACCTACAACAAGGGCCTGAGCCTGGTCCCCACGGCGGAGCTTCCGTGGTTCCGTGTGACCTGGGACCTCCACGCGATCGACCACCGTGTCGGCGCGTTCGAGAAGTACG
>JBBSGX010000026.1:0-19027 GCA_038253685.1 Candidatus Limnocylindrales bacterium | reverse complement strand
TGTGGGCGGGGCTGGGCACAGGGCTTCAGGGTCCTCGGAGGATGGGCAGCTGTCAGGCTCGAAGCATCAATGAGCCTACATATAAGCGCCCGTTGATACTAGGCCTTTCCCCGCGCTCGTGTCAACCCACAGCTCTTGGTGGTAGTGGGTCAGTTTGAAATCAGTGCCCTTCTCGGGCCCACGCGACAAGAAGCGTCAGATAGACGAGGACGGGCATTGCTGCGACGAGCAAGAGGTACCCGAGTGTCGGGATGCGCTCGTGCCGCACACGGTCGTAGATCGCCAGAACGATCGCCCCGATGAGCAGGCCAGGACCGAGCCCCATGCCCGCGAGGATGGCAAACGCGACAAATGCTGCGAGCGCCGCCCAGAAGATCGCGCCGCCCCAAGAGTGGCGTGTGAGGTGGTACTGCGTCACACAGCGACAGTAGCAGGGTGGTCCAGCCGACGGCCAGAGCTCGGGACTGATAGAGCGCGCCGCGGCCTGACCGTCGGCGGACCAGCAGCATGACCCGGGCTGCCCCACCATAGCGCCGATGTCCTCGCGCGCCAGGATCCTGTTGCTCGCATCGCTGAGCGGCGGCGCCCTGCTCGTGGGCGTAGAGCTGATGATCACGGCGGTCGCGCTGCCCAGCATTCTCCAGAGCCTTGCCGACTGGACCCAGCTGAGGCGTGCCAGCTGGATCGTCAACGCCTACCTGCTCGCGTACATCGCCGCGATGCCGCTGGCCGGACGTGCGGCTGACCGCTTCGGCCTGCCGCGCCTCTTCATGCTGGCGCTTGGTCTGTTCGCCGTCGGGTCGGCGCTTTCCGGCGTGGCCCAGTCACTCGACCAGCTCATCGCCGCGCGCGTGATCCAGGGCGTCGGCGGGGGAGCGATCGTCCCGCTCGCGACCGCCGGAGCCAGCCTGCTGTTCGACGGCCCGGCCCGCGCTCGGGCGCTGGGAATCGTGGGGGCAGCCACGTTTCTGGGTATGGCGATCGGGCCATTCGCGGGTGCCACGGTGCTGCAGGTCTTCGACTTCTCGGCGGCCTTCGCCGATGCGGGCCGGACCGGCAGCCTGGTGGCCTCGATGGCCACTCCGGCATGGCGCTGGGTCTTCTTCCTGAGCCTGCCGCTGGCCGTGGTCGCGCTGCTCTATGTCTGGGCGGCAGCACCGAGCTGGCCGGTGCAGGACCGTCGCGGTCGGATCGATGCGCTGGGCGCGGGCCTGTTCACGGCCTTTCTTGCAAGCGGCCTCCTGGCACTGACGTCGCTCGGCGATCATGCGTTCGACGGCCTCTCTGGACGGCCGCTCTACGCCGCGATCTGCATCGTGACCGGGTTGCTGGCCGGGGTCCGATTTCTCAGAACGCGCGACGCATTCCTTGACCTTCGCATGTTCCGCAACCGCGTCTTCTCGGGCGCGGTGCTGGTCAGCTTCCTCACCGGATACGGCCTGGCGACCGCCCTGATCGGTGCGGCCGTGTTCGTGGACCGGGTCCGGTATGCAGGTCCCGACGAGCAGCGGCTGGTGCTCGGCGCCCTGGCGCTGGCCACCGCGATCGGCGCGCTTGGATCGGGCTTCGCGCTGCGGCTGATCTCCGTGGTGCCGCTGAGCCTCTTCGGCCTGGCGCTCGCGGTTGGTGGCCTGCTGCTGCTCGCCGGAACGGGCCCGACGACGGCGATCTCGACGATGGTGTTGGGTCTTGCCCTCTTCGGGTTCGGGTTCGGCATCACGGTCACTCCCCGATCGACGGCTGCGATCGAGGCCCTCGGTCGCAAGGCGTTCGGCATGGCATCGGCCGGGGTGACGGTGGCCAGGATGGCCGGCATGGCGATCGGGCTGGCGGTGCTCACCGGTTTCGGCTCGCAGCGGATCGCGCAGCTGAGCGTCGTACTGACCGACCAGGTGGCTCGCGACGCCGTCCTGCCCCCGGAGCTTCGCGGACGACCGCTGGAGGACGGGCTGGTGGTTGCCGCACTCGAGCGCTGGGCGGCCGGCGAGGCGGCGTCCATCCTGGCCGGCCTGTTCATCGTGGCCGCGGCGGTCACCGCACTGGCGGTCATCCCGACCTTCGCCATGGCCGACCGTTCCCGGCGCTCAGGACGTGCGACCATCAGCAGCGAGCGCGATGCGCTGAGCGGAGGTGACGGTGACGACGCAGCTCGATCTGCGCCAGCCTTCTGAGACCACGGGGTCGGCACCCAGGGAGATCTTCCACGGGCGCGCGTGGCACCCGATGAAGGGCGGGCACGACTGCGCCACGGTCGAGGAGGTCAAGTCGGATCTGGCCGACCCCGAGACTCGCGTCTGGGTGGACCTCGAGTCGGCGTCAGAGGCGACGCTCACGAGCCTGGCGGCCTGCCTCGGGCTGCACCCGCTGATCGTCGAGGACATCGTTGAGCGCAATCAGCGCGCCAAGATCGACATCGCGGGCGAGACGATGCACCTCGTGATGTTCGCGCTGGAGTACCAGGAGGAACTCGACCTGATCGAGGTCGACATCGTGCTCGGCCGTCGCTTCCTGCTGACCTCGCATCCGCCGGACTGGCGGCCGACCACGCAGCCCAACATCAAGCGCGTCGGCCCCGACCACTTCCTCGCGGAGGGCACTGACTACATGCTCTACGCAGTCGTCGATGCCATGGTCGACGGCTATTTTCCGGTGATGGATACGCTCGGAAACCAGATCGACGAGCTCGAGGACGAGGTCGTGCGGCGGCCCTCCAAGCCGGTCGTCGAGCGCCTCTTCCGCGTCCGGCGCGAGCTCCTGGAGATGCGCCACACGGTCAGCCCGCAACGCGAGGTCTTCAACCAGCTCACGAACCGCGAGATGTTGCTCATCGCCCGGGAGCGGATCATCTATTTCCGCGACGTCTACGACCACCTGATCCGCATCACCGATGAGCTCGACAGCTACCGGGAGCTGGTGTCGGGCGCTCTCGAGGCCTATCTGTCCACGATCAACAACAACCTGTCCGAGATCATGAAGCGGCTGACGTCTGTGACCGCGATCCTGGCCGGGGTCGGGGCGGTGGCTGGCATCTTCGGAATGAGCGAGGCGGCCACGGCGTTCAACTTCCAGGAAGGACTCGGCTTCTGGCTGGTGACCGGGTTCTCCGTGCTCGTCGGCGTGGCCACGTTCGGCTACTTCCGGCGCATCGGCTGGATCTAACGCTCAGGGGATCCCGTAGCAGGCGCGCGGTTTCGCCTTCGGGTGCGCCTCGGTGGGCGTCGCCGTCAGCGTGTCGATGGGCTCGGCGAGGATCTGGAGCTTGGGGAGGGTGCCTGCCGGCCCTTCGCTGGTCTGGAGCACCAGCTGTGAGACGCCGGGAGGGACGTCCTCGGCCAGCGAGAAGTCGACGGCGTGGCGCTTCACCCTGGTGATCTCGTACACGTACTCATGGTTGTCGTCCGTGTAGACCTGCGCCAGGTCGCCGATCAGGGACGCGCCGTCGCGGCGCTCGGACGCGGTGAGCAGGGGCAGGAACATGCCGTCACGGGCGTGGGCGTAGATGTACGCGGAGCCGTACTGGCCCGGTTGCTGGAAGGCCGCGTGGTAGAGGGCCACGTCACACGGCGGGTACTGGTTGGGGCCCTGGTTCGGGATCCTGAGGTCGCGCGATACGATCGGCAGGTCGATGCCCTCGGAGGGGATGACGATCCGCGTCGCGACCGCCACCGGAGCAGGAGACTCCGACGGAGTGGGAACGGGCGTCGGGGAGCCGGCGGGGCTCGGGCTGGGGATGGCGGTCGATCCCGCGGGCGCGGTCGGTTCCGGAGATGGCGAAGCGAACGGCGGGGCCGATGCGACTGGTGTGGCAGCAGGAGTCGGGAGATCGCCGAGGTCGCCCGGACCAGCGTCGCTGGACGGGGCTGGGCTACCGATCGGAGGCGACTCGTTCGGAGGGTGAGCTCCCACGGTCGGCGCCCCGTAGGAGAGCAGCCCGGCGGCAAGCAGCGTGACGCTCGCCGCCATCAGCAGCGCGGGGATCAGGGAGTTCGCGAACCCGAGGAGTCGCTTCATGGGCCGTCGATGCTAGCGCAGCCCGACCCGTACACTCGCCGCCGCATGACCCTCCCACCGACTTCCGCGTTCCTCACCGCGCCCGAGGCGCTCCGGCGCGCGGCTCCCCTGCTGCGGCTTCGACCGCTCCTGATCGTCTCGGACTTCGACGGCACGCTGGCCAACCTCCAGCTCGATCCGTGGGCGGCGCGCATCATCCCGGCGGCGCAGCGTGCCCTGCGCAGGCTGGCGACGATGGAGGGCGTCCACGTTGCGCTGATGTCCGGCCGGCAGTCGCTCGACCTCGCGGCACGTGCCCGGGTGGGCGGGATCGAGTACCTGGGCAACCACAGCCTCGAGCGAGGGGTCCTGGCACGGCGGGCGCGGGCGGAGACCCTGCTGGTGCACGCGGAGGACGGCCCTGCCGAGTACGGCCGCATGGCGCAGCGTCTTGCGTCGGGCGTTCCGGAGCTCGTGCGCGAGGCGTGGCTGGTCGTGGAGCGGAAGCTGCCGGCCGTCGCGTTTCATTTCCGCGGTGCTCAGGACGTCGACGAGGCCGGCGAGCGGGTCCGCGCCGCCGTGGAGCAGCTCGACCCCGACGCGCTGCTCGTCCGTTTTCCGGGGAGGCGGGTCCTGGAGCTGCGCCCTCCGGGCGCTCCTGCCAAGGGCGAGGGCATGCGCGCGCTGCTCGATCAGCACCGGCCGGCCGCCGCATTCATGCTCGGCGACGACCGCAGCGACGCGGAGGCATTCCGCGTGATGACCCGCGCGCGATCAGCCGGGGAGACCGACGGGCTGGCGATCGCCGTCCATGCTCGCGCCGAAGTCCCGGAGGACGTGCTCGAGGCAGCGGACATCGTGCTTGCGTCCCCCGGTGACGCGGCACGCTTCCTCAGCGGGTTGGCACGCGGCGTTGCAGTGACCTGACCGCCGGTGATGCGAACCGTGGCCGTGAGCGGGATGCACGGCTCAGTGACCGGCGGCCTACGCTCCCATCAGCACGGCAGCCGCCTTGAGCGCCGCGTCGTAGACCACGGTCGTGATGGGCGGCACGAGGCCGATGGCAATCGTGACGACGGCCGCGATGGCGAGCCCGGCCTTCGTGAACGCGCCGACCGTGATGTCTCGCGCGTTGGCCGGGGCATCGCGCATGTACATGAAGACCACGATCCGCAGGTAGTAGAACGCGGCAGCCGCAGCGTTGAGCATCATGATCACCGCCAGCACGGCGAGCCACCCGCCTGCCTGGACCGCCGACAACAGGATCAGTGCCTTGCCGAAGAAGCCGGCGGTGGGCGGGATCCCGATCAATGACAGCAGGAAGAGCGTCATGAGAGCACCGAGCAAGGGTGCACGACGTCCGAGTCCCGCAAAGCTCGCGATCTGGCTGGTCACGCCGGGCCGCCGCTGGAGCGCAGCAACGCAGGCGAATGCGCCGAGGTTCATGAAGGCGTAGGTCGCGCTGTAGAAGAGCAGCGCCTGGAGCCCGGCCGACTGGACGTTCGGATCGGATGCACCCGCATAGACAGCGAGCCCCAGCAGGATGTAGCCCGTGTGGGCGATCGAGCTGTAGGCAAGCATGCGCTTCACGTTGTCCTGGCCGAGAGCGGACAGGTTCCCGAGCGTCATCGTCAAAGCCGCCAGCACGCCGATGAATATCACCCAGTCACCCCGCAGCGGCCCGAGCGCTTCCACGAAGAGCCGCAGGATCAGCGCGAACGCCCCCACCTTCGGCCCGACCGACAGGTAACCGGTCACCGGCGTGGGCGAGCCCTGGTAGGCATCCGGCGTCCAGTAATGGAAGGGGACAGCCGCGATCTTGAAGGCCACACCGGTGGTCAGGAAGGCGAGCCCCATGACCAGCGCGGCAGGCAGCGTATGGCCGACCTGCTCCCCGGACGCGTATGTCGCCAGGGCCTTGCCGATCTCGGCGATGCGCGTCGTTCCCAGGTAGCCGAAGGTGAAGGCCAGCCCGAACAGGAAGATCGCGCTCGAGAACGAGCCGAGCAGGAAGTACTTGATGGCACCCTCGGTCGAGAGACCGTCACGCTTGGCGTAGCCCGCCAGCATGTAGCCGGGCAGCACCATCAGTTCGAGGCCGAGGAAGAGGATCAGCAGGTCGCGCGCGGCGCCCAGCAGCATCGCGCCGCTGATCGCGAAGAGGAGGGTCGCGCTGAATTCGGCCATGGGCAGGCCACGCGGCCGCAGGTAATCCGGGGCGAAGAGCAGCGTGAGCAACGCGATCGACATGAAAATCAGGTCGAGGAACGAGGTCAGCCCGTCGCGCACGTAGACCCCGCCGAAGACCTCCTGGCCGGACGACGGGAGCGCGCCGATCGGCCCGGGCAGGGGCCCAGCCACCGCCGTGAGAGCGATTGCCCCGAGCACGCCGAGGACCGCGACGCTGCCGATCAGCTCGTCGTGGTCCGGCCAGATGATGTCGATGACCACAGTCAGGACGGCCAAGCCAACGATGACCAGGAACGGCGCGATCGCGAGCCACTCGTTGCCCGTCATGCGGCCTTTCCTGCGCTCATCGGCCGACGGCCACGGCCGCGCCGTGCCCCAGGCCCGCCAGGATCTGGTCGACGGGATGGTTCACGAGGTCAAGGATCAGCCCAGGAAAGAGCCCGAAGAGCAGCGTCAGCGCCACGAGCGGTGTCAGCGTCAGGAGCTCGACGCGGGTGATGTCCGTCAGGTGATGCCCGAGGCTGGAGAAGAACCCCGACAGCTCGCCGAAGAAGACCCGCTGGTACATCCACATCAGGTAGGCCGCGCCGATGATGACCACGAATGTGGCCACCAGCGCCGCGATCGGTGCATAGGCGAAGGTTCCGAGGAACACCAGGAACTCTCCGACGAAGCCGGACAACCCGGGCAGGCCGAGGCTGGCCAGCATGAAGAAGCCGAAGAGCATCGCGTACACCGGGGTGCGTCCGGCGAGGCCGCCCATCTTGGCGATCGTGCGGTCGTGGGAGCGCTCATAGATCACGCCGACGCACAGGAACAGGGCGCCCGTGATCACGCCGTGGTTGACCATCTGGAGGATGGCTCCCTGCATCCCCTGCTGCTGGAAGATGAAGATGCCCAGGGTCACGAAGCCCATGTGGCTAACCGAGCTGTAGGCGACCAGCTTCTTGAGGTCCGGCTGCACCATGGCCACGATCGCGCCGTAGATGATGGCGATGAGGCTGAGCACGATGATGAGGCCGGCCAGCTGCTGCGCCGCCTGTGGATAGAGCGGCAGGGCGAAGCGGATGAAGCCATAGCCACCAAGCTTCAGCAGGACGCCGGCCAGGATCACCGATCCCGCCGTGGGCGCCTCGACGTGTGCATCGGGCAACCACGTGTGGAACGGCCACATCGGTACCTTGATGGCAAAGGCAAGGAAGAAGGCAAGGAAGGCCAGCACCTGGAGCGTGCCGTCGAAGCCGAAGCCGCGCAGCGTCAGGTAGTCGAAGGCACCGGTCCAGGTGCCCGTCGCCGCCTGGTAGGAGAACGCCGTGGCCAAGATCGCCACCAGCATCAGCAGCGAGCCGATGAGGGTGTACAGCACGAACTTGATCGTCGCGTAGATGCGGTTCGGCCCGCCCCAGATGCCGATGATCAGGTACATCGGCACGAGCACGACTTCCCAGAAGATGTAGAACAGGAAGAGGTCGAGCGCCAGGAAGACGCCCAGCATGCCGACCTCGAGCACGAGGAAGGAGATCATGTACTCCTTCACCCTGTCCTGGATCGGCGAGAAGCTGGCCAGGATGCTGATCCAGGTGAGGGTCGTCGTGAGCACGACAAGGATCAGCGAGATGCCGTCGACGCCAAGGTGGTAGTTGATCCCGAACGCCGGGATCCATGACGCACGCTCCTCGAACTGGAAGCCGTCGACCCCCGGCTTGAAGCCCACTACCAGCACCAGCGACAGGCCGAACACGATCAGCGAGATCAGGAGGGCGACCCGGCGCAGGAGCACCTTGTTCTCGCGTGGCAGCAGCGCCAGCACGATCGCGCCCAC
Source organism: Candidatus Limnocylindrales bacterium (assembly GCA_038253685.1). Lineage (GTDB taxonomy): Bacteria > Chloroflexota > Limnocylindria > Limnocylindrales > CSP1-4 > JAFMJV01. The sequence goes on along the minus strand of JBBSGX010000026.1, from coordinate 11,025 downwards.
GAGCGGCCCGAAGACGACGGCGCTCAGGATCGGGAAGCCGCCCAGGTTGATCACCGGCTGACCACCACGAGGAAGCCGATGGCCATGATGATCAGCCCGGCCGCGATGCCGAGCGCGTAGTTCTGGACTCGTCCCGTCTGGATGTGGCGGATCTCCCGGCCGGCGCCCTGGGTGAGCGTCGCGACGCCGTTGACCGCGCCGTCGATGACGTGAACGTCAAACCACCAGAGGGCGCCCGCGACGATGCCGCCGAAGCGCACGAAGATGAGGTCGTTGAGGTCGTCGAAGTACCACTTGTTCTTCGATGCGACATAGAGCGGCTGCAGCCGGGTCGTCCACGCTTCCACGATCGCCTCGCGGGGGAAGAGCGAGAAGAACCCGAAGAGCCGCCATGCCGCGACCATGCCGATTACCGCCACGGCCACGCTGATGAGGATCAGGCCGCCGTCAATCCCGAATAGCTGGAAAGGCTCCGGGCTGCGGGCGAGGATGACGTCGTACGGCTCGAAGACTGGCTTCAGCCAGTTGGAGATGAGCGAGTTTCCGAACGGCAGTCCGACCACGAGCCCCAGGAACGCCGAAGCAATGGCCAGCAGGATCAGCGGCACGGTCATGGTCCGCGGCGACTCGTGGATCTTCGGCTCTACCGCTGGGTCGACGTGACTCTTCCCGTAGAAGGTCTTGCCCATCAGCCGGAACATGTAGAACGCGGTCATGAGCGCCACCACGATGCCGATGGCCCAGACCCACAGGAAGCCGTTCTTGAAGCTCTCGCCGAGGATCTCGTCCTTCGAGAAGAAGCCCGCCAGCGGCGGAATCCCGGCGATCGCCAGTGACCCGATGAGCATCGTTGCGTGGGTGATCGGCATCTTCCTGGCGAGGGCTCCCATGCGGTTCATGTCCTGCTCCTCGTGCACGCCGTGGATCACGGAGCCCGAATCGAGGAACAGCAGGCCCTTGAAGAAGCCGTGCGCCAGCAGGTGGAAGATGGCCGCCGCATAGGCGCCCACGCCGAGTGCCGCGAACATGTAGCCGAGCTGACTGAGCGTGCTGTAGGCAAGCACGCGCTTGATGTCCGTCTGCGTAAAGGCGATCGATGCGGCCAGGATCGCGGTGAAGATGCCGATCGCCGCGACGACGACCATGGCGCCCGGCACGTAGGAGAACAGCGTGCCGGTGCGGGCCACCAGGTAGACGCCCGCGTTGACCATGGTCGCCGCATGGATCAGGGCGCTCACCGGCGTGGGCCCCTCCATCGCGTCCGGCAGCCATACGTGCAGCGGGAACTGGGCGCTCTTGCCGACTGCACCGGCAAAGATCAGCAAGGCGATGCCCGCCATCTGCCACGTCTGGATCCCGCCGCTCGTGTAGAGGGCCGGCAGCTTCGTGAAGACCTCCGGGAAGTTGAGCGTGCCCACCGTGGTCCAGATGGCCATGATCCCGAGCGCGAACCCGAGATCGCCCACGCGGTTAACGATGAAGGCCTTCTTCGCTGCCAGGGCTGCCGATCGGCGGCGGTACCAGAACCCGATGAGCAGGTAGCTCGACAACCCCACCAGTTCCCAAGCCACGAACAGCAGCAGGAAGTTGTCCGCGAGGACCAGCAGCAGCATGCTGAACATGAAGAAGTTCAGGTAGGCAAAGAACCGCCAACGGCCGGGGTCATGGGCCATGTAGCCGATCGAGTAGACGTGGACGAGCATGCCCACCGTGCAGACCACGATCAGCATCACGGCCGTCAGCGCGTCCACCGCGAAGTTGACGTCGACCCGGAAATTGCCGGCCGGGATCCACTCGTAGAGGCGGAAGTGGATGCCACCCTCCGGGTAGGCGTGACCGATGAGCGTCTGGTAGACGAGCACCATCGCGATCGCCCAGGTCACGATGATCGCCGGGACCGCGATCGCCCAGGCGCGCGTGCCGAGCCGCCGCCCGATCAGGGCCGTGATGGCGAAGCCCGCGATGGGCAGCGCCAGCAGCAACAGGATCAGCAGCTGGTCCGTGGACGCGCCGGTGGTCGTGGTCGCTTCGGCGTCGAAGATCCCCATCCGCCCGCTACTCCCGCATGCTCGAGTACTCGTCGACCAGCGGGGTGCGGCGGTTGCGGTAGATGGCGATCACGATTGCGAGCCCGACGGTCGCCTCCGCGGCCGCGGTAGCGATCACGAAGAGAGCGATGACGGCGCCGTTCGCGGCGAGCTGCGGCGTGAAGGCCCCGAAGGCCACGATCGCGAGGTTCACCGCGTTGAGCATCAGCTCGATGGACATGAGCATGGCGATCGCGTTCCGGCGCGCGAGGAAGCCGAACGTGCCGATGCTGAACAGCAGGCCCGAGAGGAGCAGGTAGGCGTCGAGCGAGTGGCTCATGCGTTGCTCAAGGCTTCCTCAAGGCTTCCTCATGGCTTCTCCGCGGGACCGGCCGCGGCGCCCAGCCCGGTAGACGCGTTCGCGGGCAGGGCCGGACCGCGGCTCGGAGGCAGTGCGGCAACCGGCGCGACGGCGGCGATCTCGCCCGGATCCGGCGAATCTTCGCGCTTGGCAAGGAAGACGCCGCCGATCACGGCCGCCAGCAGCAGCACGCTCACGACCTCGAACGCGAGGACGTAATCGCTGAACAGCAGGCGGGCGATGGTCTGGGCGGTGACGAGGATCGGGCCGTCGGCGGCCAGCGGCCATTGGGTTGCCAGCACCACCACGCTCAGGATCACGGCCAGCATCAGCGCCGCGATCGCGGCGGCCCACGCCTGGTGGTGGAAGACGAGCTTGGCCGGGCCCGCCTTTGACTGGGTCAGCATGATCGCGAAGAGCACCAGGACGCTGATCGCGCCGATGTAGATCAGCACCTGGGCCGCGGCCACGAGCGTGGCGCCGAGGAGCGCGTAAATCCCCGCCAGTGCCGCGAACGAGAGAATCATCCACAGCCCGGAACGGATGATGTTGCGGCCGAGCACGACGAGGAAGGCAGCACCCAGCATGACGCCGGCGAGCCCCAGGAAAGCAAGGTCGTCCCACGGAATGTTGAAGTAGGGGACCGTCTGGGGGAGCGCCACCTGCGCCTGCTCTCCCTACTTGGCGTGCGCGTGTCCGCCGGCGTTGCCGCCGCCGCCCGCGTCGCCGTTGCCCAGCCCGTGCGCGTGTCCGTTTCCGTTGGCGTGCCCGTTGCCGTTGAGCGCCCCGGGCGGCAGCATCGGCAGGAGCCGGGCAGCGGGGTCACCGCGTCCGCCGGCCCTGGCACGCTCCAGCCAATCGCGCTCGCGACGGACGTAGCTCAGCTCCGTGTCGCGGTCCATGGCGCTGATGGCCATCAGGTCGATCATCGGCTCCGTGCGGCTCTCGTGCGAGAGCTCGAAATCGGGGCCGCAGCGCAGCGCGTCGTAGGGGCAGGCATCCACGCAGATGCCGCACAGGATGCAGCGGCTCTCGTCGACCTCGTACTTCTCGAGCACACGCGGCTTCGGCATCAGTGCGCCGGTCGGACACGTCTCCGCGCAGCGGCCGCACGAGACGCACGGCGTGGTGTTGAGGCTCATGTCGAGCGGCGTGGTGACGAGCGTGTCGAAGCCCGTCCGCATGAAGTCGTAGCAGGCCGCGCCGACCACTTCCTTGCACACGTTGGCGCAACGGCCGCAGTCGATGCAGCGCGACGGCTCGCGCAGGATGAAGGCGTGGCTGTCGTCGCGCAGGTAGTCGTGGTTCGGGCCGGTGAAGCGATTCTCCCCGACGCTGCGGTAGCTGAACGCGCCGCCCTGCTGCGGCTCGAGCGTCTTGAGCGTGGTGCCGTACTCGATGCCCTGGCGCCGCAGGTCGCAGTAGCCGATCGCCTCGCAGGTGCACTGGAGGCAGCGGCCGGACTCTGACATCGCCTCCTGCTGCGTGTAGGGCAGCTCGTACTCGACGTAGCTCTTGTTGCGGACCTCCGCCGGCATCGACTTCAGGCGGATGCGCGGTTCCTTGACCTCGGCCGTGAAGGGCACGATGGAGAGGAACTCCGGCTGTGGCTCGGCCAGCGTCTGGCGAGTGCGGATGGCCTCGAGGTCCATGCCCTTGAGGTAGGCGTCCACCGCATACGCCGCGCGACGGCCCTCGGCCACGGCCTCCACGACGGTCGCGGCGCCGATGCGCACGTCCCCGCTTCCGAACACCCCGGGCCGGCCCGTCGAGAAGGTCACCGCGTCGGCAGCCAGGCGCTTCTGCTTGGTCGCCGTGACGCCGTCGGAGCCCTGTGCGATCCAGTCGAGCTCCGGTCCCTGCCCGATGGCAAGCAGCACGCGATCGCACTCGATCGTGAACTCGGTGCCCTCCATCGGCTCGGGCCGACGCCTGCCGGACGCGTCGGGCTCGCCCAGCTTCATCCGGATGAATTCCACGCCGGTGACGACGTTCTTGTCATCAGTCAGCACGCGGACCGGGGCGGCCTGGAAGATGGCGCGCGCCCCTTCCTCGATCGCCTCGTGGACCTCGTTGGAGGCCGGCATGTCCTTCATGTCGCGGCGATAGACGAGCGTCACTTCCCTGGCACCCTGCCGGATGGACGTGCGCGTGCAGTCCATCGAGGTGAAGCCGCCGCCGATGACCACGATGCGCTTGCCCGCATGACCTGGGAAGGGCAGCCCGAGCGTCGCGATGCGGAGGTACTCGAGTCCATCGAGACAACCGTCCGCATCCTCGCCGGGTACGCCGAGCTTGTTCGTCAGGTAGCAGCCGATCGCAACGCAGACAGCGTCAAAGCCCTGGTTCTGGAGATCGTCGAGCGTGAAGTCCTTGCCGAGCGCGGCGTTGGTGCGGACCTTGATACCGAGATCCCAGGCGCCCTGGTATTCCGCCTCGAGCACCTCGACCTTTGGGAGCCGGTACTGCGGGATCCCGTAGCGGAGCATCCCGCCCGGAGCCGGGTCGCGCTCGAAGACCGTCACCTCGTGCCCCGCGATGGCCAGGTAGTACGCGGCCGACATGCCGGCAGGCCCCGAACCGATGACGGCCACGCGACGTCCGCTCGAGGATTGCACCTCGAACGGAACCGGAGCCTTGACGCCCGCTGCCTGCGCCCTGAGGACCTGGTCGCCGGCGTAGCGGTGGCTGTCGCGGATGGCGATCGCTTCCTCGACCTCGTCGCGGCGGCAGTGCTCCTCGCACGGCGCCGGGCAGACGCGTCCGAGCACGGACGGGAACGGGATGGTGCGCTTGAAGATCCGCGTTGACTCCGTGAAGTTCCCCTCGGTGTTTGCCTTCAGGAAGCCCGGGATGTCGATGTGGCTCGGACACTTGTTCTGGCATGGAGGCAGGCAATAGGCGTTGTGGTCGCTGAAGATCAGCTCCAGGTTGGTCTTGCGGACATGGCGAAGTCTCGGCGTCTGGGTGCTGACCTTCATGCCAGCTTCCGCATCGCGCGAGCAGCTGATCGGCGGGGTCGCCTCGCCCTCGACCTCGACGACGCACATGCGACAGGCGCCGAAGCCGGGCAGCTTTGGCTCGTAGCAGAGGGTGGGCACCTCGATGCCGTGGTCGCGGCAGACCTCGAGGATGGTCTGGCCCGCGCGCCCGGTGAGCTGGCGCCCGTCGATCTCGATGTTGAACGATGGCGCCACCTGCGGACGCTGAGGGCTCTGCGTGGTCAGCAGGCGCTCGGTAATGGCGTCCGGGGCGTCCTCTCGAACCTGGGGCAGCGTGTCGGTCATGGGAACGGTGTGGCTCCTCGACGTGCGCCCGGGTCGTTGGTCACTGGATCGCGGCAGCGGCGGCCACCCGGAGGGGATGACAGACGCCGGCTGGACAGGTGCTGCGGAGGACGTGGTCCTCGAACTCCTGCGGGAAGTATCGCATCCCGCTCAGCAGCGGGTTGATGGCCGTGGCCTCCAGGCCGCAGAGTGCCGCGTCGCGAACATCCGACGCAAGGGAGCGGAGGAGATCGGGGTCACTCGGCCGGCAACGCCCCGTGCAGAAGCCGTCGCCGAGCTCTGCCAGGCGTCGCGTGCCGATGCGACAGGGGATGGTCTTGCCGCAGGCCTCGTCGTTGAGGAAGCGGGTCATCAGCGTGGCGAGGTCGACGATGCAGCTGCTCCCGTCGACGGCCAGGATCGTGCCGGAGCCCATGATCGCCCCCGCTTCGGTGAGCGCGGCGTGGGAGAGCGGCGTGTCCAGGGCTTCGGGCGGCAGGAACCCACCGGATGGGCCGCCGACCTGGAGCGCTTTCAGCTTCCGGCCGGATACGCCGCCGGCCACGGCCTCCAGCAGGACGCGCAGCGGCGTCCCGGTTGGCACCTCCGCGATTCCGGGCGTCGCGACCGCACCGCTGAGCTGCACCAGGGTCGTGCCCGGGTCCGCGGCGTCGCCGATCTTCCGATAGCCAGCTGCCCCGTTTGTCACGATCCACGGCACCGCGGCCAGTGTCTCGACGTTGTTGACCAGCGTCGGCTCCCCCCACAGTCCTCGCTCGGATGGCCAGGGCGGGCGCTGGTCGGGCTGGGCGCGCTTGTTCTCGATGGCGCGCAGGAGGATCGTCTCCTCCCCGACCGCGAACGAACCGGAGAGCTCGCGGACCTCGATCCAGAGCTCCCGGCCGGTGCCAAGAACGTCGCCTCCCAGGTAGCCGGCGGCCTCCGCCGCGCCGATCGCGGCTCGCAGTCGACGGATCGCCGTGCCGTAGCCCGCGTTGACCACCAGGTACGCGGTCGTGGCGTCGATCGCGAAGGCCGCAAGCGCCAGGCCTTCCAGCACGGCGTGGGGATCGGACTCCATGAGCGTTCGATCGACCTGTGCGCCCGGGTCGGCTTCAAAGCCGTTGGCGACGGCGTAGCGCACCGTGGACTCTGCGGCACGGCAGGCGCTCCATTTCTGTCCAGTGGGGAAGCCGCTGCCGCCTCTGCCGCGCAGCCCGGAGTCGGTCACGGTCCCGATCACGGCCTCGGGCGTCATGCCCGTCACGCCTTTGCGCCACGCCGTCCAGGCTCCGCCGCCCTCGGCCGCCGTCAGGCCGGCACCAGCCGAGTCCGCGTCGTAGGCGCCGGCACGCGCCAGCAGGATCGACGGCCAGCCCTTCTGTGTCTTCAGGATCTGCATGTCAGGCCGGCCGTCCCTGGGCCAAGTGGGCACGCAGTGCGGTGGAGATGACGGCAGCGTCATCAATGGTGAAGTGCGGCAGGATCTCGCCGTCTACCAGCACAGCCGGCGTTCCGCGCGACTCGCCATGGCAATCGGTCTGGACCAGGCGCACGGCGCCATCCGGGCTGACGCCACCGACCTGCGTCCCGAGGTGATCCTCGAACGCCGCCAGCGCGCGTCCGCCGCCCAGCAGGGTGCAGGTGGCGCAGCGGCAGACCGCCACGGTGTGCCCGGTCGGCGCCTCGAACCGAAGCTGCGGGTAGCTGGTGGCGATGCCGTACAGCTCGCTGTACCAGGCGCCCGTCTGGTGGCTGATGTGCTGGAGCGCGGCGACCGGCAGGTGACCGTACGCGGTCTGGGTCCGGTCGAGGATGCGCAGCGCATTGCGAGGGCTGTAGTCCTCTTCGGCCAGGATCGCGTCAAGGGGGGCGAGGTCGATCGGCTCGAACGGGTCGAAGCTGCGGTCGGGTACGGGGCGACCGGAGCGGCGCAGCGCGGACTCCTCGCGGCGCTCTGCGTACTGCTCTGCAGGACCCCAGTGGACGTGGAAGCGGTTTTTCGTGTCGACGCCGCCCATGTCGATGCACTCGATGGGGCAGGCGGCCGCGCATTGGAAGCACGTCTCGCACTTGAGCGTGCCGAACTCGTCGTAGAGCAGCAGCAGGCGGCCGCGGTGCTTCGGCGAGATCGCGTTGCGCTCTTCCGGGTACTGGATGGTGATCTTCGGCTGGAAGGCGCGCGTGATGGTCAGCATCATGCCCTTGACGATGCCGATGCCCGGCAGTCGATCGGCGCGCATCAGCCGCCCCGCAGCTGGTGGATGACGAGGATCGCCCCCGCCGTCACGAAGATGTTGGCGAGCGAAGCCGGGATCAGCCACTTCCAGGCGAAGCCCATCAGCTGATCGATGCGCACGCGCGGCAGCGTCCCGCGCATCAGGACGAAGAGGATGGCCAGCGTGAAGGTCTTGCCGAGGAACCAGAAGAGGCCGATGACCACGGGGAAGCTCATCGCTGCCCAGATCAGCACGGCGAGCATGAGCAGCACGTTGAGCAGCAGGAAGGCGATCACCAGGGATTTCACGAACGACCAGCTCGAGTGCAGCATCCACAACGGCAGGGCCAGCACCAGCGTCGCGACCGGCGGACCGAACACGATCAGCCACAGCAGTCCCAGACCGAGCCCTGCCAGGTCGAGCGATGGGCTGATCGTGATGTGGAAGTACTGGAGCACCGGGTTGATGTCGAACGGGGCGTTCCAGCCGCCCAGGAAGATGACCGCCGTGAGCGCCGAGAGGATGAAGACGTTGACGTACTCGGCGAAGAAGAAAAAACCGAAGCGCATGCCGCTGTACTCGGTTGCGAACCCCGCCACGATCTCGCTGTCCGCCTCAGTCAGGTCGAACGGCGTGCGCCCGCCTTCCGCCGTCGCGGCGATGAAGAAGATGATGAAGGCGAGCGGCTGCTGGATGGCGAACCAGTTCAGGACGCTCCCCGACTGCAGCTCGACGATCTTGTTGAGGCTCAGGGTGTGGGTCAGCATGATGACCCCGACCACCGACAGGGTCAGGGGGATCTCGTAGCTGATGATCCCGGCCGCGGCGCGCAGCCCGCCGAGGAGTGAGTATTTGTTGAAGCTTGACCAGCCGGCCATCATCAGCCCGATCACGCCGAGGCCGCCGACCGCGAAGAAGTAGAGCAGGCCGAGATCCATGTCGAAGCCGAAGAGGCCAGGCGCGAAGGGCACCACCAGGAGGGTCAGGACGCTCGCGAGGTAAGCCACCACCGGCGCCAGGGTAAACACCGGCACATCTGCACCGGTCGGCGTGAAGTCCTCCTTGGCGAGCACCTTGAGGCCGTGGAAGACCGATGCCAGCGTGCCCCACGGACCGGTCCGGTTCGGGCCGATGCGAAGGTTCACAAAGGCAATGATCTTCAGCTCCAGGAAGATGACGATGAACGCGGTCGGCACGGTCATCAGGAGGATCGCGGTCGCCGCAAGCAGGAACCGGACGATCCCGATGTTCGCGCCCAGGGTGTCCAGGATCGCGCCGATCAGCCAGGGCAGGAGGCCGCTGAGCCACGCTGCAAGCAGCGCGATCGTGAGGAAGCTGATCAGCAGGATCAGCGGCAGCACGATCTTGCCGGTGACGGTCAGCCGGTTCCACGGCCTCGTGATCATGCTCATGCTCCGCGGCCACTCACTTGTCGACCCCGCCCATGATCGGATCGAGGCTGGCCATGATCGCCATCGTGTCGGCGATCAGGTTGCCGGGCATGAGTGCCCCGACGGCCTGCAGATTGAAGTACGACGGATCGTGGATGCGCAGCCGGAAGGGCTGGTCGCTGCCGTCGCTGATGCCGTAGCAGGCGTACTCGCCGCGCGGGCTCTCGATGGCGATGAAGGCACGACCGGGTGGCACCCGGAGCAGCCGCGGGATCTTGGCCATGACCGGCCCGTCCGGGATCTGGTGCAGCACCTGGTCGATGATGTGGATGCTCTGCTTGATCTCGTCGAGGTGCAGCAGGTAGCGCGCGTAGGAGTCGCCCTCGAGCCGTGTCGGGATCTCGAACTCCAGTTCCGGATAGACGCTGTAGGGATGCGCGCGACGGACGTCGTAGGGGATGCCGGTGGCGCGCAGCGGCGGCCCACTCAGGCACAGCCGGAGAGCCGTTGCGCGGTCGAGCACACCGAGCCCGCGGGTCCGGGCCACGAAGATCTCGTTCTCGTTGAGGAGCCGCGTCTCGTCCTCGATGTGCTTCGCGGCGTGGCTCATCCAATCCCCGAGGCGGCTCAGGAACTCGTGGTTCAGGTCGCCGTTGACGCCGCCGATGCGCAGGTAGTTGAAGAGCAGCTTCTGACCGGTGAGCGCGGCCAGCATCTCCACGATCTCGTCCCGCTCGGCGAAGCCCCACAGGATTGGCGTCAGGCCGCCCAGGTCGAGCGCCAGCCAGCCGATGAAGAGGGCGTGGCTGGAGATGCGGTTGAGCTCCCAGGCGAGCACGCGGATGTACTCGGCGCGTTTGGGCACCTCGAGGTCGAGCAGCTTCTCCGCGGCCAGGACCGGCATCGCCTCGCTGAACATGGAGGCGATGTACTCCAGCGGATCGCAGTTGCTGATGGCGTGGTGCCAGTCGCCGTTCTCGCAGATCTTCTCGACGCCGCGGTGCAGGTAACCGAGCACGGGATCAAGGTCGACCACGCGCTCGCCGTCGATCTTCAGCACCACCCGAAGCACGCCGTGGGTGGATGGATGCTGGGGCCCGAGGTTGATGAGCATCTCGCCGTCTCGCAGCGCGTAGAACTCTGCCTCGCGCTCCGTGCGCGGCGGGTAGGGCGGGATCGCGTCGTAGATGGTCGCCGGCGTGTCGACCATCACGTCCGGATCGTCGAGCGAGCGGATGCGGGTCGGGCCGCTCATTGGCCCACCTGCCCGCCGTCGAGCTCCGGCGTGGCGTCCCCGGCGCCCGCGCCCAAACGGCCGCCGTTCGCCGCGGGGGCGCTCGGCGCGGCACCCGGACTGGTTCGCAACACCAGCCGGCGTCGCGTCTCTCCGGGCGGGAATGCCTGCTCCATGGGTCGCACACCCATGCCCGGGGATCGCGCCGCGTCGTCCGCCAGCAGGAAGTCCTTGCGGAGCGGGAAGGCCTGGTAGTCGGGAGGCATGTAGATCCGCCGGAGGTCGCGATTGCCCTCGAAGATGATGCCAAACATGTCATAGGCCTCGCGCTCGCCCCACTCGGCCCCGTTCCACAGGAAGGTCACCGAAGGGATGCGCGGATCGTCGCGGGGCAGCCCATCGGCGATGACGCGGAGCCAGTCCGGGGAAAGCGCCGACCAGAGGTGGTAGACCACCTGCATGGTCGTGCCCGTGTCCACGCCGGCGATATCGGCCAAGAGCTCGAAGCGCAGGTCGGGATCGTCGTG
>JBBSGX010000025.1:0-19187 GCA_038253685.1 Candidatus Limnocylindrales bacterium | reverse complement strand
GCCACGTCTCGATGCGCTTCGGCGTGGGGTGCTGGTAGAAGGTGTTGTTGAGCTCGCACGTGTTCAGCCGCTGACCGTAGGCGCTGAGGAGTGCATCACCGCGGGTATCCGGAGCATAGAAGCGAGGCGCCCAGTCGGGATGCGCGAATCCGCTGGTCCCGACGAACAGGCGGCCGGTCGCGCGAGACGTGGGCTCCACGGCGCGAGCGTAGTCGCGACGAGGATTCTCCGGGTGTGCCGTCTTCAGCGTCCTTTCATCTTCCGAAGCGATTCTTCTAATCGAGCCCGGCACGTACGGACTCCCAAAAACGGGCCATTGACCCTTCCTCACCCGCCGCGGCGTCCCTCCTCTCCGCCGCGGCGGGTCCCCTGCCTGAAACTTCCCGCTGGACCGGCGCGTTTACCTAGGCAATGCCGCCGCTGCCGCCGACCCGCATGTCCGGGCCCGAGCCGGCGATTCCCTGGCGTCGCCTCGGGTTGCTGATGCTGCCGCTCAGGCTGCTCTTCGGCGTGACCTTCGTCTACGCCGGGCTCGACAAGCTGCTTGACCCGCGCCCGCCGACGCCTCGCGGTCCTACGCTAGGACGCTCCTGATCGCGACGACGAGGATCGCGCCTACAAGAGCAAGAACCACGAGCGATACGGCGTGGCCGGGACGGCGATGCTGGGCCTCGGGGAGCAGATGTCCGGCTCCAATGGCCAGGAAGACACCTGCGAACAGGGACAGAAGCAGGCCAAGCTGCTCCGGCGCGACCGCGATGCGGGCGCTCAGGACGTAGCCCGCCACCGGGGCGATCGCGTCCAGGACAAGCAGGCCGATGGCCCAACTGCGGCTGCCGCCTCCGCTCAGCGCGAGCGTCACGACGTTGAGTCCGTCCGCAAAGTCGTGAGTGAGGACCGCCAACGTCACGATGACACCGATCTGGCCGTTTGCTTGAAACGCCAGCCCGATGGCAATTCCGTCGAGGGTGCTGTGGACGATCAGCCCGATCGGTCCGATCAGCGCAACCGCGCTGCGCGGCCGGCTCGGGGTCCCTGGGTGCAGGTGCGGTTCGGCCGGATCGGCACCGGGCGGATGCTGGTGCTCGTAGGCCTCGCGATGGACGAAGGCCTCGACGGCGCTGAAGAGCAGGTAGCCGGTGACTGTCGCGATACCGGCTCGAAAAGCGTCACCGCCCAGGAGAGCGATCCCCTCCGGAAGGAGGTCCACGACGGCGGTCGCCACCAGGACGCCAGCCGCGAGGGCCATGACCGGATGGAGCCGGTGGCGCAGTCGCAGCGCGGCCCAGCCACCAAGGGCGGTCGAGAAGAAGGGCAACAGGGCGAGGAGCGTCACCTGGCGGGGCGACAGGCTGAGCAGAGCCCGAAGAGCTCCAGGCGATGCGACTCGATGGCGTACCCCGTGCGGCGTCCGACCTCGCTGGCCACGGACGCCATACCGCAATCCTCCACCTCCGCCGTGCGACCGCAGTGCGAACAGACCACGTGGTGGTGGTGGACCGGCTCGCACGCGACGTACGCATGCTCGCCGGAGGGCAGGTCGATGTGCTCGAGCAGCTGGAGCTCAGTCAGCAGCTCGAGCGATCGGAAGATCGTGGCACGACCGATCTCGACGTTGCGCTCGTGCGCGTCCGTGATGAGATCTGCGGCCGTGAAGTGGCCTTGTCGCCAGGAGATGAGGTCCAGGACTGCGCGACGGGGAGCGGTCAGGCGTTGGCCGGCTCGGTCCAGGCCCTCAAGCAGATGAGACGGAGGTGTCATGCATCAGATGATACTCAGTCTCAGCTTGTGCATCAACCCGAGCGTTCCGCCTCCGAGACCTTGGGGACGCGGGCACGGCCGTAGAGCCGCCGCTGACCGTACGGGCTGCTGGCGAGTGCCAGTCCGCCGATGACCAGGGCCGACCCCAGGATCTCGGCCGGGTGCAGCACCTCATGGAGGAACGTGACACCCAGCGCGATGCCGACGATCGGCATGACGTAGGTGACCAGCGTCGAGCGAGTGGCGCCCCACGCACGCAGGATCCGGAAGTACAAGAGGTAGGCGACTCCCGACCCCAGCACGCCGAGCCACGCAACCGAGAACCAGGCGAGCCCCGAGGCCGGCACCGCGACGATGCCGCCGGGATGCGGCTCGACAACGATTGCCAGCAACGCCACGATCACGCCCGCCACGGCAACCTGGACCAGGGCGATCTCTGCGGGCGCCGGTGGCCGGGGCCCGGTCACCGGATCGTTGATGAACGCGCGGCCGGTGATGGCGCGGCGTGCATACACGGCGGCCGCGGCGTAGGACAGTGCCGCGCCAGTCACCGCAATCTCACCCACCAGGGCCTGCGTTGAGTCCGCGGAGTTGGCCGCGCCAAGGTTTGGCGATGCGAGCAGCACGGCTCCGAGGAAACCGACGAGCAGGCCGCCGAGCCGGTTCAGGGTGATCGGCTCGTCGTGGAGCACGAGTGCCGCGATTACGATCGCGAAGAGCGGCACCAGGCCGTTGAAGATGCTGGTCACGGCGGACGTGATGTACTGCTCGCCCCACGTCAGCAGGGTGAACGGCACGGCGACGTTGAGGATCGCAAGCACGATCAGCCGGCCGATCGCGTCGCGGGAGCGAGGCAGGGTTCCGCCGCCAACCCGAAGGACCGCCACGAGGAAGAGGGCTGCGATCCCGAGCCGGTAGCTGACGAGCGTGAACGGCGGGAGGCCCTCGTCGAGGCCCTCCTTGATGAAGAGGAACGAGCTGCCCCATACGAACGACAGGGCAAGGAAGAACGCCCAGACGCGAAGCGACGTGCGGCCGGTAGCAGGCGTGGCGGGGCTGGGCTGGGACACGGGCTCCTCGGACAATCGGCCGGCCCGACGGCAGGCCTCTGAATCGTAGAACACGTTGCGGGACCGTCCGGTTGCAGGCGGGTGCGGGCCGAGACCGCTGCCGCTCGGGCTCCAGAAAGCAGCGCACGGGGATCGCTGAGCGTCCCCGTGCGCAACCAGGTCAGGCGGGCATCACTGCCCGGACGTCATTGCCGTTGGGCAAAGATCCTGCGTGGTGACCCTTTCGTTGTGAAGGAGAAGAAGGGGAACGAGATGCCGCCGGGGCAGGTCGTCCCGTCGGCCGTGAACGGCGTTGCCTGGCACGTCGAGGCGATGGGCTGACGGAAGTCGGTGACCTTCGCCGCGGCGGTACCCGGAAGCTGGCGAACGCCGCCAGGGGTGTCGAGGACGAAGGATGGAGTCACTGCACCACCCGTGAAGTGCCCGACGAACATCTTGTGCACGCCACCCGGCAAGTCCTCGACCCACGAGACGGAGGGCTCGTTGCCGTTGAACACGATGTCCGGGTTGTGCGCATTGTGGGTGATGTTGGAGATCGGCTGGCCCGCGTTGAAGAGCTCGAAGTGGTCTCCGCCGACCAGTCGTGAGACGAAGATCCCATGGTTCCCGCCGCCCAGGTCCTCGGACCAGACGATCCGCGGGACCGTGGGATTGCCGGACACCAGGGTGCCGGCAGCGATGCGGGCGTCCTCGGCGTCATTGGTCGCGACCTTGTTCAGCGAACAGGCGTTTTCGCTGGGCTTCGACGCGGCGCAGTGGCCGAAGTGCTTGATGCCGCTGTTGTCGAGCGTCTCAGTCTTGCCGGCGGTGCCGTTCCCGACGGCCTGCCACTGGCCACCGCCGTCGGCGGCGCCATTGCCCACGATCTTGGCCGCGAAGACCTGCTCGTTGCCGCGCAGGCCGATATGGGACGGACCCTTCTCGTACCAGACGACCCAGGTGACCGTGTCGCTCGGCCCGGTGAAGGCGATGTCCGGCTCGATCCCGTCACGTGACGGATCGATGTTCAAGGTCGGTCCGGTCGGCGAGGTGAAGGAATCGGTCTTGTTGAGCCGTTCCAGGCCGACCTGCTGCCAGCAGAAGAACGAGACGCTGTTGCCGCTGGACGGCTTGGTGCCGACCGGGCAGGGTGCCCCTGCGGTCGCGTTCTTGACGGGCTTGACCACGAAGATCTGATTGTGGTTGCCCGAACCTGCGACGTTGCCGTCCTCTTCCTGCCACACGACCCAGGGTCCCGGGTCTGCGCCGGCCGTCAGGGTGCCACCCGCAACGGACGGATTCTCCGCGGCACGGTGCTTGTGGATGTTCAGCGAAGGAATCAGCGATCCGCCGCTGCGGTCCTGGCCCTCGGGAATCCAGACGTTTCCGGCACCGCAGAGGGCGTTGGCCACCGCACAGAAGCGGCTGGCGAAGATCTGGGTCTTGCCGCCCAGCGGGTGGCTGGGCTCATACCAGGCAACCCACGGCACGGTTCGCCCGGGACCCGCGAAGTCGATGGACGGGGCCTCCGCCTCGACGGTGGGGTCGATGTTGAGTGACTGGCCCTGGGTGTGCCAGGCACCGTTCTTGAAGGCTCGAACGAAGATGTGCTGGCCGGTCGCGGCCTTCTGCTCGAAGGTGATCCACGGCGCTTCGGCCGCTCCCGCGGTCAGGGATCCACCGACGACGTCGGTCCTTCCGCCGCTCTTGTTGGGATTGATGCCGGTCGCGGCATCCCTATTGACTTGGGTTCCGTTCGCCGGAAGCCCAACGATTGCCGCGAGCACCGGTGCGGCCGTCAAGGCCACCATCGCGACTGCCGCAGCGCCTGCCATCCTGGATCGTTTCATTCCACCCCCTGGCTCTGGATTGAAGAAAACGCGAGCGATGCTAGCCACGGTCCTGCCCGTTGGCTGTCGCCGACGAGACACATACGAGCGCCGGGAGCCATCCGGTTCATCCCGGTACGATGCAAGCGTGACCGCGTTCGCGCCCACCACTGCCCTGCTCGTCATCGACGTCCAGAACGATTTCGCCGACCCCGCCGGCAGCCTGTCCGTCCGCGGCGCCGCGGAGATCCTGCCGGTCGTCAACACGGAGATCGTTCAGGCGCTTGCTGGCGGTGCGCCGGTCGTCTACACGCAGGACTGGCACCCGGAGTCGACGCCGCACTTCGCGAAGGACGGCGGCATCTGGCCGGTGCATTGCGTGCAGGAGACGTGGGGCGCGGCCTTCCATCCCGAGCTCGCCGTCGGCGACTCGGTCGTGCGCAAGGGAGCGAACGGCGAGGACGGGTACTCCGGCTTCAGCATGCGCGACCCGACCACGGGCGAGACGGTTCCCACGGCGCTGCATGGCCTCCTGCGCGACGCCGGCGTGAAGTCGGTGGTGATCGTCGGGTTGGCGACGGACTACTGCGTCAAGGCGACGGCACTCGATGCGCGAACGCTCGGTTACGCGGCCACGGTGCTCGCGACGGGCGTTCGCGCGGTCGATCTCCAGGCCGGGGACGGCGAGCAGGCAATCGCGGACATGAAGGGCGCAGGCGTGGTCATCGAAGGCGAACGGGCATGACCATGACCGCCCGATCCCCGAGTCCGCGCGCCGACTCTGAGCCCGTCATCGAGGCTCGCGACGCCCGCAAGTCGTTCGGGACCGTCGTCGCAGTCGACGGCGTCAGCTTTGAGGTCGGCCGCGGCGAGATCTTCGGCCTCCTCGGTCCCAACGGCGCCGGCAAGACGACGACCGTCGAGATGTGGAGGGACTGACGCGTCCCGACGGCGGGGAGCTGCGTGTCCTGGGAATGGACGTCGCCCGCGAGGCCGCGCAGATCAAGCAGCACATCGGCGTGCAGCTCCAGACCGCGGCCCTCTACCAGTACCTCACGGTGGCCGAGCTCTTGAAGCTCTTCGCGAGCTTCTACAAGGAGACGCGCCCGACCGAGGAACTGATCGATGCGCTCGGGCTCACCGAAAAGCGCAACGCGCAGACGCGGACGCTCTCGGGAGGCCAGCAGCAGCGCCTGTCCGTTGCCCTCGCGCTCGTCAACGATCCGGAGGTCGTTTTCCTCGACGAGCCCTCGACCGGCATGGACCCGGCCGCGAGACGCTCCCTCTGGGACCTGATCCAGCGACTGCAGGCGGACGGCCGTTCGGTGCTGATGACTACCCACTACATGGAGGAGGCCGAGACCCTCTGCGACCGGCTGGCGATCATGGACCACGGCAAGCTGCTCGAGATCGGCACGGTCGACGAGATCGTGGGGCGGCGCTTCCAGGAGCGTGCCGTCAAGTTCGATCGCCTCGAGGCGCTCACCGACGACCGCCTTCGCTCGATGGCCGGCGTTACCAAGGTGGCGCACGAGGAGAATGAGGTCCTGCTCTACACCACGGACGTGCCGGCGACCATCGGGGCGCTGCTCGAAGCCACCGAGGCGCTGGGCGTCGAGCCGCAGAACTTGCTGGTCAGGCGGCCGAGCCTGGAGGACGTCTTCCTCGCGATCACCGGCCGCGCCCTGCGCGAGTAGGAGTCGATCGATCGCATGAAAGCGCTCCGTGTCCTGACCGAGGCCAACGTCCGCAGCTTCCTGCGGGATCGCGCCGCGCTCTTCTGGACCCTTTCCCGATCATCTTCGTGATCCTCTTCGGGACGATCTTCGCCGGTGGCGCCAACGCCTCCTACAAGCTGGGCTGGGTCGACCTCGACGGGACGCCTGCGTCTGCCGAGCTGCACCTGGTCTTCGCCTCGACGAAGGTCTTCGACCTGAAGGACAGCTCGCAGGACGAGGCGCTGGCCGCGATGAGCCGCGGCGACGTGGACGCCTTCCTGGTCGTCCCGCAGGGCTACGGAGCCGCGGCTGCCGCCGTGCGGGCAGGCGCGCCGGCGCCGCTTGCGCCGTCCGCGGTGACGCTCTACACGGATCCCAGCCGCAGCACCAGCTCCCAGACCATCACGCAGATCGTCACCAGCGTGGTGGTGGCGCAGAACCAGGCGCTGTCCGGCCGGCCGCCGGTGCTCACGGTCCAGACGAAGACCTACCAGACGCAGCAGCTCACCGGCGTCTCGTACTTCGTGCCGAGCATCCTGGCCATGGCCCTGATGCAGCTTGGCATCTTCGCCGCGATCCCGCTGGTGCAGCAGCGCGAGAAGCTGATCCTGAAGCGCCTGAACGCGACGCCACTGCCGCGCTGGACGCTGGTCGGCTCGAACATCCTGACGCGGCTCCTCATCGCCGCGGTGCAGACGGTGCTGATTATCGGCATCGGTTCGGCGGTGCTCGGCGTCCAGATCGCCGGCAACTGGGCCCTCATCGTGATCGTGGTGGCGCTCGGCGCCGTGACCTTCGTCTCGATCGGCTACGTCATCGCCTCGTTCGCGCGGACCGAGGAGGCGGCCAACGGCATGACCAGCGTTGTTCAGTTCCCGCTCATGTTCCTGTCGGGCATCTTCTTTCCGATCGAGCTGATGCCCCAGTGGCTCAGGGGCGTGGCCACGTTCATGCCGCTGACCTACCTCGGCGACGCCATGCGCCAGGTGATGGTCAACGGGGCGCCCTTCGCGCCGCTGCCGGTCGACATGCTGGTCCTGGGCGGCTGGCTCCTTGGCGGCCTCGTCATCTCGGCGCGCTTCTTCCGGTGGCAATGAGCGGCCGCGGCATCCCCCGGATCCACGTGGCGACCCCGAGGCCCGCCGCCAGCAGCCGGGCGCCCTGACCCACTAGACTCAGTGACGTGGAAAAGTCCGACACCCGTATCTACTCGCCGGGCCTCGAAGGGGTCCTCGCGGGGGAGACGTCGATCGCCCTGGTCGACGGGCAGAACGGCCGGCTTCTGTACCGCGGCTACCCCATCGGCGAGCTCGTTCGCGAGGGCACCTACGCACAGGTTGCGGAGCTCCTCTGGAGCGGCGAATGGCCGACCCGGGCCCACCTTCCGTGCAGTCCGCTCGATGAGCGCGTGCTGGCATCGCTTCGGAACCTGCCACCGAGCGCAAATGCCATGGACGCGCTGCGCACCGCCGTCTCGACCTGGGGCGCCACGGAGTCACCCGGCTGGCCACCGACCGTGGAGCAGGCGCGTACGCTGACGGCGATGGCGCCCTCCGCGCTGGCCGCGTTCGCCCGGCTTCGAGACGGCAACGACCCGGTGGAGCCCGACCCCGACCTCGAGCTGGCGGGGGGCTTCCTCCACCAGCTGACGGGCAAGCGACCCGACACGGCCGCGGCCCGCGCCCTGGATGCGTACTTCGTGGTTGCAGCCGAGCACAGCTTCAACGCCTCGACCTTCACGGCGCGCGTCATCACCTCGACCGGATCGGACCTCGCAAGCGCGGTGTGCGGCGCGATCGGGGCGCTGAAGGGACCGCTGCATGGCGGAGCGCCGAGCGAGGTCGTGAGCCAGCTGCACGAGATCGGGTCGCCCGATCGCGCCGAGAAATGGATCGACGACGCGCTCGACCGTGGCGAGCGCCTGATGGGCTTCGGACACCGTGTCTACCGCGCCTACGACCCGCGAGCGGCCGCGCTGCGCGACGTGGCCGAGGGCATGGCCAACACCGCGGAGTGGCTCCGCCTGGCGGTGGCGGTGGAGGATATCGCGCTGCGCAAGTTGGCCGAGCGGCATCCGGACCGCCCGCTCAAGACCAACGTGGAGTACTACACCGCGGCGGTGCTGCAGGGCGTGGGGCTGCCCGCGAACATCTTCCCGAGCACCTTCGCGGTGGCGCGCCACGCCGGCTGGACCGCGCACGCGCTGGAGCAGGCAGCCAACAACCGCATCATCCGACCGGACGTTCGATACGTCGGTCCGGCGGAACGCTCCCTGCCGGTGGCTGCGCCGGCCTGATCGCCTGCAGCGTGTCGTCAAGCGCGGCGCGGAACTCGTCCGGGTCGACGTGGAAGTCGAAGCGGGTGTGATCGATCTCGGCCGGCTGCACCCAGTCGCTGATCAGGTAGCCGTAGCGCAGCCTCGCCGCATCCGACAGGGTGTACCAGAACGGCATCACGTGGCTTTCGGGAAGCAGCTCCAGCACGCCCGTTCCAGGCGCACAGAACGCAAGATCGGCAAGGCCCGCCCCGTGAGGTCCCACGACGACCTCTGCTGAGGCGAAATCGCGGGCGCTATCGGCGCTTCCAGCCGGGTCATAGATCTCGAATCCTCGCTCGAGCAGGGTGGGCAGGAGCTCCTCCTCGTTGATGACACGTCGGTTCACCGTTCGCTGGACGTACAGGCGCCTCGAACCTGGCGTTCTGTCGTCAAGCAGGGTTCGTTGCAGGTACTCGACAAGCCAGGGCTGGTAATTCCGACGCGTGCCCGGAAACGTGGGTGAGAGCAGCCGATCCGCCTGAACGGCAACCCCGTCCTCGGCCCATAGGCACCGATCCAGGCGGACGCCGGCGCGCTCGAGGAGGCGCTTCGATCGCTCCCATGGCACCGCGCAGTAGAAATGGTCCACGTCCGCGAGGGAGAGCCCCGCGGCCTCGACGAGAGCGAGCCTGCCCAGGCCATCCAACAGGAAGTGGCCGTAATTCGTGGCGGCCGAGCGCGTCGCGAGCGACAGAACGGTTCCCTTGAGGCGTTTGACGCGCTGCCTGTGGCGCGGCAGCCGGCGCCGCATGTCCTCGACGTTGATCCCCCACCAGGTATGCCTGGGAAACAGGTAGCCGTCCGCCGAGACGATCCAGCCTTCTCGCCCGACCACGCGGCCGCCGGGGAGCTCAAGCACGCCAAGGGCCGGGATGGGGTCCACGGTCGATTCGAAGTCCGCGGTGCGCGGTCCGTAGCACACCGGGGGCGTCCGACTGACTCGACCGACCGCCGGGTATGCGCCGTGCCAAACGGCCGGACCTCCGCGCGCGTATTCCTCGGGCTCGATCCATCGGCGCGGCACGCGCATCTGCCGTCCGGATCTGATCAGCACACTGCCGATCAGGCGTCGCACGATCCTGGGCCTGCCTCGGCGCGAATCGGTCACGGCAGGCGATCCCGCCGGAGGAACAGGCCATCGAGCTGCAGCATGCGACCGGTCGTCGGATCCGAAAAACCCTGGAGCACGCCCGCCAGATCGAAGCCGGCCGCCTCCAGAAACCGCTCGATCTCTTCGCGCAGCGGTGCGCCCCCATACAGCGGCACGGTAGACATCTCGAGCTGCACCAGGCAGCAATCCCGCAGGGCTTCCCCGGCGCCCCGAAGCACGGCGAGCTCGTAGCCCTGCACGTCGAGCTTGAGCATCGGCTGCGACGCGCCGCGTCGCACCTCGGCCAGGACGCTGTCCAGGCGGCGAACGGCGATTGGCTGCTTCCCGACCGTTCCGGATCCCGGCGCGGCGCTGCGGTGCGCCTCGAGCATGTCGAGCACGGAGCTGCTGCCCGGGTTGCCCGACACGTGCAGGACACTCGCGCCATCCGACTCACCCAGGCCTTCGGGGCGGACCTGCCAGTTCCCGTCCTCGCGAGCGCGCCGCTCGAGCTCCATCCGCGACCTGTCGAGTGGCTCGAACGAGACGATCCGCCCGGCGTACCCCGATCGGCGCAGGCGCGTTCCGTACTGGCCGACGCCCGCTCCAACGTCGAGCACCAGGTCCACGCCGACGGCGCGGATCATGGTCACCCACGGTTGCGGGATCCCGCGGCCGCGACCCCGGGGTGCGCGTGCGGGTCCCAGCCTGAAAACTCGCAGCGCGGCATCCACAAGCGGACCCCGGGATCGTCGTCGCACGCCCGTTCGCTCCATACCCACCGTAGCCAGACCCGAGGCCGGTGACGGTGCCTCACGGCTACGAGCACCGATCCAAACCATCCTCGCCGGCCGGTGAGACTATCACCTGCGATCGAAGCCGGTCGGCGACGGTTCGGAGGCCACGCCGGCTGATGCGGGCCCCGGGGAGCGGCGACCGCGGGCGCCGTGATGTAGCCTCGTATGGCGGCCGGGATCAGATGGTTCCGGCGAAGGCGGACGCGAGCATGGGAGGCGGGACCACGGCTGGCCGGATCCTCTACCGGGACGCGGCTCGTGCGGACGGCAGATCGGGAACCCTCGAACTGGGCGTCAGCGTGCTGGTCGAGGATGGTCTGATCCGCTGGATCCGACCATCCGACGCGGAGGAGAATCCTGGTCCGGCCGACGGCCTGGAGATCGTCGACGCGGTCGGGGCAACGATCGTCCCGGGCCTGGTCGACTGCCATAGCCACCTCACCGGGCCCGGGGGTGCGAACTGGATCGCCCGTTTCCTCGATCCGCCGGAGACCGCCGTGGCCGTGGCCGAGGACAACGGCCGCCTGCTCCTGGGAGCCGGGGTGCGCTGGGCACGCGACGTCGGAGCCATGATCGGGGTGGACCCGGTCGACGGGCGGCAACGGGCGCTCAGCCTGGGCGTCCGCGACCGATGGCGCGGACGGCGCGACCGCCCATACGTGCGCGCCGCGGGCGCGTGGCTCTTCGGCGCCGGCGCCGGAATCTCGAACGTCGACGTACAGGCCGCGAACGGGGACGAGTTGCTGGCCGCGGCGCTGGGACAGCTGGACGACGGCGCCGATTTCGTCAAGCTCTACCTCGACGGGCCCGATCCGGAGGTCCCGCCGTGGAGCGCAGATGAAGTGCGGCGGGTGGTCGATGCCGTGCATCATCGCGGCGCCAAAGTCACGGCGCACTCCAGCCGACTGCCTGGCGCCCGTGTCGGAGCGCAGGCCGGCGTGGACTCGCTGGAGCACGGATTCGAGCTGGACGACGATGTGGCGGGGATCATGGCAGCCGGAGGAACGGCCCTTGTCAGCACGCTCGCGGTGATGGCCTCGTGGCTGACCTTCGCCCGCACGACCAGGCTGGATCGATTTGCCTCGGACGAGGGCCGCACCCGGATCATGGATCGCCTCGAGCGGGGACGGGAGAGCGTGCGCGCCGCCCGTCGAGCCGGCGTCGCGATCTGCGCCGGAACGGACTTCGGGGGCGGCTCCCTGCGCGCGAACCAGCTGGCCTGGGAGGTGCAGTCGCTGGTGGAGGCAGGAGTCGAGCCGTGGGAGGCTCTCGCGGCCGCGACCTGGCGTGGCGGGGAGCTGCTCGGCGAGCCGGAAGCAGGCGTGATCCGTGAAGGGGGTCCCGCCGACTTTTTTCTCGTCCACGGCGACCCGCTGAGCGACCCGGCATCCCTGTGGCGCGTCTGGAAAGTTGCCTGATCGATGGGCCGGGCCCCCGTCCGTCCAGGCTCGAAGCTGATCACCCGCAGCGGGATCGCGGTTCGTCAGCCTCCTTCGAGCCGCCCCTGGCGGTTGGTGCGCGACGCGATGATGCCGACCAACGACTTCGGCGACGCGGTCCGCACCATGTGCGAAGCCACCGCGTCGGCGATACGGTCGATGCCCTGGGCTCCCCCGCGCGCCGGCTTGCCGCGCCGGCCTCGGTCCGTCGCGCGTATCCAGACGGCGGAACGGCGATGGGACGCGAGACGCAGCAACGCCCGACCAAGCGCGGCGGCACGCCTCGCGCGGCTGCCTCGCCGCGGCGGCACGGTGAGGCGTGCCCACGACTCCGTCCAGAGAAAGACCCGTGGATCGAGCCGATTCGCTTCCTTGGGAGCATCCGGTCGCGCTGGTAGCGCGACATACCCCTTGTCCGCGGCCGCCTCGAGGGCGCGGTCGTCATCGTGCATGACCCTGCCGGTCATGGGGCGCACCACGAAGTACCGTCGGGCGTCGCGCGCTCCCGGATAGTCGTAGCGACGCATGCCCCGCGCACAGATCAGCGCGACTCGCTCCTGGTCCGCCGGGTCGAGCTCGGTCCGCCACGCATCGCTGCGAGCACGATCAATGGCGCCGTGCACCCGCTGCTTCCACCATTCGTAGGGAAGCGCCACTGACGCGGAGGCTTTTCCGGGCTCCAGGAGCGCCGGATCGAAGTCCTCCCCGATGAAGCGACAGATGGCCCGGCCTGCCTCCTCGGGTCGTTCGACGAGGTCCTCGTAGCGCACCATGGTCGTGCCGCCATCGCCCGGGAGGAAACTCGCAACCTGGTCGTCCGCGAGCTGCCACCGGTATGCCGTGCCGCTGGCGGTGACGGCACCCCACGGAACCGCGGCGTGCGAGGCGACCACGCCGCGAGGATCTCGCACGACCCGCACGATCCGCGCCTCTGGCCACAGGCCCCTGATCGTTCGGAGACGGTCGGCCTCGCCCGGCGTCTTCTCAACCCAACGATCGGCGCCGTTCCGCGCAGCGTGCGGCACGGTCAATGCCTCCAGCATCGCCGGCAGGGACGGACCCGTTGCCTCGAGGTGCCGACGGACCTCTTCCAACGGAACGCCGAATACATCGTGGACGGCTGAGCCGTCGGTTCGCCGCAGGGACGCTACGAATTCGACCGCCCGGTCCGGCCACCGCGGATCGGCCAGGATCGCGCGGCGGAGGGCCCGCCGTCGGATCCCTTCGATGAAGTTCGTTTCCGGACCGCAATCGAGCCGTGGATGGGCGTTGAGCATGGCCGCCAGCAGGGTCGTGCCCGAGCGCGGGAATCCGACCACGAATACGGGCCCGCGGCCGCGCGCCTCCATCGCTCCAAGCTCCTACGACGCCGCGGGCAGGGTGGCGATCTGGTCGCGCGGCCCAGTGGCACTCTCGAACTGTTCGTGGTACAGCCGCGCATAGGCCGCGCCAAGGAGGAGCAGCTCTCGGTGCGTGCCGCGTTCCACGATGCGGCCGCGCTCGTAGACGAGGATCTGGTCGGCGCGCAGGATCGTGGACAGGCGGTGCGCGATGGCCAGCGTCGTGCGGCCGCGCATGACCCGCTCGATGGCGGTCTGGATGAGCCGCTCGCTGACCGTGTCAAGCGCGCTCGTGGCCTCATCGAGGATCAGGATGCGCGGATCCTTGAGCAGCACTCGGGCCAGCGCGATGCGCTGCTTCTCCCCTCCGGACAGCTTGTAGCCGCGCTCGCCGACGATCGTGTCGTATCCCTCCGGCAGCTCACGGATACGGTCGTGGATGGCCGCCAGCCGCGCCGCGGTCTGGAGCTCGCGATCGGTCGCGCCCGGCTTGGCGTAGGCGAGGTTTGCGCGCACGCTGGCATGGAAGAGATACGTCTCCTGGGTCACGAAGCCGATGACGTCGCCGAGGCTCGCCAGGGTGACTGACTTCACGTCCTGACCGTCGATCTCGACCGCGCCCTCGTCCACGTCGTACAGGCGCGGAACGAGGTACGTCGTCGTCGTCTTGCCCGAGCCCGACGGGCCCACGAGGGCGACCAGCTGGCCGGGCGCCACCTCGAAGTCGATGTCCTCGAGGGCGAAGGGAACCGGCGCCGGCGCAATCTCGGCCGCATCCGCCTCCAGTGCTTCCGCGAGGCCACTGCCATCGACCGAACCGCTCCGGGCCGCGAGCTCGACCACGCTGCCCGGACCACCGGGGCCCGGCGCGCCGCGAACCTCCGCGACTGGCACGCCTTCGGCATCAACGGCAGCCGCCGCGAGCAGCACCGGTGGCGCACTCGGATAACGGAACGAGACATGCCGGAAGCGCACGCTGCCGCGCACCTCGGTCGGAACCAGTGTGGTGGCCTTCGGCGCGTCCGTGATGCCCGGCCTGAGATCGAGGTACTCGAAGATGCGGTCGAAGAGCGCCAGTGCGCCCTGCACTTCCACCTGGACATTGAGGAGCTGCCCGAGTGGGAAGAAGAGCCGGCTCTGGAGCGTGGTGAAGGCCACGATGTCGCCGAAGGACGGCGCGGTGGGGTCATGCTGGATGGCGAGCACACCGGCCAGCCAGTACACCAGCGCCGGCGTGATGCTGAAGATCGAGCCGACGATCATGAAGAACCAGCGCCCGACCATGCTCTGTCGGATCTGGAGCACAGCCAGCTTTGCGTTGGCTGACTTGAAGCGGTCGATGTTGGTGCCCTGCCGCCCGAAGGTCTTGCTGAGCAGGATCCCGCTCACGCTGAGGGTCTCCTCCGTGATCACCGACATGTCTGCGAGGCTCTTCTGGGTCTCGGTGCTGATCCCCCGGCGGATCTTGCCGACGCGGTAAGTGAGGTACAGGAAGAACGGCAGCATGCCGAGCGACAGCACCGTCAGCCGCCAGTCGATGAACAGCATCGCCACGACGGTGCTGATCACGATCACGAGGTTGCTGACGACACTGCTGGCCGTGTCGGTGACCACGGCCTGGATGCCACCGACGTCGTTGGCCAGCCGGCTCTGGATCTCGCCGGTGCGCGTCTCGGTGAAGAAGCGCAGCGGCATGTTCTGGAGGTGTGCGTAGAGGGCGTTGCGCAGGTCCTGCATGACGTGCTGCCCGATGACGTTGTTGAGATAGCTCTGCCCGACGCCGATCAGGCCCGACACGATCGGCACCACGATCATCAGGCCCACGTAGATGTTGAGCTTCGTGAAGTCGCGGTTGGGGATCGCGTCGTCGATCAGGAGCTTGAGCATGTATGGGTTGATCAGCCCGAGGAAGCTCGTCACCACGATCGTCAGCAGCACGATCGCGACCTGCGTGCGGTAGGGCCGGAAGAACCCGGCAATCCGCCGGATGGTCTGACCGCGCCGCTCGCTCGGAACCGGGGTGAAGGATTCGTCCGGGCCCATCAGCCCGTGGCCGCCGCGGCCCCGCATCGCCATGTCGATCCCTACCCGGCAGCGGCCGGGGCGATCGCCTCGGTGGGCACGATCTCAGGCTCGGCCGACAGCTCACGGTCGGCGAGCATGCGGATGCGGGTCGCAAAGAGATAGGCGAGCCCGTACAGCAGCGCCACCACGATGAGCAGCGCTTGGTAGCCGGTCAGCAGCGCCAGATATTCCAGTGCCCCGCCGAGCATGGCGCCGAGCAGGTTGCTGGCAAACGCCATGTCAGCTGTCCTGGTATCGCGGAAGGAGTAGCTGAAGACCAGGTTCGCGAAGAACACCGGCGCGAACGCGAGGAGTGCTGCGAGCCCATACCGCAGGACCGGCGGGTCGATCAGGAGCGATTCGGGCGGCACCAGGAACGCGATCGCCAGCGCGATGAAGAGTCCCGCGTACAGGAGGTGCGGCCGCTTGATGGGGAGTCGCGCGTTGATGAAGATGGCCAGCAGGACGCTCGCGAGAATCGCGAAGAACGCCAGCGCGTTGACCAGCCAGGTCGTGCCGAACAACAGGCTGAAGCTCACCAGGCTGCGGGTCTCGAGGAGCAGGAAGGCGCTGCCGAGGACGAAGAAGTGCGGGCTGAAGCGTCGCAGGCTGGTGCCGGTCACCTTGCCGGCCAGCCCGATGGCGGCCAGCGCGAAGAGCAGCACGAGCCCGAGCGCGGCGTAGTAGTAGTCGGCGATGAACGGCGTCCGCAGATAGAGGAACGGCCAGTCGTCCGTGGCGGGCTTGGGCGTCGGCAGGCCCGCGTCGGGGATGGGCGAGACCGTGTCGCCGGGCGGCTTTCCGCCGGCGAGCGCAGCCACACCCGGCCCATCGGCCATGGCAGCCATCACGCTCGCGGTTCCGACCTGGTACGTGTGGACAAGCGGATGGGTGCCTCCGAACGAGGCCGTCAGCATGTTTGCGAGCTTGGTGATGAGCCAGTCCTGGCGGTAGTAGTTGTAGAGCACGAAGATGCCGTTGGGCGCCAGGTGGTCGTTGACGCTCGCGAAGGACTGCTCAGTGAAGAGGAACGACTCGAGCCGCAGGTTGGCCGTGGTGCTCACGAGGGTCAGCGAGTCCGGCAGCGCGAAGACCACCAGGTCGTACTTCGTTGTGGTGTTGCGCAGGAAGGCGCGTCCATCGTTGATGTGGAGGCTGACGCGCGGATCCTGGTACGGGTGGTCCGGGTGCTCGTCGATTCCGATCTGCGCGATCTTGGGGTCGATCTCGACCGCGTCGATGTGGCCTGCCCCGTGTGCGAGAGCCACCGCCACATCTGTCCCGCTGCCGGCACCGACGATCAGCACGTTCGGGTAGGTCCGGCCCGGGAACCACTTGTAGACCTGGTCGTAGAAGGGTTCCCGGCCACCTGCGTTCACCGGATGCAGCGTCTGGTGGGGAATGCCGTTCACGTTCAGGCGGATCTGCCCGAGGCCGTCGGTATAGGTCGTGATGCGGTAGTACGGCGAGTACACATCCGATGAAGCCGAGACGTAGCTATTGACGAGGAAGACGACCGCAATGAGCGCGGCGGCCGCCGGCAGCGACCATGTCCGCACCCCGGCGCCGAGCTCCAGCAGGGCGACCAGGAAGGCCGCCACCAGGAACCAGACCAACGGCGTGGTGCCAGCGGCCGACAGGAGCGTGAAGGCCGCGATGCCGGTCATCGAGCCCGCGATGTCGATGGCATAGGCGCGCAGCGGCTTCATGCTCTTGAGAAGCGGGCCGAGCGGCAGTGCCAGGGTCATGAGCAGGCCCGTGACGAGCAGGACGACCAGCGGCAGGACGAAGAAGTTGGTGTCCGCCGCGTGGCTCTCGGCGAGGCCGAAGAACAGCTCGTTGGGGTCGCGGACCTGGACGTTGAGCTGCGCCTTGTAGATGAGGATGACGACCGCGAGCAGCAGCAGGGTGAAGGGCAGGATCGGGACGCGGCGCCCGTTGCGGCCGAGCAGGATCCCCAGGCCGATGCCGAGGAAGCTGGCCATCAGCAGGAAGTTGCTGAAGAACCCGATGTAGGTGACGTTGGCGGGCACCCAGCGGATGAGCAGCAACTCGACGAAGAGGATCGTCGCGCTCGTCAGGAAGAGGCGAACGCCGTTGCTGCCGAGCGGGGTGAATACGGTGCGGCGCCCCTCGCGGACGAACAACGGTTGGCGCATCACGAGCTCGCCGCCGTGGTTGCTGTGGCGGTGCCCGTGGAAGTGGTCGCGGCCGACGAGGCGACTGGCGACCACGCTTTCCGGCCGCGCGCAACGATCGTCGAGCGGCGCGACAGCACGGAGTGGGCAGCAAGGTCACCGGCCAGCCCGAGTGCCCACATGGGAAGCGTCCGGCCCCAGGCTCGGGCCAGGTTACCGGTCGTCACCAGCTCGATGTCCGTGTAGCCGGCGTCGCGCAGGCCCGCCCGCAGCTCGGACGGCGTGTTGCACGCGCCGACCAGGGGATGCGCGTCTGCCGCGCTCGCCTTGACCATTCCCTGTGCCTTTCCGCGGAGGTCTCGCGGCAGCGAAAGGTAGATGTTCACGAACGGATGCGCCCGATTCACTGTGGTGACCACCAACCAGGCGCCCGGCCGGAGCCAGCCATGGATGATGCGGAATGCGGCCACCGGGTCGGCGAAGTGCTCGACGGTGAACGAAGAGAGCGCCAGATCGAACGTCCCTTCGGGAAAGGCGTCGGCGTCCGCACAGAGGTCGGCGACATGGAATTCGTCGAGCCATGCCAGGGGTCGCGCGGGCTCATGGATGTCGACGCCCACAAACCGGCCGAGGCGCTTGCGGAACGGTCGCAACTGGCTGAGCCGGCCACATCCCGCGTCGAGAGCGGAGGCGTCTCGGTCGGGGAGTGCCTCGTCCAGCCATCGCTCGACGACGTCCTGCGTGGTCGGAACGAGACCCAGGCGCTGCGAGATTCCCGATCGGCGGGAATTGCGAGGGCGACCCTGGGGCTTCTTCGCGATCGTCACCACGCGGTGGCGGTTGCAGATTGGCTGATCCCCTGGCTCTCCAGCCAGCGCTCTGCATCGATCGCGGCCTTGCAGCCGTCGCCAGCGGCGGTCACGGCCTGGCGATAGCGATGATCGTGAACGTCCCCGGCGATGAAGACGCCGTCGACCTTCGAGTGCGTCTCGTCGCGGACGACCAGGTAGCCGTGGTGGTCGACCTCGAGCCAGTCGCGGAAGACGTCCGTGTTGGGCTTGTAGCCGATGGCCAGGAAGAGGCCGTCGGTCTCGATCTCGCTCTCCTCGCCGGTGACGGTGTCGCGCAGCCGGATGCCATTGACGACCTCGCCGCCGAGGACGTCCACGACTTCCTTGTTGAGGTTGATGACGATCTTGGGGTTGTCCGCTGCGCGCTGCTGCATGATCTTGCTGCCGCGGAACTGATCGCGACGCAGGACCATCTGGACGTCGGTCGCGAAGCGGGTCAGAAACGTGGCCTCTTCGAGAGCGGTGTCGCCCCCGCCGACGACGGCCACCTTCTTGCCGCGGAAGAAGAACCCGTCGCAGGTCGCGCAGGCGCTCACCCCACGGCCGCGAAGCCGGGTCTCGTTGTCCAGGCCGAGCCAGATGGCGCTGGCTCCGGTCGCGACCACCACCGAATCGGCGGTGTACTCCTCGCCGCCCGCCCAGAGGTGGAACGGACGAGCCGAGAAGTCGACCCGCTCGAGATCGACATCGACGATGCGGGAGCCGAAGCGCTCGGCCTGCTTGCGGAACAGGTCCATCAGCTCGGGGCCCTGGATGCCGTCGGGGAAGCCGGGATAGTTCTCGACATCGCTGGT
>JBBSGX010000024.1:0-19531 GCA_038253685.1 Candidatus Limnocylindrales bacterium | reverse complement strand
TCTCGGCAAAGCCCTCATCGTCGGGGTACAGCAGCGATCCGTCGAGACCGGCCACCAGGGTGTCCAGACTCTCTCGCGGGACCTCCCGGCGCCAGGATGCGGTGCTCCTGGACCTGGACGTACGGCGCCAGGCGCCGGCTGCGACGGGCCATCGATCGCGCCAGCACGATGGTCGCCTGGCCACGGGTCGCCGCGCCGACGATGACCTCCGGCTCGTTCTCGCCGTCGGCGGTCAGGAAGTAGAGCCCGGCGGCGCTGGCAAGGGTGCTCTTGCCGTTCTTGGTGGGGATGCCGAGGCCCACCTCCTGGTACACCCGCAGGCCGCTCGCGGGGTCGAGCTCGCGGGCCTCCCACCAGAACGCCCGCTGCCCGTCCTGCAGGGTGAGAGGCTGGCGCGCCCAACGGCTGTTGGTGTGCTCGACGTAGCGCTCGCAGAAGGCGGCGAAGTCACGGACCGCCGGGCCGCTCATGGGGACCCGCATCGCCGCCAGCCACGACCCGCCGCCAGGTACCGCGGTACGCTGGGCCGACCCCAGCCTGCCAACCTGGCCTTCTGGGTGGTCAGAGAAGAGCTGCCCCCGCCACCGCCGCCAGCACCGCTCGACAAGATCGCGCTGGCACGCCTCGTCAATCAACTGCAGCGACTGGTTGCCACTGCGACCATCAAGGGTCTGCTCCTCGATCTCTCGCCCACAACGGTCCTGATACTGCCCGACGGTGCGGCCCATCTGCGTCGACCTGGGCTGCCCGGTCCCGGTTCGTCTGATCCAAAGCGCGTCTTGGCCGTCCTCAAGCCATTGGTTGTGCCTCAGCTCATGCCTCTAGTTGTCGAGGCCGCCACACTCGATGGATTGGCTGAACGGCTGGCACAGGGTGACCGCACCACGCTGCTGGCACCGCTCACCGAGCAGACAGTGCTGCTTCGTCCTGTGCCGGCGGCCGTGATCCCACCAAGCCCTCCGAGGCGGTCGCCCGCCGTGGTTGATTCGGGTGCTACTCGCGGGCCTCGACGGCGCGCCGGGCTGATGCCAACCCTTGCCGTCGTTGGGCTGGTGGTGGTTTTGGCCTCGATCGCCGTGCTGGGCGCAAGTGGGTTGTTCGGGGGTGGACTGTCCGCGAGCCCAACAGGTGGAGTTGTCGCGGGGGCACTCCACGGATCTGCGACACCAATGGGGACGACCTCGCTATCCAGTGTCACGGGTTTCGTGACTCCTTCCCTGTTCGCAACGGACCCTATGGCGCAGCCCACGCTCGGGCCGCCAGCTGGACCAAGCCCGGGGCTGACCCCAAGAGCAACACCACCGCCAACGCCGCGACCAACGGCACCGCCCACGCCGCGACCAACGGCACCGCCCACGCCGCAACCGACGCCGAGACCAACACCGCAAGCGACGCCAGAGCCTACGCCACGACCGACGCCGAGACCAACACCGCAACCGACACCAGAACCTACGCCGCGGCCGACGCTAAAACCAACACCACGACCGCCCGACCTATCAGTTGTCGCGGTTGACCATCCCGCATCGACTGCGGCGAATTCTCCTGTCCAATTCACTGTCACTGTCAGGATTAAGGCACCCGCCGGGTCGAATGGATTTGAGCTCGCAATCAAAGTCCACTATCCAGACGGATCCAGTCACACCTCCACTTGCGCGCAATTCGGTGCCCAACCCCCTGGAACCAGTGAGGATCGTCAAACCGTGTGCCAGGTTGATGCCGGCGATCCACCCGACATGCACGTTATCTGCATCGTCGACTCGGGAGACAACGTTCAGGAATCGAACGAGAGCAACAACACGTTCGCCTTCGACATGGTGGTGAATTGAACGTCTCCGTTGCGCCGGTACATTGATCTCAGCCGCATGCGAAATCCAGTCGCAGGACGATCTCCACGCCGTCGAGCTCGCCCGTCGGGACGAAGCCGAACCGCTCGTAGAAGGGCCACGGGCCGCCGTCGCCCGGAACGTAGCTCGTCAGGAGCTCGGTCGCGCCAGCGGCCCGGACGATATCGACGATCTGTCGCAGCGCCGCCCCACCGTAACCCCGTCCCTGGTGACGCTCGTCGATGAGAAGCCGCCACAGGAACCATGGCCCGAGTATCCCCGGGCTCGGCGTGACGTCCCAGCTCAACATCACGAAACCGGTTCGTCAGCCGCGTAGATCGCCCGGTACCAGGGGTTCGCCTGCGGCGTCTCCTCGGCCTCTCGCAGAGAGTCTCGGACGCCGGCGACGAAGCGCCGCTGCGAGGGGCTCACGCCGAGCGCCTTGATCGCCTCGCGGTTGGTTTGGGGGATCTCGCGCAGGGTGATCGGCCGGTCGGTCGGATCCATCAACGGGAGGCCACGACATGCGGCAGGCCTGGACGTAATAGAGCGGCACGTCGAAGGCCGCGTGGGCGGCGATCGGCAGCAGCAGCGACCCGGTGCGCCGCACGACGAGACCGGCGATGAGCCCGTCCGCGCCGACCGCGACGACGACCGGGATCGGGTTGCCGGTGAAGTCGGGACCGATGTGGACGAGGCCAAAGAGGATCGCCTGAAGCACGAGGGCGCCACTCGGTACCAAGGCACGCTCTCCCGAGCCCATCAGCGCGCCGCGGAACGTGACCTCCTCCATGAGCCCGTTGGCCAGCGCCAGCGCGATCGCCGGCGCGACGGCCGCGAGGATGCCGGTCTCGAGCCGGGTCTCCCCGAAGAAGGGCACGGCCAGGATCGGACCGAGCCAGAGTGCGAGCGGCGCCAGGACGACGGGGATGGCTATGGAGGCGATGACGACCGATCGCGACGGCCAGCGCAGCGACAAGGACGCGCGGTCGGCTCCGAGCCGACGCGCGACCACGGCACCGAGCCGAGCACAGCCGTGGCCTGAGCCACCCGCCACACTGCGGGCGCGGAGATGAGCGATCCGCAATCCTCGAGGCCCGCCGGCTGGGGAAGGGGAGGGCTCGCCAGGCCAGTCCGACGGCGACGGGCACGAACGCAGCGAGCAGCCAGAGGATGGGGGAGTCCACCGTGCGGTGGTTTCGCCGCCTTGCTGTTCAACCAGGGGCACCGTTCGTTCCGAATATGCCGACCCCACATCGTATGTGCGGGTTCCGGTCGATTCACTGTGTCGCCGCCGGAGCGGGGCGCAGATTCTGTCCCGGGTTGAGCGTGGGTCGGCAGAACCGGGCTGCAGCCGCTGCCCCGACCATGGTCGGGCGGGGGACTCCCGCACATTGCATGTGGGGGCACATATTCCGGGCGAATGTCAGCGGGCACGCCGCCGCGCCGGCCATGGCACGCGGGACTCAGCGCGTCCGAAGGCACGAGGCACAGCACGCTGAACTCGGCACCCCATCCGCGGCCCACGGCCCGCGGCCCGCGGCCCGCGGAACTCGGCACCCGACGCGGCGCCGCACGGCCGCGCCGCTACAATCGGCCGCGTGACGACGAACGGCTTCCGCGGCGGGTCGATCATGGGGATTCGCATTCCCACCCTGATCGAGGAGAACGACGCGAAGCGCTGCGCCGGCTGCGGCGAGCCCATCCGCGGCACCCCGTTCCGCGTCTCGATCATGGACGCCGTTTCCCGCGAGGCGCCACCCAGCTGGGCCACGCGCGCGCCGCTCAATCCCGGTCCCCACGAGTTCCATGCAGACCCCAGCCACTTCCGTGCCTGGGCCCGGCGCCGCGGCTACTTCTTCTGCCGTCTCTCGGAAGTCAGGGAACTGATGCGCCCCGTGCCGCTCCCCGGGGAAGAGCCGCGTTTCGGTCTGTGCGATGGAAACCATCGGGAATCCCACGAGTTCGTTCCCGCCTGACCCCGCCACGCCGACACACCCCTCGAGGCGAACCTGAACGCGCTGCTGCCCGCCCTGACCGCCATCTTCGCCGTCGCGTTCTTCGCTGCGCTGATCGACCAGTGGCGGGAACGGCGCCGCGCGTACCAACTGATCTGGGCAATCGGGACGCTGTTCTTCGCGGTTGCCGCCGCATGCGAGGCCCTGGCCGCGATCGGTGGCTGGAACGAGCTGCTCTACCGCGCCTGGTACCTGACCGGCGCAGTGTGGACCGCCGGGTGGCTGGGGCTCGGCACCGCCTTCCTGCTGGCTCGAACCCGCTTTGGCTACGCCATCACCCTGAGCCTCTTCCTGGCCGGCCTGTTCACATTCCTCGCTGCTCGGCGGCCCGAATACGCCGGAGCCGGCGCGGTCCCACTGCTGTACTTCATCGCGGCAGCAGGATTGGCGCTCGCGGTCGCCGTGGAGACGTACTTTCAGGACGAGCGATGGCCGCGGTTCGCCGCCGCTGCGGTCATCGGCGTGACGCTCATCAGCATCGCCCTCATGGTCACGGCGACCCTGCCGCTGCCGGGTTATGCGCTCGACCCGCATACGGGTGTCCCTGTGGGCACGATCCTGCCCGTCAGCCTGCGCCTGCTGACGCCCTTCCTGAACATCACCGGTACGTTCGCCCTGGCGCTCGGCGCGCTGTTCTCCGCCTACATGTTCATGCCGAAGAAGCGGGTCCTCGACTACTCGCTCGACGCCGGCCAATCGGGCGACCAGTTCCTGTTCAACGTGGCGATCGCGCCGGTCGCAATCACCGTCAACTTCGTGGCGTCGCTGCCCGGCGCGATCCGGGACCTCTTCGCCGGCCGCCTTCACACGCGCGTCCCTGCCACGCTCCTCATCGCCTTCGGCGCGATCGTCGTCGGCAGCGCCGACACGCTGAACCGCTTCGGGTCCACCGGCCCGTACCAGCTTGCCAAGCTTCTGGGGGTCGTGCTGCTGTTCGGCGGGTTCCTGGTTTCGGTCGAGACGTTCCGGGAGATCCGTGTGCCGTTCACGCACCTTGTCCTGCGGGGTGGGCGGCGCGAGTCGGGCGAGCTGGCCGAACACTGACCTGGCTCCGAGGCCTCGCCCCGGACGTCTGGCGCGTCGCCCGCCGAAAGAGCGGGCCTATACTTCGAGACCCGCTGGCGCCAGCGTCCATGGCACGCGGCGGGGCACCAGCTACGTACGGCGAGGTTCGATGCGCGTCCGAAAGGCGGTCTTCCCGGCAGCGGGTTGGGGGACCCGGTTCCTGCCAGCTACCAAGGCGCAGCCCAAGGAAATGCTCCCGCTCGTGGACAAGCCGGTCATCCAGTACGCCGTCGAGGAGGCGGTGGCAGCCGGCATCGAGCAGGTCATCATCGTCACCAGCAGCCAGAAACGGGCCATCGAGGACCATTTCGACCACTCATACGAGCTGGAGCATCTGCTTGAGACCAAGGGCGACATCGAGATGCTGCGGCGCGTGCGGCAGATCGGCGACATGGCGCAGATCAGTTACGTGCGTCAGAAGGAACAGCTCGGCCTCGGCCACGCCGTGCTGATGGCCAAGGAGCTGGTTGGCCACGAGCCGTTCGCGGTCATCCTCTCGGACGACGTGGTCGTCTCCGAGGTCCCCTGCATCGCCCAGCTCATCGACGCCTACCGCCGCACCCATTCGTCGGTCGTGGCGGTCATGGATGTGCCGCGCGAAGAGACGCAGCGCTACGGCGTCATCGATCTCGACCCGGACGGCCCGCCCGACGACCCCCGCCTGCACAAGGTCCGCAGCCTCGTGGAGAAGCCGGACCCGGAGCATGCCCCGAGCAACCTGGCGATCATTGGCCGCTACGTCCTGACGCCCAAGATCTTCGAGAAGCTGGAGGCGACGCAGCGCGGCGCGGGCGGCGAGATCCAGCTCACCGATTCGATCGAGGCGCTGATGGACGAGCAGGACGTGTACGGATACGAGTTCGAGGGCACCCGCTACGACGCCGGAACCACCATGGGCTGGCTCAAGGCCTCGGTCGAGCTGGCGCTGGAGCGCCCCGACATCGGGGCGGAGTTCCGGCACTACCTCCGGACGGTCGACCTGCAGTGACGTCGGGTTCCGACTGAGCGAGCAGGGCATGGCTGAAGCGGGACGCATTCTCGGCGGTCGATATCGCCTGCTCGAGCTGATCGGGCAGGGCGGGATGGCCACGATCTACCGGGCCCAGGACCTCCAGCTCGGCCGCGACGTGGCGGTCAAGCTGCTGCGCGCCGAGTACGGCGCCGATCCCGCATTCCTGGCGCGCTTTCGTCACGAGGCGCAGGCCGCCGCCGCCCTGAACCATCCGGACGTCGTCCAGGTCTTCGACTACGGCACGGATTCGGCGGGACCCTTCATCGTCATGGAGCTCGTCACCGGGGGCGATCTGGCCGCGGTTCTGCGAGAGCGCGGTCGTCTTCCCCCGACGGCGTCGGCCCGGATCGCTCAGCAGATCGCCGATGCTCTCGAGGCGGCGCACGCGCGCGGCATCGTCCACCGTGACATCAAGCCTTCGAACGTGCTGCTCACCAGCGACGGCCGGGTGAAGGTCGCGGACTTCGGGATCGCGCAGGCATTTTCCGAGTCCCAGCTCACGGTCCCCGGCATGACCATGGGGAGCGTCCACTACTTCAGCCCGGAACAGGCACGCGGCGAGATCGTGACGAGCTCCTCCGACATCTACTCGGCGGGTCTGGTGATGTACGAGATGCTGACCGGGGGACGCGCCTTCCAGGGCGACTCGGCTGCCGCCGTGGCGGTCGCGCGTCTGTCCGCCCCGCCGCCGTCTCCACAAGCGGTTCGACCAGACGTGCCTGGGTCCCTCGATGCGATCGTGCGCTGGACGCTCAATGTCGACCCGCGCGGGCGGCCAACCGCCACAGAGCTGTCCATGGCGCTGGGTCGCTTTCTGGCCGATCCCGACGGTACCTCGAGCTACGCCGCCGTCTCCCAAGCTCCACTCCCGCCCAGTCCCTACGCAGAGACCCAGACCGCGAGGTCGGGAGCGACACCGTGGGGCTGGGTTGCCGCGGTTCTCGGGCTGCTCGTCCTGGTCGCGGCGGGCATCCTGATCTTCCTGCTCATCAGCGGTGGCGGCGGCAGCCCGTCGCGCAGCCCTACGCCGGTGCCGGTGGCCGTGCCGACCTTGACCAACCTCGTCCTGGCCGACGCGCAGCGGACCGCCGACGGCCTCGGGCTGAAGCTCTCCCAGACACAACAAACGGACCCGGGACCTCCCAACATCATCCTCGCGCAGTCTCCGCCGCCCGGAATAGCCGTCGCGGCCGGCAGCACCATCAACGTCACCGTGTCCACCCAGAGTCCGACCGTGATCATTCCGGACCTGCGGGGCTTCACCGAGCAGGATGCAGTCGCGGCTCTCTTTGCGGCTGGTCTCCAGGCCGGTGGCCGGTTCGAGACCTTCGATCCGGACGTGCCGCGCGGCCAGGTCGTGCGCACCGACCCTCGGTCCGGGCTCTCGGTGGCACGGGACACGCCCATCGACTACTGGCTGTCACTGGGTCCCGAGCCGTCGCCGAGTCCGAGTCCCTCGCCGTCCCCGAGCCCGTCCCCGAGCCCGGCCCCGAGCCCGAGTCCGTCGCCGTCGCCGTCGCCCAGTCCGTCGCCGTCGCCGTCGCCCAGTCCGTCGCCGTCGCCGAGTCCATCGCCGCCTCCGTCACCCAGCCCATCGCCGTCGCCAAGCCCTACTCCGACGCCTGCCCCGACACCGACGCCCGCCCCGACACCGACTCCGAGTCCCGAGCCGACACCCAGCCCCACCTTGGCGCCCTCCCCCAGCCCCAGCCCGATTCCGAGTCCTTCGCCGACGCCGGTCATCGTTGGCAACTACCTGTGCGAGGACGTGGCGGCAGCGCGGAGCCAGATCGAGGCGATCGGCCTGGTGGTGGGGACGATCGTTCCACCGCCTCCGGGCAGCGATGACTCATGGATCGTGCTCGACCAGTCACCGCAACCAGGAGACCCGGCGGCACCGGGTTCAGCCGTGGACCTGCTCGTCGAGACAGCCGACAGCCCCTGCAGCCCTTGAGCGGCGAGTGGCAGCCGCGCATGTCTGCCGCGCAGGTCGGCCGCGCCCGGGACCTGGTGATACCGAACGCCTGTCGGCTCCCGCGCAGAATGCCGCGCACGGTGGCGCGGCGGCAGCTACACTGCTGTTCGTGGCGATGTGGCGCTGCCCGCACTGTGGCACGCCCCAAGCGGAGACGAACCGCTGTTGGGCCTGTTCCCGGTCCCCGATGACCTGTTCGACCTGCCGCAATTTCCGCCGCGGGGTGGCCGCCAGGCTGGGGTATTGCGCACTCGACAAGACGCGCGCCGTGCTGACTGGGGAGGAGATCCGAGCCTGCTGGCAGGCACCGGCGATTCTCGAGCCGGCCGAGGGGCTCTTCGAGTCGCTCAACACGCTGCTGACGCCGAACCCCTCTGCCTCATTGGCAATGGCCGGCTCCGGCGCCCAGTCGGTGGCCACGGTTCCGGCGGCACTGCCGCGGACGATCGGCGGCGTGACTGGTCATCGCGGTCGCACGCGCCCGTCTCAGGGAGACGATGAGCCAGACTTCGTGCCGGGCCGGCTGCGCGAGGTTCGCGAGGACGGCGTCCGTGCCAGGCTCGGACGCATCACCGGCCACGCATCGGCGGCTGCGCCGGCGGCCGAGCTGTCGATGTCCGGGACGGGGCCCCGCGGTCGAACCGCAGTGCCCATTGCGGCTTCGACGCAGGTCGCTCGCGAGGGGCGTTTGATCGAGGCCCCCGTCGTTCGGCCATCGCGCCGGATCACGTCGGCCACGGATCGAATGGCCGCGGAGGGCTTTCGTGCGGCGGCCGCATCTGCGCCGAGTCCCGCCTCACCTGACCTCGAACGGGGCCGTCTTCCGGAGGACGAACCCATCGGGTAGCGTGATCGAGGCGGTCACGAACCCGGTCCCGACCTCCGTCGAGTCCCGGGCGAGCGTGATCCCAAGCCAGCTGGCCGCGCCGTGATCGGTCGTTGCCTCGTACGTGGACGTGGGCTGGCCAGGCGGCGAGAGGCTGAAGGTGACCGCGACTCCGTCGACGGCCTGGCCGTTGGCGTCGAAGACGAGCAGATCCACGTCGAACGTGGCGGGCAGCCGGCGGAGGCGAAACCCGTCCTTCGAGAGCGTCAGCTGCGCATCCGCCTTGCCTGTGCCGTGGACGACCGTTCGCGAGCTCGTCGCGGTGTTTCCGACCTTGTCCACCACGCTGATGGTGAGGTTGTTGCCACCGGGACCGAGCTCGATGATTGTCTGGAAGCTGCCGTCCGTTGCCGCGGTCACTTCCGATTTCGCGCTGTTCGAGGCATTGCGAACGGTGACCGCGACGCCGGCTTCGGTGATGCCCCGCACTTCTGCCGACGGGCTGTTGATGACGTCTCCGTCTGCCGGCGCGCTGACGCGAAGGCCGGGTGCGACCTGGTCGAGCGTGATCGTCACGGCGGTCGAGACCGGTCCAGCACCGCCGGGCCCGACGAACGCTGCCGTGAAGGTGTTCTCGCCGCGCCGTAACGGGATGTTCCTGACCGTCATCGTCGCGCCCTTGCGCACGGCCACGTCCCGGACCTGTTTCCCGTTCCGGTAGATCTGGAGATGCAGCTCCTGGCGGCCCACCGAGAGGGTCGGGATCGTGATCTCGGCCGTCCAGGTGGCGACCTTCGTGATCGCGGGGTCAGGTGGGGTGATGACGGGCGCCGCATCAGGCACGGCCGTGCCGCCGCTCGGCTGGTTCGAGTGCGCCGGGAGGCCAGATGCGCCGGAATGCGGTGATCCCGAGCTCGCCGGGGTGTGGTTCGTGAGGACCCCTCCCGCGAGTACCACCGTTCCGCCGATCGCGGCGAGCGCCAGCAGGATGCCGACGCGCTTGGGCCACGAGAGCGGCCCTCTGATCACGGACATCGTCTCGGTGCCGACGCGCGTCTCGTCGCCGTCGAGGGGACGACCAATCCGTCCAGTTCGTCGCGCGCTGGCCCTCGGTCGCTGGGGGCGGCGGGCGTGCGGATCGGGGTCGTCCATCCACCCTGATTCTCGCAGAGCGATGCGCCCTCTGCGATAGGTTGTGCCCCGATCACGCGATGCGGCGCGCGCAACTCCGGGCGGGTGGACTACGCTACGGCCTGGTGGGGCGCCGTGCCACCCCTGCCGCCAAGCCCAATGTGGAGGCTCGTTGGACAGCGCACATCGAAAGCCAGGCGCCGGCCCTGAACGCACCAGCTTCCTGGCCGGTGGTCGACCTGCCCCGCCGCGCCCGCCGTCCGGCCCGATCCAGCGCGTGGCGCCGTCCATGTCGCGCTCCCTGGTGGCGGCAACCCAACTTGCCGCACTCGGGCCGCGCATGCCGTTCGGCCTCCCGAACCTGCGCCGGAACGTGTGCCCCCACTTCTACCTGACCGGGCCCCGCGGGCCGATCCCCTTCCAGGCACCGCACATGCTCACGGCCTACATGCGCCAGAACTCGACAATCTCGCGTTGCCAGCTTCGCGGCGGCATCCACCTCGAATCGGGCTACGTCTCGGATGTCTGCTTCTCATCGCGGTTCAACCAGTGCGTCTTCTACGAGGACGAGCTCAGCGGCAGCTGACGCCCGAGCTGCCGGTCACATGACGTATCGGGAAGCCGTGGCCGCCCTCCAGGCACGCGGGCGGTTCGGAATTCGGCTCGGTCTAGGGCGCACAAGAGCGCTCCTTCGAGTCCTGGGGGATCCGCAGCTCGGCATCCATGGCGCGCTGGTGGGCGGCACGAATGGCAAGGGGAGCGTCCAGGCGCTGGTGAGTGCCGCTCTGCGGGCAGCCGGCGATCGCGTGGGGCAGACCCCGAAGCCGCACCTCGCGAGCTATCGCGAGCGAATTCAGGTCGACGGCGCGCCCATCGCGGCGGCGGACTTCGTGCGGATCATCGAGGAGGTGCTCGCCGCGGCCGACCGGGTTCCGCGGCGACTCGGCGGTCCGACGGAGTTCGAGCTCGTGACGGCAGCGGCATTCACCTGGTTCGCTCGGGCGGGGATCACGACGGCGGTGATCGAGGTCGGGCTCGGCGGACGGCTGGACGCCACCAATACGTGGGACGGTGGCGTAGCCGCCATCACCAACATCGACTGGGACCACATGGAGTACCTGGGCAACACCCTGCCGGCGATCGCGCGCGAGAAGGCCGCCATCATCAAGCGTGGCGACCGAGCCGTGACCGGTGCGACCGGCGACGCGCTGGCGGTCATCCGGAGGCGGGCGCGACGGCTCGACGTTCCACTCGACGCGGTCGAGCCGCTCCGCGTCGTATCCATGGACCGTGGTGGCCTCGTGCTCGCGGACAAGACCCTTGGATCGCTGCGCGTGGGATTGCTCGGACGGCACCAGGCAGCGAATGCGGCGGTCGCGCTGCGAACCGTGGCTGCGCTGCAGGCCGCTGGTCTGGCGACTGTCCCCGACGTGGCACTCCGCAGGGGGTTTGCCGAGGCACGCTGGCCGGGCCGCCTAGAGCTGCTGGTGATCGGTCCTGATGGCCGCGCCAGATCGGCGCCGCCCGGGCCTCCGGGGCCGAGCCAACCGCACTCGGGATCCGTGGACCTCGTCCTCGACGGTGCCCACAATGCGGCGGGTGCGGCGGCACTGGCGGTGGCGCTCGATGAGCTTGCTCCCAACCTCTCGCCCGGCCGTCCGACGCTGTTGGTCGGTGTCCTGCGCGACAAGCGGGTTGCCGAGATGACCGCGGCGCTTTCCCACTCCGACTTCCTGCGGGAAGTACGGGTGGTCGCCACGACGGTGCCGGGGACGCTTCGGTCGCTGAAGGCCGACGAGCTGGCCCGGGCGTGGAGGGCAGAAGCGGCGAGGTCCGGGGGGAGCTCGCTTGTCGAGTCCGTCGACCTGGCCGACGACGCTCTCGAGGTGGCAATGGGGCTCGCCAGAATGAGCGGCGGCCCGCTGGTCGTGGCGGGCTCGCTGTACCTCGTTGGCCATGTCCGTGGCAAGCTCTTCGACGACCCCGCATTGCACGATCCAGAGGACTGAACCCCAGCGTGGACGCCACTCCCTCCGTCCGTCTCCCTGCCGGCGCGCCTGCCTCGGGCATCCCCGAACGGCCGCCCAGGACGATCACGCTGCGAGGTGCCAGGTTTGCCTGGGGGACGCGTACGTTTGTGATGGGCATCGTCAACGTGACACCTGACTCGTTCAGCGGTGACGGGTTGCTGGCGGCGAGGGACCGTGACTCCGGCCTGGCGCTCGCCCTCCAGCAGGGCCTGCAGATGGCTGCCGACGGCGCTGATCTCATCGATGTCGGTGGAGAATCGACCCGCCCCGGCCACCCGAGCGTCGACGAAGCGGAGGAACTTCAGCGGGTGATCCCCGTGATCCGGGCGCTGCGCGAGGCGCTCCCGGAGGTGCCGATCAGCATCGACACCATCAAACCCGCGGTGGCAACTGCTGCACTGGAAGCCGGCGCGGATCTCGTCAACGACGTCTGGGCAACCCGGCCATCCGACGAGATGGCTCGTGTGGTGGCCGAGCGTGATGTCCCCTACGTCATCAGCCACAACCGGGCGGAGGCCATCTACCGGAGTGTCACAGGCGAGGTGATCTCCGACCTCCAGCGAACCGTCGAGCGCGCGGTCGGTGCGGGGTGCGCCTGGGAGTCGCTGATCGTGGATCCGGGCATCGGTTTCGGAAAGACACCGGAGCAGAACCTGGAGCTGCTGCGCGACCTGGCCGAGCTGCGCGTCCTCGGCCGGCCGATCCTCCTGGGCACGAGCCGCAAGTCCACCATCGGCAAGGTGCTCGACTTGCCGGCCGGCCAGCGCGTGGAGGGCACCCTTGCCACGACCGCGTTGGGGATCGGCGCCGGGGTGGACATCGTGCGCGTTCACGATGTCGCCGAGAACGTCCGCGCCGCGCGCATGAGCGATGCCGTCGTTCGCGGCTGGCGTGCACCCCTGGAGACCGGTGCCACGCGATGAGTGACCGGATCCTGCTGGAGCGAATGCGCTTCGAGGGACGCCACGGCGTCGGTGACGAAGAGCGGGAATTCCCCCAGGAGATCGAGGTGGACCTCGAGGTCGAGACTGACCTTGCCCGTGCCGGCGCCTCGGACGACCTGGCCGCCACGATCGATTACGGGCCGCTGATCCGGCTGTGCCGCCGCGTGATCGAGGAGCGCAGCTTCCATCTGCTCGAGGCCATCGCGGACACCATCGCGTCCGCGGTCCTCGTGTCGACCGGTGCGACGGCCGTGACGGTCCGCGTCCGCAAGCTTGCCGTGCCGGTCGACGCCGACCTCGACTTCGCGCAGGTGGAGATCCGCAGGCAGCGCCCCGGCCCGTAGTCCCGGGTGCGCCGACCCGCTACGTCTGAGCGGGCCTTGTGCCGAGCTTGAGCGTCAGCTCCTTCGCCTCGCCCTTGCGCAGGACCGTGATCGTGAGGTCGTCACCGGGCGAGTACTGCGTCAGGATCTCGTCGAGCGTGTGGATCGCGTCGATCTGGTGCTCGTCGATG
Source organism: Candidatus Limnocylindrales bacterium (assembly GCA_038253685.1). Classification (GTDB taxonomy): domain Bacteria; phylum Chloroflexota; class Limnocylindria; order Limnocylindrales; family CSP1-4; genus JAFMJV01. The sequence goes on along the minus strand of JBBSGX010000024.1, from coordinate 6,193 downwards.
GCGGTGATGATGTCGCCGTCCTGGATGCCGGCCCCGGCCGCAGGGCTGCCCGGGATGACCGACGGGTCGGTGCTGCCCGCGGGGGCCTTCACGACGACGCCGTAGTCGATCGGAAGGTTCTGGGCAGTCTTGACCGCAGGGGTGATCGCCAGGTAATAGACCCCAAGCCAGGGGCGGGTCAGCGGCTGGCCCCCGACGGCCTGCTGCATGATCGGCTTGGCGATGTTGATCGGGATCGCGAACCCGATCCCCTGCGCATTGCCGGCCGTGGCGGTGTTGATGCCGATGACCGCGCTACTCGAATCGACCAGTGCGCCGCCCGAATTACCGGGATTGATGGCCGCGTCGGTCTGGATCAGGTTTCGCAGCGACTTCTGGCCACCGTTGCCGCAGTCGTCATTGACCACGATGTCGCGGCCCATGGCGCTGATGACGCCGGACGTGACGCTGTTGGTGAACGTGCCGAGCGGGCTGCCGATCGCGATCGAGAGCTGGCCGGGCTTCAGCGCGGAGGAGTCACCCAGCCTGGCGGCGGGCAGATCCTTGCCCTCGACCTTGACGATCGCCAGGTCCGTCAGCGAGTCGGTGCCGTACGTGTGGCCGGTGTACTCGCTGCCGTCGAGCAGCTTCACGGTGAGTGCATCGGCGCCGCAGACCACGTGGCGGTTGGTGAGGATCCAGCCGATGGTGTTGTAAATGACGCCCGACCCGATGCCGGTCGCCGGCAGCGAGAACGGGTCGGTCGTCTCTGCGCCTGCCCGCGAGGTGATGGTCACCACGGCGGGGCTCACGGCCTGTGCGGCCTGCGTGACGGCGGACTGTTCGGTGATGGTGACGTTTTGGGCGACGGGCGTCTGGCTGGCGGCCAACCCCCCCGGCCGCGACGGTGGCACGGTGTTCGAGTCGAGATGGCCCGTCGCGAGCAGGAGGTAGTACGTGACCCCGGATGCCAGCCCGGCCGAGATCAGCGAGATGACGAGCAGCGCGGCGAGCGTCCGCCCGCGTCGCGGCTTTGCCGGCACAGGGAGTGGAACGGGTGCCTGCAGCCCCTGGTTCCACGTGGGCTCGATCCAGTGCTGCGGGGTCTGCGGCTGCGGCGGGACCCAGCCCTGCTCCACCGCCGAGCGCGGACGGTTGTCCGGCGGTGGGCTGTAGGAACTGGTGGTCTCCTCCGCATCGAACCGCGGTCGATCGGTCATCCAGGGAATCCTTCCGGTGCTGGGGCAGCGGCGTTCGCTTTAGACGCGAGTTCGTGCACGCGATAGCGTGGCAGCAGAGTATTCATGAGCGGGGTGTTGTCGGTGAAGAAAGGGACATGTCGCGTGGCAGCGTCACAACCACGCGCGTGCCGGTATCTGCCGCAGTCTGGACCGAGATGCGGCCGTGATGCATGTCCATGATGGATTTCGCGATGGACAGTCCGAGGCCCGAACCGGCGCCGCGCTCCTGCGGTGTACGGCTGCCGCGGTAGAAGCGCTCGAAGATATGCGGAAGCTCGTCGGCGTCGATTCCGACGCCGGTGTCGCTCACCGAGATCTCGGCTCCCTCGGCGGTTGGCCGCAGCTCCACGTCAACCCGGCCGCCGGGCGGCGTGAACTTGATGGCGTTCCCGATCAGGTTCGAGAGCACCTGGCCGACGCGCATCGGGTCGTGCCGTTGGCGCAGCGCCTCGGGAGGCAGGTGCGAGATCAGCTCCAGGCCCTTGCGTTTCGCCAGCGGCTCTGCCTGCTCCACGGCGTTCTCCACGACGGCCCGCAGGTCGTCCGGTCGCAGATCGAGCGCGATGAGCCCTGAATCGAGCTTGGACAGCTCCAGCAGGTTGGTGGAGAGCCAGTCGAGGCGCTCGATCTGGCGGGCGCTCTGCTCCAGGAACTCCTCGCGCGTGGCCGGGTCCGCGGCGGCGCCGTCCTGCAGCAGCTCGTTGAAGGTGCGCAGTGCGGCGATCGGCGTCCGCAGCTCATGGCTGACGTCGGCCAGGAAGTCGCGGCCGCGGTCGCGGTCGCCGCTCACCAGCCTGATCGACTCCTGGAGTCGGTCGGCCATGTTGTTGAAGGAACGCGCAAGCTCGGCCACCTCGGGCGACGCGCTGGTGGGCACGGGCACGCGGGCATCCAGCTTGCCCTCCCCCAGCGAGCGCGATGCCTGGGTGAGGCGTCGAATCGGTTGGGTCAGCCATTGCGCCAGCAGGACGGCCGCCACGATCGTCACCAGCAGCGCGAGGACGGCTGCCGTCAGCATCACGCTGGCGATCGTCTGGACGGTCTGCGCACGGGTCGTGTACGGATTCGAGAGCGTCGCGGTGATGACCCGCTCGGGGCCACCGGAAGCCGACGCCGAGTAGTACCGGTCGTTGATCTGGACCTGGGAGGACGCCGTGATCGGCTCGCGCTGCTGTGATGCGGTGGGAACCTCGGTGACGGGCATGACGAGGGTGTACAGGGGCTTCGGGTTTTCCTCGCTCGCCGCGATTGTGATCACGACGTCTGCTTCTGCGATCTGGTCTGTGATGGTCTGCACGTAGCCGCCGTCCGTGGTCCCAAGCGCGCGCGTCACCGTGTCAGTCGCTTTGTTCGAGAGCACGATCGGGTGCGGGTTCAAGGTATCGATCGTCTGGTAGAGCTGCAGTTGGCCGCCAACCAGACGCACCACCGCGTCAGCCCGGGACTGGAGGCTCTCCATGTCCTGCTCGCGAAAGTAGTCGTCGAGCAGGCGTGGCAGCGTGGTCAGCACGAGCCCCAGCGCGACCGTGACGACCAGGGCGAAGGCCAGCACCAGGCGGACCCGGTAGCTGTCGAGGAAGTCGCCAAGGACGCGCGTCGAACGGTGGCGGTGGGTGCCGGGGGGCTTGAGCGTCACCGCGAGCCAGCCCGTGGCCGGTCTGTCTTCCGTGGATCAGCGCTCCGCAAAGGCGTACCCGGCCCCCCGCACGGTAAGGATGAAGGCGGGATCTGCCGGGTCATCCTCAAGCTTCTCCCGAAGGTGGCTGACGTGGACGTTGATGGTCTTCTCGTCCTGGTCAAGCGCCTCGTAGTCGCGCACCAGCTCGAGCAGCTCACGCCGCGTGAAGACGCGCCCGGGCTTTGACGCGAGGTGCCGCAGGATCTCGAATTCGGTGGCGGTGAGGCTGATGCGGTGCTGCCCCCGCTGCACGCGGCGCCGTTCGAGATCGATCACCAGGTCGTTGTGGCGGATCAGCCGGCCGCCGGCCGCATCCGCGAGGTCGCCGTAGGCGCGGCGCAGCAACGCCTTGATGCGGCTCATCAGCTCGCGCAGGCCGAACGGCTTGGTGAGGTAGTCGTCGGCGCCCAGCTCGAGCCCGATGACCTTGTCGAGCTCCTCGTCACGCGCGGTGAGCATCAGCACGGGCGCCTTGGAGCCACTGGCGCGCAGCCGGCGAAGCGTCTCGAAGCCGTCGATGCCCGGCAGCCGCACGTCGAGGATCACCAGGTCGGGCGCGAGCTCGCCCGCAACCTTGAGCGCCTCCTCCCCGTTGGGAGCCACCGTGACCTCGTAGCCCTCCTGACCGAGGGCGTACTGGACGCCGCGGGCGACGGCGTACTCGTCTTCAACGATCAGGATGGTGGCCGCCATGGGTCGAGGATGGTACATCGGGGTGCCGTGCTACGATGCAGCGCTCCCTGAGCCGGTCGCGCAGCGTGAAAGTGCAGCGGCCCCACGCCCCCACCGAGAGGTCCCAACCACCGTGAGCACCCGCCCCGAACTCGTCGCAGAGCATCGAGAGATCCTCGGCAAGAAGGTCGCCACCCTGCGCCATGCCGGCAAGCTGCCGGCCGTCGTGTACGGCCACGGGCATGCGTCGGAGCCCATCCAGCTCGACGCGCACGAGTTCGACATTCTGCGCCGCCACGTCGGCCGCAACGCCCTGCTCGATCTCAAGGTCTCGGGCGGTGGCGCCCGTCCGGTCCTCCTGCACGCCGTGCACGAGCACCCGGTGTCGCGGCGTGCCCTTCACGCGGATTTCTTCATCGTGCGTATGACCGAGGAGATGACCGTCGACGTGCCGATCCAGCCAGTGGGCGAGTCGGTGGCGGTGGAGAAGAATGGCGGAACGCTGCTCCACCTCAAGGACACGGTCCAGGTCCGGGCACTGCCCGCGGATCTGCCTTCGTCAATCGAGCTCGACATATCGTCGCTCGAGGACTTCGAGACGACCCTGCACGCCAGCGACCTGCGTGTCCCGGAGCGGGTCACGCTCCTGATGGATCCGAGCGAGCCGGTCGCCCGCGTCCAGCCACCGCGCGTGGAGCTGGAGCCGGTCGGCGCACCCGAGGTCGAGGCCGAGGCTCCCGCCGAGGACGAAGCCGGCGAGGCGGCGGCCGAGGGCGAAGGCTCGGGCGAGGGGAGCTAGCGGCCTTCGCTGGGTCAGCCGGCCGGCGGCGTCCCGGCGTCGGATCGCAGTTCGACGGTGCTCGGAGTTGTGGGCGCCCCCTGGGCGCCACGCTGAGCCTTCAATTCGTCGCGGATCTCCTCGAGCACCGTGAGCTCAGTGGGCGGGAGCGGTACGGCCGGCTCCTTGCCCTTGGTGCGCGCAGCCATGCGTTGGAGCGGCCGCACCACAAAGAAGAACACGGCAGCTCCGACGAGCACGAATGAGAGGAGCGCGTTCAGGAACAGACCCCATTTGATCGTGGCGCCTCCGATGACCAACTGGGCGGTCGAAAAGTCGGGCACACCGATGAGGCCGAGGAGCGGCGTAAGGACGTCCGCGACGAACGCCGTGACCACCGCGGTGAACGCCCCGCCGAGGACGATGGCGACGCCCAGCTCGATGACGTTCCCGCGCAGCAGGAAGTCGCGGAACTCCTTCCACATGACCGTTCACCTCCGACGTCGAGCAGCCACGGGCGGCACGGCCCGCCCAACGCGCCGGCGGATGACGGCCGGCCGCGATGTCCTGGCTCACGATACTCGACGAAGAGTGCCGACGGCGGCCGTGATTCAACCGGCCGTGGACGCCTCGCGGTACCAGCCGAGCAGTTCCGCTGCACCCATCGAGTAGCCGCGGAGGCGTTCAGCTGATCCAGGGGCTCTCCGTGCTCTGCCCTGCGTGTCAAGGCCCACCAGCCGGAATGGAACCCAGCTTCCGCTACCCTTGTCGGCCCAGGGCCGCGATGGGCGCGGCAACCACGAGGTGACGATGTCGGGCCCGCAATATCAGCAGCCGCTCACGGAGCCTCCCGTTGCGGAGGTGCCCATTCCCCGGCGTCGGTCTCGCACCCTTGACGCGGCGATCGAGATCCTCACCACCGTCGTGCTCGCAGTCGTCCTTTACGTCGTCATCCAGACGTTCGTCGTGCAGACCTATCGCGTCGAGCAGGACTCGATGCTGCCGAACCTGCAGCCCGACCAGCACCTCCTGATCGACAAGCTGACGCCGCGCTTCGACGACTATTCGCGCGGCGACATCGTCGTTTTCCACCCGCCGGACGCCAGCTCGCCTTCCGAGGTCCCGTTCATCAAACGCGTCATCGCCGTCGGCGGCGAGCACGTCGATGTCCACGACGGCGCGGTTTTCGTCAACAACGTTCGGCTCACCGAGCCGTATGTCTTCAAGAACCAGCCCACGCAGCCCGTCTGTGGAACGAGCAGCTGGGATGTGCCGGTCGGCAGCATGTTCGTTCTCGGCGATCACCGACAGGCTTCCACCGACTCGCGCTGTTTTGGAACGGTTGCCGTGGACCAGGTCATCGGCCGTGCCTGGCTCCGCTTCTGGCCTCTCAACTCCATCGGCATCCTCCAGGCACCGACGTATCCGGACATCCCGGCCAACTGACGTCGTGCCCGGCCGCGCGGAGGTCATGACCGTGCTCGGTCCGGTAGCCGCGGACCGGCTGGGGGTCACGCTGCCCCACGAGCACGTCTTCATCGACCTGATGCGCGAGTATCGCGGCGACGGGCTTCTCCACGACGAGGGGCTGGCCGCGCTCGAGCTCGGCGCATTCAAGACCGCCGACGGATCGACCATCGTCGACTGCACGAGCGAAGGTCTCGGCCGCGACCCGCTGGCGCTGCAGCGAGTTGCGCAGGCGACGGGCCTGAACCTCGTCATGGGCTCCGGCCACTATCGCGAACCCTACCTTGACCGCGACCGCCTCGACCGGATGAGCGTCGATGACCTCGTGGGCGAGATCGTCCGCGACCTGGAGGTCGGCGTCGGTGATACCGGGGTGCG
>JBBSGX010000023.1:0-20905 GCA_038253685.1 Candidatus Limnocylindrales bacterium | reverse complement strand
CGACGCGCGCTCCTCGAACATGGAGCGGGTCGGTTGCTCGCGGGTCTTGACGACGATGACGCTCGGTCGCGCCTGCTGGGCGATGGTCTCTGGCAGGATGCCGAAGAGAGGCCGCTCGGCGTTGTCGGATGCCGCGAGAGCTGTGGCGCCCATCACCACGAGCTGTGCGGTCTCCGCCTCGCGCAGGATCGCCTGCGCCACGTTCGGGCCTTCGACCAGCAGGGGCCGAGCGTGCTCGCCGGCGCTCTGGTGCACGAACATGGCCAGGGCGCGTTCTGCCTGCGACCGGACGACCGGATTGACGTCCGCGGGCAGCACGTGGATGACGTCCACGTCGGCATCGAAGGCACGGCCGAGGGCGTCGGCAAAGCGCAGCGCCAGCTCAGCGTGGGGTCCGCCCCGGACCGGCGCAAGGATGCGCCCCACCGATCCCACGCCGCGCTGCTTGACGACGGCGATGTCACACGGCGCCTCGCGCACGACCTCGTCGATGGTGGGGCTGAAGACGAGCTCCGGCGGCCCGTTGCGCCGGCTGCCCGGCTTGCCGCCCCAGCCGAAGATGATGAGGTTCGCCTCGTCTTCGGCAGCCAGCTCCACGATCCCCTCCGCGGCCCGGCGCCCGATGCGAACCACGGTCCGCAGATCGATCCCGGGCGGCGCGAACTCCAGCACGCGCTGGAGGAGCCGCCGCGATTGGCGCGCGCGCGTCGCGCCCTCCGAGAGTGCCATGCCTTCGGGCACCTCCACGATGCTGACGCACGTCAGCGTCCCGCCGTGCTCCAGCAGCGCAGCCCCGATGCGAACCAGGTCCGCCGCGGTTCGCGGGTTGGCGAGCGGGATCAGGATTCGACTGGGCAGCGCGCGACGACTCACTTGCGGCGCCCCGCGGAAGCCGGCCGAGCGGCCCGAGCGGACGGGGCGGCCGCCTTGGCGGTACGGCCACGCGACGGCGGCTTGCCATCCGACCCCGCTTGGCCGCCGGCTTCCAGTGCGCGCCAGCGCTCCACGAATGCCGCCTTGCCGAGCTCGAAGGCTCGCGCCTGGCGCTCGACGAATGCCTCGGCCTGGTCGGTCGTCATCGCCTGCGTCTCGATGACGAGCCCGGCCACCCGCCCGAAGTACAGCGGGATCAGCGATGCAACGAGCTGATCGACGGGCAGGACGCCGACGCGTGCCGCAAGGCACATGTCATAGATGCAGCGCGCCCAGATCTCGTCGGGGAAGCCGAAGGCGCTTTCCTCGACGGTGGTGGGCGTGTCCGCGCGACCGGCCTGGTCGACGGCCCGCTCCGCCTCGGCCGCGAGGTGGAGGATCGCGGCGTAATTCTCGGGGGCGAGCGCGGCCTTCCACTCGTCACCGACCGTGAGGCGGCCCTCGACGAATTGCTCCAGGAGGCGCTGCGTGTTGACGTTGAGCGGTGGCGGGTCGATCACGCGCTCGAAGCCGTAGTCGGGGATGTCATGCGATCCGATGACCGGCAGCCACTTCTCCGCGTACCGCTGCGTGAGCCGCAGGATCGTGCTCACCACCTGACTGAACATCGGTCCGAGGTCCGCGCCCGGGTCCTTCGGGTCGTGCACCTTGGCGCCGAGGCGTGTCTGGCAGACGGCGAAACCGCCCGTGATTGCGCTCGTCGTCATCCAGATATCGATACCGAACTTGCTGATGTCCGACGTCCAGTCGTCCTGCGCAAGGTAGTGGCGGATGAGGTCGCCGCTGACCCCGAAGTCGCCACCGATGGGCTGGCGGATGCGCAGGCCGTAGAGCGATCGCGTCAGCGGATAAGTGACCGTGTTGGTGATCGTGCCGTCGTACTTGTAGCGGCTGTAGAGCGGTGCGACGAAGTCGAAGCCGCCCTTCAGGATGGGACCGGCCAGCAGCTCGATCCACTCGGGCACGATCGAGCGCAGGTCAGAGTCGACCACGACCAGCGCCTCGACCTCCAGCTGGGCGGCGATCTGGAAGATGGTCCGCAGCGCCGCTCCCTTGCCGCCAACGCCGTCGACCTCCGGGTAGGTCAGGCTGATGCGCTGGAGCTTGTTGCGTGGCCGCACGAGCAGGATGCGCTCCACATAGTCGGGCGGCTCCGTGTCGACCACGACGCGCTGCGTGCCATCCGGCGACCCGGCGTCCGCGTTGACGAGGACAGGGCGCAGGTCGGCGAAGTACTGCACGAGGCCGGCCTGGGCTGCGCGCACCACGTAGCCGATGGTGGCGGCGTTCTTGAAGCTCGGGATTCCGACCATGATGTCGGCCTTGCCGAGCCGCTCGACTTCGTCCCGAAGCGCCTGGGGCAGCGTGGGGTCGGGCATCGCGGTCACCTTAGCGAAGTTTGGTGGTGGGCGCACTCGCGGACGCGGCCCGATTCACCAGGGCTGCCTCTCTAGCGCGAGGCCGGCTCTCAGCGCCTGCCCGCGATCTGCGTGACGGTGCGCCAGTCGGCGCTGAAGCCACCGGGCACATACCGGCTGTTGGCGCCCTTCATCATCGCGCCTCGCAGGCCGGCCGCTTTCCAGGACGCGACCCAGGTTTCGACCGGCGGACGCGTGTGCACCGAGATGCGGAGGCGATCGCTGGGGACCACGACGCCCTCGAGCAGTCGCTTGCGTTCCAGCAGCGGGATGTCGAGGAGCGACTCTCCGTCGATCCGCAGCAGGTCCACCACGACGAGCGCCACGACGTGCTCGAGATCCTTGTCCTTGCGAACGACCTCAACCGTCGCCTCCCGCGACATCAGGTAGCCCATCGCGGAGCTGCGCGACTCCTGGATGAGGGCCGTGCCCTCCCCGCTGCGGGTCGCCTCGGTGGTGAGGATCCCGTCCAGGACGGCGTCGTCCGCGGCGATGCCTGCGGTCAGCTGGCGAACGACCTCCGGGAGCTCGATTGTGATGTCCTCCCCAATCCTGTCGATGAGGCTCACGGGCTGCGGCGACGCGGCCTCGAAATGGACCAGCACACGGGTACCGCTCCACAGCGGCTCCACGATGGGGTCCCTGACGGTGACCGGGACGCGTGTGACCAACGGGCGAAGCGGGCGCCACTCGCGGGGACTTTCCGGCACCTCGTTTCCCGGGCGGCTCATCCGCGCGCTCCGGTACGCTGCCGCTGCATCAGGGCCCAGGCCGAACCGATCATCTCCTCGAGCGTGCCGCGCGCCGGTCGCCAGCCCAGCAGGTCGCCCGCGCGTTCGTTCGAGGCGACCAGGACTGGAGGATCGCCGGCACGGCGAGTTCCGAAGCTGTGCGGGATCGGACGGCCGACCACCGATTCGGCGGCCCGCAGGACGTCCAGGACGCTGAAGCCGCCGCCCGAGCCCAGGTTGATGGCTTCGAAGCCGGGCCCTGCCGCGCCCGTACGCTCGAGCGCAGCGACGTGGGCGTCCGCGAGGTCCAGCACGTGGATGTAGTCGCGGATGTTGGTTCCGTCGGGCGTCGGGTAGTCGCGGCCGAACAGGGTCACGGCCTCCCCGTTGAGCGCGGCGGTCAGGATGTTCGGAATGAGATGCGTCTCGGGTGAGTGCTCTTCCCCGTGCAGGTCGCTGGCACCCGCCACGTTGAAATAGCGCAGTGAGACCGTGCGCAACCCGTAGACCGAATACCAGCGCATGGCGCCCTCGATGGCCAGCTTCGTCTCCCCATAGGGGTTCATCGGCCGCGTCGGATCGTCTTCGCGGACCGGGATCGACTCCGGGGCGCCGTACACGGCGGCCGTGGAGCTGAAGACGAGGCGCTCGACGCCCGCGTCGCGCATCGCGTCCAGAAGACCGATGCCGCCGACCACGTTCTCGTGGTAGTAGAGCGCCGGATCCGCGATCGACTGGCCCACCAGGGAACGTGCCGCGCAATGCAGCACGGCCTCGATTCTGTGCTTCCGCAGCAGGCCGGCGACCATCTCACGATCGCCGAAGCTGCCGCTCACCAGCTCGGCGGTGCCCTCGGTGCTGGACCGGTGGCCGGTGACCAGGTTGTCGAGCACGGTCACTGCGTGGCCTGCCTCGACCAGTCGCTCGACGCTGACACTGCCCACGTAGCCCGCTCCGCCTGTGACCAGGATGCGCATCAGCGGCCCAGGATCCATGCCGGTCGTTCGACGGGCTGGCCGCGCCCGGCGAGGACCTCGGAGAGCCGTGCCTCCATGCGCAGCGCCATGTTGTTGTCTGGGTCGATGGCAAGAGCACGCACCGCGAGGTCGTAGGCCGGCCGCTCGTGTCCGCGTTCCGCCTCGCAGCGCGCCAGCCCGACCACCGCGATTGCGTTCTGGGGGTCCTCCTCCGCCGCACGACGGTAGAGCGCCTCGGCTGCGTCGAGCTGATCGACGTTGAGCAGGCGGTCGGCGCGGAGCAGCAGCTCGATCATTCGGCCGGTCCCTCTTCTGCGTCCGTCCCCGCGGCCTCGTCTGCGTGCGCCCCCGCCACCTCGGCGGCGTGCCAGCGCCGGGCATCCGCCAGGAGTCGCTCGCGGGTGTTCCGCTTCGGGTCGTTGACGACCGAGTCGAGCAGGCGATCGAGCAGGATCCCGAGCCACCGGCCCGGCCGCACGCCAAGCTCGGTTTGCAGATCGTTGCCGTCGACGGCCAGGTCAGCGAGGCTGAGCGGCGCCTGCCTTTCTCGCTCGCCCGCAATCCGATCGCGCAGCTCGGCCAGCTCGCCGGCATCAGACGCCAGGCCGCTGCCCACGTTGTCCGCCTGGCGAAGGCGAAGGAGGTCGTCAACAAGCTTCGGGCCGACACGCCGCATGAAACGGCGAACGGCAGCGTCGCTCCATCCGGGCAGGTACTGGAACATGTGCTCCTCGATCAGGCGACGAACGTGCGCGGCGTCGCGGGAAGGGTAGGCGATTCGCCCGAGCACCTCCCGCGCGATCGCGGCACCCGCTTCCGGATGGCCCCGGAAGTGCCCATCGACGAAGGTTTCCGGCTTGCCGGCGTCATGCAGCAGGGCCGCCATCGCCAGCCGCTCATCGCCAGGATGGAGCGCGACGGCAGCGTCCACGGTTGCCAGGGTGTGATCCCAGAGATCGTGGCCCGGGATCTTGGATTGCGGCACCCCACGCTGCGATGACAGCTCCGGCAGGATCGCGTCGAGGATGCCGGTCTCGGCGAGGATACGGAGCCCCACGGACGGCTGCTCGGCCCCGAGCAGCCGCTGGAGCTCCATCCCGACTCGCTCGCCCGAGAGGTAGCGAGCATCGGCGGCGCGCTCCTTCATCGCGGCGAGCGTTCCGGGCTCGATCGTCAGGCCGACCTGTGCCGCGAGGCGCGCAGCGCGAAGCAGCCGCAGGGCGTCCTCGTCGAACCGGGCGTTCGGCTCGCCAACGGCGCGGAGGATCCGGGCGGCCAGATCGGCTCGCCCAGAGGTCGGATCGACGAAGTCCGGCCGCTGCGCATCGGCGGAGGAGCGTGGCTCGTCCCCCAAGCGTGGCTCGTCCCCCAAGCGTGGCTCGTCCCCCAAGCGTGGCTCGTCCCCCAAGCGTGGCTCGTCCCCCGAGCGTGGCCTGTCGCCCTCCCGCCCCCAGGCAATCGCGTTCACGGTGAAGTCGCGCCGCACCAGGTCCTCGAGGATTTCGTCGGTGAACGTCACCTCGTCCGGGCGCCGGTGATCGCCGTAGGAGTGGTCCTTCCGGAAGGTGGTGATCTCGATGGGATGGCCGATGGGACCGACCACGACCGTCCCGAATCGGTTCTGGCTCCTGCCGGTCGGAAATACCTCGACGGTCTGCTCCGGTCGCGCGGCTGTGGCCAGGTCCGTGTTGTCGATCTCTCGGCCGAGGAGCCCGTCGCGGACGGCGCCACCCACCAGGTAGGCCGCGTGGCCGGCCTCCCAGAGCCGACGAAGGGCCGCGAGTGCGTCCGGATCTACGTGGAAGGGCGGAACCCCAGCCGGGTCGCGAGCCGTGGGCGCCATGGCGCCGGGCTCAGTTGTGCCCCAGGAACAGGTAGTCGCGCCACGCCTCGTTGCGCGGATCCGCGAGGTAGGGCGTGAACTGCGAGTAGACGTCGCAGCGTGGCTCGTACGGAGCATGCATCAGCCGCATTCGCGCTTCGTCAAGGAGCTTGCCGCCCTTGCGGTGGTTGCAGCCCTTGCATGCAGCCACCAGGTTGTCCCAGGCATGCGGACCGCCGCGGTGACGCGGCACGACGTGGTCGAGCGTGAGGTCGTGGGTCTGGCGCCCGCAGTACTGGCAGGTGTGGTTGTCCCTGGCGAACACCTCGCGTCGCGAGAGACGGACACGCGGCCGCGGGCGTTTGATCATGTACTGCAGCCGGATCACGCTGGGTGCCCGGAAGACCTGCCGCGCGGTGATGATGTCGGCATGGTCGTACTGGATCACCTCGGCCTTCTCCCCAAAGACCAGGCGGAACGCCCTCCGGACGTCGCATACGTTGAGGGGTTCGTAATTCGAGTTCAGCAGGAGTACGACGCTATCCACTGTCCCCTTGAGCGGGCCGGGACTCGGCGCCGCATCGGCGGGATAGTAGCAGGGGTTCGGGGAGCGTCACGCGGGATGGCTGCAGTGTCGATCCGTTGAACGCAAGGCTCTGACCTTCGTTCCCGCTATCGGTCCGTCGCTGCACCTGTGGCCGGATCCCAGCCGCCTCCCTGACCGACCTTGCTGGCGAGCGGTTTCCCCAGGGCGTCCGCGATGAACCGAGCGGCCTCCAGCACCCCGCCGAGCCGAGCGCCGTGGCGGATGCCCATGCCGTCGAGCAGGTAGACCAGGTCCTCGGTGGCGAGGTTGCCGGCCGCGCCCGGGGCGTAGGGGCAGCCGCCGGTGCCGCCGGTCGAGGCGTCGAAGCAGGCGACTCCGTCCTCGAGCCCCGCCACCACGTTGGCGAGGGCCGTGCCTCGCGTGTCGTGGAAGTGGTACGCGAGCCGATCGAGGGAAAGGCCCGCCTCGAGCAGGCGCCGGGTCAGCTCTTGCACCTGTGTTGGAACGCCGACGCCGATGGTGTCGCCGATGCAGATCTCCTCGGCGCCCAGATCGACCAGGCGCATCGAGACGTCCACGACGGCCAGGGGATCCACGCGCCCCGTGAACGGGCACCCGAACGCGGTCGAGACGTAGGCACGTGTCCACATTCCGGCACGCGCGGCACGCAGCAGAACGGGACGAAAGGCCTCGAGGGACTCCGTGATCGTCATGCCGATGTTGCGCTGCGTGAAGGCCTCGCTGGCCGCCGTGAAAACGGCGATTGCCGTCGCTCCCGCCGCCTCTGCGCGGTCCATGCCGCGTTCGTTGGGGACCAGCACGGGGTAGCGCACGCCCTCGTGTTTCGGGACGCGCGGCAGCAGATCGTCCGCGTCAGCGAGCTGGGGGATGGCGCGCGGCGAGACGAAGCTGGTCGCCTCGATCTCGCGCAGCCCGGCTGCCGCCAGCAATCGCACGAACTCGAGCTTGGTCTCGAGGGGGATCGAGGTCGCTTCGTTCTGGAGCCCGTCGCGGGGCCCAACTTCGTAGATGCGAATCGACTCCGGAAGCCTCACGATCCGAGTGTACGAGCTGGCCGCCTCGTGCCCGCCTCCTATACCACCGGCACGACCTACAAGCGCTCGTACACCGCCGATGTTGGCCTGAGCGGCTCGAGCGGCATCGGCCTCGCGTGGAATGCGTGCCGAAACGTGGGTGTCACCGATGAAAGCCCCGCCGCAGGCTCGTATCGACCACCAAGCGGGTCGTGGTATTCGATGCTTACAACGGGCCCTTCACCAAGGGCAGTGTCCTCATAAGTCGGAAGCGGGACGCCCTAGGGCAAACGCTTCTCCGCCACGCGTCAGCGCAGCTCGACCAGCAGCTCGCGACGCCCCACCTGCCGCCCCGGCTCGACCAGCACGCGTTCGATGGTGCCGGCGACCGGGGCGGTCACCGCGTTCTCCATCTTCATCGCCTCGAGCACCAGGAGGATCTGGCCCGCTTCCACGCGATCTCCGGCCGAGACCTTGACCGACAGCACGGAACCCGGCATGGGCGCGGTGACGCGCTCGGTGCCGGTGATCTCGCGATGAGCGTGCTCGATGGCACCTTCGACTGTCGGTGCGGGCGCCACACTCGCCCGGACGGCTCGACCTTCGAGATCAAGGACGACCGCCGGCTGGACTGAAGCCCCGGGATCGAACGTCCAGGCCATGTCGGCGAGAACCCCCGCGCCGAGCTCGATCGACCGCGCCTCCTCGTCGATCGCGACCCGGATCTCCGGGCTGGTGTTCAGACGGAAGCCAGAGGCCACCGAACCCGTGGGCGACGCGGCGCGTCTCAGGACGGCGGCGGCAACCCGGAACGCAGGCTCGATCGGTGGCTCGGTGGCCGGCTGCCAGATCCGCTCGATCAGGTCGGTCGTGGCGTTTCCTGCGCGGAATTCCGGGGACGCGATCAGGCTCCGAAGGAAGCCCCGGTTGGTCGTCACGCCCAGGACGCTGGTCGCGGCGAGCGCGGCATCCAGGCGGTTGAGCACCTCATCCCGAGTCGCGCCTTCGGCCGCGATCTTCGCCAGCAGGGGGTCGTAGCGGGTCCCGATCACGTCCCCCGGCCCTACCCCGGCGTCCACGCGGATTCCCTCGCCCTCCGGCCAGCGCACCTGCACGACTGGCCCAGCCGCGGGAAGGAACCCGGACCACGGGTCCTCCGCATACAGCCGAGCCTCGACGGCGTGACCCTCCAGGCGAACGTCTGACTGCCCGAAGCCGAGCGGCTCGCCTGTGGCAATGTGGAGCTGATCGGCGACCAGGTCGCGGCCGGTGACCGACTCGGTCACGGGATGCTCCACCTGGAGGCGGGCGTTCACTTCCAGGAAGAAGACGTTTCCGTGGCCGTCGAGCAGGAACTCCGCGGTTCCGGTGTTCACGTAGCCGGCGGCACGTGCCAGTCGCAGCGCAGCGTCGCCGAGCCGCGTCCGAAGGGCCAGGTCGACCGCTGCCGAAGGCGCTTCCTCGATCACCTTCTGGTGCCGTCGCTGCAGCGAGCAATCGCGCTCTCCGAGATGAACGGCGCCGCCGTGCCGGTCCACGAGGAACTGCACCTCGATGTGGCGCGGCGCCTCCATGTAGCGTTCCAGGATCAGGCGCTCATCGGCGAACGCGGCGCTCGCCTCACGGCGGGCACGCGCCAGGACCTCGGGCAGCTCGGCAGCCTCGCGCGCGACGTGCATGCCCTTGCCACCGCCGCCGGCGCTCGGCTTGACCAGTATCGGGTAGCCGACCCTTGCCGCCGCGCGTACAAGCGCCCGATCCGTCTGCTCTTCGCCGTCGTAGCCCGGCAGCACCGGCACATCGACGGACGCCGCCAGCCGGCGACCAGCCGCCTTGTCCCCGACCGCCCGCATAGCCGCTCCCGGCGGTCCCACCCAGACCAGGCCCGCCGCCTCGACGGCGTCCGCGAACGACGCGTTCTCCGCCAGGAAGCCGTAGCCCGGATGGATCGCGTCCGCTCGCGAGCGCCGCGCGGCCTCCAGGACGGCGTCCGCGTCCAGGTACGTCCCGGCCAGCGGCACCAGCTCGTCGGCTTGCGTCGCCCACCAGGCGCGTGCCTGATCGGGCGCAAGGAGCGCCATCGACGTGATGCCCAGCTCCCGACAGGTGCGCGCGACTCGGACGACCAGCTCGCCCCGGTTGGCAATCAACAGCCGAGTGATCGGGCGCGCCGGCGGTGCAGCGTGGGCGGAAGTCGTCGACGATCGGCGGCTCAATGGAGGAGGCGTGCCGGACGCCGCAACCACCGCGGCCAGCGACTGGGCATCGACCTTGAGGCGCGTGCCCACGCGGACCGAGCCGAGGCGGCCGTCGAGCAGCCAGCGCTGCACCGTCCTGGTGCTGACACCGAGCTGGCGCGCCGCGTCTCCCGGTCCCACGGCTCGACGCTCAGCACTCACGGGTGGCCGTTCTTCACGGCATGACTGTCGCGTTTGTCGTGTTGCGCTGTCAAGTGGTCAACGCGCCGCAGCCGATCGAGCCATTGCACGGTTCCGGCACTTGGGCCACCATGCTCGCAGATGCCCACACGCCACCGGCTGGTCCTGGCTGCCCTGCTCGCGACCGGGTTGCTGACGGCGACTGCCGGCGCGGCCGCTGCGGCTCCCCACTTCCCTCCGGGCGACGACGCCTATCACACCTACGCCGAGCTCACGACCGAGCTCCAGAACATCGTCGCCGCCCATCCCAAGATCGCCAAGTTCATGCCCTTCGGGAAGAGCTACGAAGGCCGCGACATCTGGATGCTGAAGATCAGTGACAACGTCGGCACCGACGAGCACGAGCCCGAGGTGCTGATCACGGGGCTCACGCACGCACGCGAGCACCTCACGGTGGAGCAGGCGCTGGCGGTCATCCGCTGGCTCGTGAATGGGTACGACAGCAACAGTCGCATCAAGCACATCGTCGATTCCACCGAGCTCTGGATCGTCCCGATGCTCAACCCGGACGGTGGGCAATGGGACATCCGCTCCGGCAAGTACCACTTCTGGCGCAAGGACCGCCAACCCACGCCTGGTTCCCAGGCAATCGGCACCGACATCAACCGGAATTTCGGGTACAGGTGGGGCTGCTGCGGCGGCTCGAGCAGCTACCCGTACGACATCGTCTACCGGGGCCGGCACGCCTTCTCGACCCCCGAAGCAGCGGCTGAACGGGACTTCGTGAACAGCCGCGTCATCGATGGCGTGCAGCAGATCAAGCTCTCGCTGTCTTTCCACAGCTTCGGGGCGCAGATCCTCTACCCCTACGGCTACACGAAGGAGACGCTGCCTCCAGACATGGTCCGAGACGACCACAAGGCGTTGAAAGCTCTGGCGGCCGGGATCGGCACGCGGAACGGCTATCACCCGCTCCTGGAGAGCCAGCTCTACATCACGGACGGCACCTTCAACGACTGGAATTACGGCCATGCGCGGATCCTGAGCTTCACGGTCGAGCTCGCGCCGCAGACGACCTCGCAGGGTGGCTTCTATCCCTCCGGCAAGCAGGTCAAACCGCTGACACAGCACAACAGGAACGCATTCCTGTGGTTCATCGAGCAGGCCCAGTGCCCGTATGACGCGGCCGGCATCACGCACCTGTGCACGACATCCGCGACCGGCATCAGCCCAGGGCTGGCGGCGCTCCGGCGCGACTGGAGCTGGCGCTCGGTCTCGCCCTCGTCGCCTCCGGTCGCCTCGTAGGAGTCGCCCCGGCGCATCAGCCGGCCGGATCGTCCTCCGCAGTCGTCCAGGCAGGGGATCGGCGTTCGAGGAAGGCCCGCAGTCCTTCCTGACCCTCGGGACTCGTTCGCTGCGCGGCGATCCGTCGTGCCGTGTGCCATCGCGTCGACTCATGGGGGAGTCCGCGCACCTCGCGGACGATCGCCTTGGCCGCACGCGCTGCCGTCGGCCCGGCCGCGAGTACATCGGCAATGGCAGCGTCAACGGCCGCGTCGAGCGCGTCCTGCCCCTCGACGACCTCGTGCACCAGGCCGATCCGGAGCGCCCGGGTCGCGTCGAACCGGCGGCCGCTGGGAAAGAGCGCACGGGCGTGGCTTTCGCCGATCTTGGCGATCACGAACGGGCTGATGACCGCGGGCAGGATTCCGAGGCGCGTCTCCGTGAACCCGAAGCGTGCTCCCGCTTCTGCGATCACGAGATCGCTCACCGCGCAGAGACCCATGCCGCCGCCGAGCGCCGCCCCCTGGACCCGGGCGATCACCGGCACCGGGCAGGTGTCGATCGTGTCGAACATGTGGGCCATGGCCATGGCGTCCTGCTCGCTGCCCTCACGGTCGAGGCCAAGGCTCGCCCGCATCCAGCCGACGTCGGCACCCGCGCAGAAGCTCGGGCCGTCGCCGGCCAGGATCACGACGCGCAACGCGGTCGGCTCTTCGCGGGCTAGCGCCGCAAAGGTGCGCCGCAGCTCATCGATGAGCGACGCGTCGAAGGCGTTGTGGACTTCCGGGCGCGCCAGGTAAACCCGCGCAACCTCGCTGCGCAGCCCGCTCCGCTCGAGGCGGAGGGCGCCTGTCACCTGCGTCGCTCCGTGAGCTCCGGGACCGGATCGTCGGCCGGGTCGAAGCGATACACGTTCTTCGTCGCCACCCGGTGGAATCCCATCCGCAGCAGGTTGCGCTCCGAAGCACTGTCCGGCGGGGCCTGCGAGGTCAGCAGGTCGCAGCCGAGCTCCGCCGCGAGCCGGGCGCGCGCCGCGATCAGTGCCCGCTGGAGGCCGCGATCCCGCACCTCCGGTTGCACGATGCCGGTGCGCAACAACCCGACCTTTTTGTAAACGTACAGCGCTCCGCAGCCGACGGGGCGACCGTCGATCTCCGCCACGAACACGTGCACATCCCGGTTCGCCAGGAGCGCTGGAGTGGCGGCTTCCCAGGTGCGCATGCGGAACGAGATCTCGTCTGCGATCGGTCGGATGACGGCCAGCCAGGTCTCCGCCTCGGCCTCCCTGAGGGCCCTGAGACTGATCCCGGGTGGTGGCGCAACCTCGGGCACGTCGTGAGAATCCGCCATCGCGATCGTGAGCCTGAAATCGGGAGCGGCGTCAGGCCACGGCTCGAGGGGACTGCCGAGCCAGCCGACCGCCCGGTTGGCACGGAAGTGATCCAGGACCCGGGGCAACAGGTGCGGGAGCGTCCGCAGGCCGTCCGCATGGCTGTAATGGTCGTCGTTAGCGCCCGGGCGCGCGGCCATCGCCAGCTCGCCGTCGTCGACGATCGCGAGGTCGATTCCGCCCGCGTGGGCGGCCCGCCACATCCGCAGGTCGGACCAGCGCTCGATCGCGTCAACGCGGAACAGCCGCAGCTGCGCCTCGATGTCCGACTCCGGATCTGGCGGCAGCACCTCGATCGAATCGCCCGGCCTGACTTCGCCTTCGCTGAGCACGCGCGCATACATTCGGCTGTCGGTCGGATGCAGCATCGATGAGATCCGGTTGATCTGGCCGCGCAGGAAGTTCGGCCGCTGCGTGTCACAGGGCATGGCCGGCGCAAGCAGCTCGATCAGGAGCTCCTCGCCGATCCGGGCGCGGGTGCCCGTCGGCAGGGTCGACCATTCGACGCCGAATGTGGTCAGGTTCTCCCCGACGCTGCCCGGTTCGACCGGATGCCCCTCCGCCTGGAGCCGCTCGATGGCCTCGATGCTGAAGAGGCACACGGCGCGGAATGGGCCGCCGTGCACCGTGTCCTCGCGGTGCGCGTCACCCTCGAGGCCGAGGGGACCCACCCAGGCACGCTGGACGGGCAGCTTGGGCACGCCGCCCTGGGAGACGCTGACCTGGATCACCCGGCCGGTGGTGCTCACGGCACAGTCCGAAAGCCGGAGCGAACGAAGTCCGCGTCGAACGCGAAGGCGGCATCAACACCCTCTCGTCGCATCACCTCGAAGCTGACCCGGTCGACGAGTGACACGGCTCGCGATCCGGCGGCGATGAAGGCGGCCACCGCGGCGTCATGGATCGCGGGCCCGATCCAGACGATCTCCGTGAGCGGAACGAGTCGGGCCAGCAGGTCAGCCGCAGCGTCGGCCCCGAGGCGTCGCTGAACCAGGGCGCAGGCCTCGCTGACGACGTAGTTATGCGTGTACAGGCGATCGCCCCGCCGAATGGACGCGATGAATTCGTCGTTCGCCGCCGCGTGATTGGCGTCCACGCGGTCGAGGGCAGCGTAGAAGGCGGAGGTGTCGACCAGCGCCTTCAAGGTTCGTAGTCGGGATCGAGAAAGAGATCGTGGTTCTCGCCGATGTCCGATCGGCCCGAGCTGTACTTGCCCATGACGTCGATCGCCTGCCGGATGCGCGCCTCGCGATCGTTCCCCTGAAGTTCGGCATCGACGGCCTTCCTCACGATGGCGGCAATCGACACACCGCGCATTCGTGCCTCACGCTTCAGCGCAGCCATCTGCTCGTGTGTCAGCGAAACCTGGGTTCGGATCACGGCCGGATGATAACAGTCGTGGCAGACCGATGTAACCCGCGCTGAGCGGCCCGGCTACATCCGGAAGACGCCGAACTTCGTCTCCTCGATCGGGGCGTTGAGCGCCGCGCTGATGGCCAGCGCGAGGACGTCGCGCGTCTGGGCGGGGTCGATGACGCCGTCGTCCCAGAGGCGCGCCGTGGAATAGTAGGGATTGCCCTCGCGCTCGTACTTCTCCAGGATCGGAGCCTCGAACGCCGCGCGCTCCTCCGGGGACTTCCATTCGCCGCGAACCGTGGAGAGCACGGTGGCCGCCTGCTGGCCGCCCATCACGCTGATCCGGGCATTCGGCCACATCCAGAGACCGCGGGCACCGTAGGCGCGTCCTGCCATGCCGTAGTTGCCGGCACCGAACGAGCCACCGGTGATCACCGTGAACTTGGGAACCGCCGCGCATGAGACGGCGGTCACCAGCTTCGCGCCGTCCTTGGCGATTCCGCCTGCCTCGTACTCGCGACCGACCATGAAGCCGGTGATGTTCTGGAGGAACACCAGCGGGATCTTCCGCTCGCACGCCAGCTCGATGAAATGGGCGCCCTTTAGCGCGCTCTGGCTGAAGAGCACGCCGTTGTTGGCGAGGATCCCGACGGGATAGCCGTCGATGTGTCCGAAGCCACATACCAGCGTCTCGCCGTAGGCCGCCTTGAATTCGTGGAACTCCGAGCCGTCAACCAGCCGGGCGATGACCTCGCGGGCGTCGTAGCCGCGCCGCAGGTCCGACGGCACGGCGCTGTAGATGCCGGTTGGATCGTCGCCCTCGTCGTCAGCATCAGGTGTGCCAACCAACGGCGGGCAGACAGCACCACGTAGCCAGGGCGGTTCGGGCTTCCGCCAGGCCAGGCTCGCGACGATCTCGCGCCCGAGCGCCAGCGCGTGGTCGTCGTCGAGCGCTTCGTGGTCGGCGAGGCCGCTGATGCGGGCATGCACCGCGGATCCGCCGAGCTCCTCGGCTGTGACGTCTTCACCGGTTGCCGCCTTCACGAGCGGCGGACCACCGAGGAAGATCGTGCCCGTTCCGCGCACGATCACGGTCTCGTCGCTCATGGCCGGCACGTACGCGCCTCCGGCCGTGCAGGAGCCCATCACCAGCGCCACCTGCGGGATGCCGCGCGCGGACATCTGTGCCTGGTTGTAGAAGATCCGCCCGAAGTGGTCGCGGTCAGGAAAGACCTCGTCCTGGAGCGGCAGGAAGGCGCCGCCCGAGTCGACCAGGTAGATGCACGGCAGCCGGTCGGCCAAGGCGATCTCCTGCGCACGGAGGTGCTTCTTCACGGTCATCGGGTAGTAGGTGCCGCCCTTGACGGTCGCGTCGTTGGCGACGATGACGCACTCCACGCCGCTGACACGCCCGATACCCGTCACGATCCCGGCGCCCGGCGCCTCGTCGTCGTACAGGCCATTGGCGGCCAGCGGGCTCAGCTCCAGGAACGCGGAGCCCGGGTCGAGCAGCCGCGAAACGCGCTCCCGAACGGGCAGCTTGCCGCGCTCGCGGTGACGCGCGACGGAGCGCTCGTCTCCGGCAGCGCCACGCTCGCTCAGCGCATGGGTCCGCTCCCGAAGCTCCGCCACGAGGGCGCGCATCGCGGCGGCATTGGCGCCAGCCTCATCGCTGTGCGGATCAACGCGGGTCTTGAGGATGGCCATCGCGCCCGATGATAGGCGGCAGCCCGTGCCAGGACCTCGGGCCGTAGGCTCAGGCCTCGGTCTCGGGCCCGCCTTCCATCGCCTCGATCTCCTCGCCGGGCCCGTCGGGCTCCGTTTCCTCGGCGCGCTGCGGCCTGTAGCGGAAATACGCCCAGGTGCCGACCGAGATGACCCCGAAGGTAACCAGGAACGCGATGCCGATGATCGAGGGCGTCGAACTGCCGGTCGAGAAATAGCCGTTGGCGGGATCGACCAGCACCATCACGTAGGCGAAGACCGCGGCCGCGAAGATGGGGAACCACGCCAGCCGATTCCACTAGAAAAGGGGGTGGCCGGGCAGGAAGCGCATCGGCAGCAGCCCGATCGCCAGGGCCTCGATGCCTGCCACGAAGAACGTCGCCAACGATGTCTGGAGCACGAGCAACACCCACGGATCGCCACCGACGGACCGCGTCACCGCGAGCAGCACCCAGGCGCCGACGCTCAGCCCGAGCAGCCAGGCGGACGCCAGCCACACGCCGATGCCCTCCTGGCGAACGCTGATCACCGACGTGAACGCGATCGTCACCACGAGGCCGTAGAGGTATCCCGGCTGGAACCCGATGAGCCGTGAGACGAGCACACACACGACCGCCACGGCCAGCGTCCACCACAGCGCACGCAATCTGCCGAGCTCGCCGGTCCTGGTACGGTGGTACACGCGCAGCGGGAGGTCAAACGCGGCGGTGATGAAGGCGAGGCCAATGAGGAGGCCAAGGAACATCGCGAGTGACTGGGCGTCAAGCCCGAAGCCAGGGTTGAGGAATCCGTAGACCAGGGCGCTCAGCCCCAGGAAGACCCAGACACCGAGGAGACCCCCGCCGAGGCTTCGACCCACGCGATCAACCGCGCCACCCATCGGACCCACCGCGACCAGCCCGACAAGCCCCCGCCACCGGCGTTTCAGGTTCTCGAACCAGCCGGTGATCTCTTCCTGGTTGGCCTCGACCGTCTTGTTGAAGAGCGTCCCGGGAAAGGGCACGAGCAGCGCGATCAGAGCGACAGGAGCAGTCCGCCGCCCGCAACGCCCGGGTCGACGGCTACGTCCGCCGGGCCCCTGACGCTATCGGGCCAGGTACCGGAGCGGACCGGGGGTGGGATCGGGGCCGTGGACGGGGCCGCGGTTGACACTGCCGCCGGAGTGGACGGAGGTGGCGTCGGGGTGGCCGGCGGTGCCGTCTCGGTGGGAGGAGGCGCCGTAGACGGCAGAACTGTCGAGGGTGCCGTCAGCTCGGGCGAGGGCGACGCCGACTCGATCGGCGGGGATGCTGTCTCGGAAGGGACGGGCGTAGGCGATTCGGCCGGCTTCTCGGTGGGCTTGCCCGTGGCCGGAGGCTTCGTCGGCTGCCCGGTGGGGGTCGGCGCCGCCGTGTGATCGGGCGTCTGGGTGGGACGCGATGTGTCTGTGGGCCTGGCAGTCGGAGTCGGGGTCGGCTTCGGCGTCCGAGTCGGGGTGGGTGCGGGTGTCGGAGTCGGCGTCGGCGTCGGCGTGGGGGTGGCAACCACGATGAAGCCGTGATGGACGACGTCGCCAACGGGGCAGGTGTCGGTGTTGAGGCGGTTGGTACGCGCAGTGATCTGGTACGTGCCGGCTGGTACGTCGGGGACGTGGACGGTGTAGGCGAATGCGCCGCTCGAATTGGTCGTCTTGCTGACGTCAGGCGACAGCTCGATCCGGGTCGGATCGCTGGCCGGGCCCAGGAACAGCTGCAGCGGGCAGCGCGGCCAGTAGTTCTTGCCGGACGTGGCGATCTTGTCGCCGGCCATGCCATGGTTCGGGTCGACGGCGAGCGTTGAGCTCGTGACGACGAGCGTCGTAGTGTGGTCGTCGTTGTTCGCGCAACTGCCACGGAAGAGCGTGCAGCCCCGGATCGTGTACTTGCCGGGCCCGACCCCCGGTGGAACCGTGAACGGCAGCGTGGCGCGGCCGGCGCTGTCTGTTCGACTGTTTCCCAGGGGCTTCGCCGAGCCGGCAGGGTCCCAGGTGAGCTGGAAGGGGCTGACGGGGAAGTAGTCGAAACCGTTCGCGACGGACCCCATACCCGGCCGGCCGTGAGCGGGGCTCACGGTCATGTGCGACTTCGGGATGGTGAAGATCGCGTCCGCGAATGCCGTGCTGTTGTCCGTGGGACATGCCGGCGGTCCGGCTCCGAGGGCGGGAACGCAGGCGCGCACCGTGTTGGATCCGAACCGGCCTTCTCCGCGGGGGACCACGAACGAGAAGGAGAATGCGCCGGACCCGTTGGACCGGCCGGAGGTCACGATCTGCTTGTGCCCCGGAGTTGGATCCGTCCATGCCCAGTAGACGAGGATGGTGTTGGCGCTGGGAAAGGCGCTGCCGTCGACCGTCACGTGCGTGCCGCCACGACCGCGGCTCGGGTTCAGGGTGATGGATGGAGGCGGTGCCGGCCTGCACCAGGAAGGCTGTGCCGAGCACGGCGACAACCAGCGTTCCAGCCGCCGTGCCAAACAGGCGCCGACCGTGCTCGCCCATGGCGAAGCGACCGGTGCGACGGCTACGCGACGAATTGGCGCCCGATTCCCTCTTGGCGTGGATTGCGCGGTCCCTCTCGTGCCCGGTGACGGTGACAGAACAGGGCTGGAACGGGCGCGGCGCTCAGCGCATCGGGCGAACGACGCTCCCGAAGCTCAGGCGACCGCGTGCCAGCAACGTGCCGATTCCCTCCGGCCCGAGCGGCTTGCTGTACAGATAGCCCTGACCGAGGTTGCAGCCAAGCGAGGCGAGGCGGCGCGCCTGGTCCCGGGTCTCGACGCCCTTGCCGGTCGTGGTCAGGCTCCGCGAGCGTGCCACGGAGAGCAGCGACTCGACGAAGACGACGTCCTCCGGCGGACCGGCCGCGAGCGCAACGAAGCTCGGGTGGAGCTTCACCGCGTTGACGGGCAGCTTGCGCACGTCGTCGAGCGACGCACCGACCCCGAAGTCCTCGATCGCGAGGTTGACGCCCTGGTCGCGGATGGCCATCGCCATCTCGACGTATGCGCCTGATCCGGCCGAGAGCTCGAGCGTGAGCGACATTGGCGAGAGCTCGGCGGCCTGGAGCGTCCGGTCGATCAGCTCGGCGAATCCGGGCGAAGCGAGCTGCTGCGGAGCCACGTTGACGTTGACTGCCAGCGACTGCATGCGGGCAAAGCCGAGGTGCCAGGTGCGCAGCTGCCGGGTTGCGGCATCCAGGACGCGCTCACCGATCGGGATGATGAGGCCCGTCTCTTCGGCGAGGGGCAGATAGTCGGCTGGCGCGATGGTGCCGAGCAGGGGGTGGCGCCAACGCAACAGTGCCTCCACCGCGGCAATTGCGCCGCTCTGGAGGTCGATGATCGGTTGGTACTCCAGGCCGAATTCATTGCGTTCGACGGCGCGTTCAAGTTCGTGCTGGAGATTGATGGGGTCCCGGGTCAAGCGCTCGCGTTCCCGCATTGGCCGAACCCTAGCATCCGGAGGGGCCTCCCGCAGCTAGTACGGATGGCTTATTCCCGGCGATTCCTGAGACGACGGACGCCCTCAGTGCAGCTGCGGCACGAAGATGGACTTGAGCGAAGTCTTGTCCGAAGAAAAGAGAAAGAGGTAGTCCATCTCGCCGGCAGCAAGAGTGCCGGTCACCGGATCGCGCGCTGGGGTGCCGGTACACGTCGCGCTCTGGTTGACGGGCCAGGCGTAGGCAACGATCGGGGCGGTGAGCCGCTCGCCACTCACGCGGCCGCAGTGGATTCGGCCGCCATGCCCTGAGCCGCTGGCCACCGACCGAGATCCAGAGGAGGCCGGCCTCTCCCGGCATGGACTCGGATGCATCCTCAAGGCATCGCACCCAGGCGCGGGCGGAGCCAGGAAATCGCTCCGCAAACAGCGATCGGTGGCCGTCCACGAGACCGCGGTTTCGAAGTGTGGCCCGGACCACCGGGCAGCCCGAGACCAGGGGTATCGCGGGATCGCCGTCGCTTGGTGCGAGCCTTGCGATTGCCTGGCGTTCGACGCGCGCCAGCTTGCCGTCCCAGCTTCGGAAGGCTGCCCCGACATCGTCGAACCAATCCCAGACCTCCGTGACGGCGAGTTCAGCGCGCGATTGCGGTCCCGCGCGGTCCAGGAGCACGTCTACCGATCGCGACCCACGGGAGGGGTCATCGAGGGGCGCCTCCACCTGGGCCTTCCACCCGCCGCCGAGCGGGCGCTGCGCTGCCCCGTGCGATAATCGCGGCTGGCGTGGTGACCGATTCCTCCGTGCGGGCGAGGACCCCGCTGCCGAGTGAATCGGCGGGTGCCACGCAGTTCGACCAGAGGTCCCACCGACGTGAGCGTCGAGACATCCACATGGGTTACCAAGAAGGGCCTGGCCCAAATGCTCAAGGGCGGCGTCATCATGGACGTCGTCACACCTGACCAGGCCAAGACCGCGGAGGACGCGGGAGCTGTCGCAGTGATGGCGCTCGAGCGTGTGCCGGCCGACATTCGTGCCGCTGGCGGCGTAGCCCGCATGAGCGATCCCTCGATGATCGAAGGGATCATGAACGCCGTGACCATCCCGGTGATGGCCAAGGCGCGCATCGGGCACTTCGTGGAGGCGCAGGTCCTCGAGGCTCTCGGAGTCGACTACATCGACGAGTCCGAGGTGCTGACCCCGGCCGACGAGGTCAACCATATCGACAAGCACAAGTTCAAGGTGCCCTTCGTGTGCGGCTGCCGGGATCTCGGCGAGGCCCTCCGCCGCATCGCCGAAGGCGCCGCGATGATTCGTACCAAGGGCGAGGCCGGCACGGGCAATATCGTGGAGGCGGTGCGCCACATCCGCGCGCTCCAGTCGGGCATCCGCGAGCTCCAGGGCAAGCGTCCCGACGAGCTGTTCGTCGCTGCCAAGGAGCTCCAGGCCCCGATCGAGCTCGTCAACGAGGTCGCAGAGAGCGGAAAGCTGCCGGTTGTCAACTTCGTGGCCGGCGGCATCGCCACCCCGTCCGACGCCGCTCTCGCCATGCAGCTGGGCGCCGAGGGTGTCTTCGTCGGGTCCGGCATCTTCAAGTCCGAGGACCCAGAGCGAACGGCCCGCGCGATCGTGCAGGCGACCACTCATTTCGATGATCCCAAGATCATCGCGGAAGTCTCCAAGGGCCTCGGAGCGCCGATGCGCGGCATCGCACTCGAAGCGATCCCGACCGGGGAGCGGCTGGCGGTCCGGGGCTGGTAGGCAGAGGTCCAGGGCGGTCGGGACGGGCGTCCGATGACGGGACGTCGGCAGCGCCACGCGAGCAGGCCATGAGGATCGGAGTCCTCGCGCTTCAGGG
>JBBSGX010000022.1:0-21646 GCA_038253685.1 Candidatus Limnocylindrales bacterium | reverse complement strand
GGCGTCGACCATGGAGAGCCCGGCCAGGAGCATGTAGCCCAACATGCCGAATGCGAGCGAGGCACCCATGATTCCGACCGCCACCAGGAAATGCAGCCAGAGGCGCCGGAGGAAGGCCCGACGCGAGATCATCAGCTGAGAGAAACCCTCGTACACCCTCGATCCTCCTTGCCATCTGCGCGCGACAACGCGCCGCTGCTCGTCGCGCGCAGCATGCGCGCTGCGGCCAGGTCACGAGTCAGGCCGTGCCGCCACCTGCCGGACGATCGAGCCTGCGCGGGTACAATCGGGGGCGTTCACGAGGATCGCCAGGTGGTTCTGAGCACCCGCCCAGCCGTCGCATCTTTGAGGTTCCCGTCGATGTCGCAGACCGCCACGACCGTCGAGCGCGCCCATCGGGCCGGCAAGCGTTACATCTACGCCTTTGGTGGCGGCCGCGCGGAGGGCGACGCGAGCATGCGCGACCTCCTCGGCGGGAAAGGCGCGGGACTGGCCGAGATGACCAACGCCGGCCTGCCGGTTCCCCCGGGGTTCACGATCACGACGGTCGCCTGCAACGACTACTTCGCGGCCGGCGAGAAACTGCCGGACGGGCTCTGGGACGACGTCCTTGCGGCGGTCAAGGAGGTCGAGACCGAGACCGGCAAGGGCTTCGGCAGCGTGGCCAATCCGCTGCTCGTGAGCGTGCGTTCGGGTGCCAAGTTCTCCATGCCCGGGATGATGGACACGGTACTCAACCTGGGCCTCAACCAGGAGACGCTCCAGGGGCTGATCTCGCTGACCGGCAACGAGCGTTTCGGCTGGGATGCGTACCGGCGCTTCATCCAGATGTTCGGGCGCATCGTCATGGGCATCGATCCGGCGCGCTTCGACCACGCATTGGATGCCGCCAAGGAGACACGGGGCGCGAAGCAGGACACGGACCTCGATGCCGCCGCGCTGCGCGAAGTGGCCGAGGCCTTCAGGGGGATCGTGCGCGAGGACACCGCGCGCGAGTTCCCCTCGGATCCCCAGGAGCAGCTGGACCTCGCGATCAAGGCGGTCTTCGCGTCGTGGTTCGGCAAGCGCGCCCGGGATTACCGCGAGTACAACAAGATCCCCCACGACCTGGGCACCGCGGTCAACGTCGTGACCATGGTCTTCGGCAACATGGGCGACGACTCCGGCACCGGCGTGGCCTTCACCCGCGACCCCAACACCGGGGAGAAGGTGCTCTACGGTGAATACCTCACCAACGCCCAGGGCGAGGACGTGGTCGCGGGCATCCGGACGCCGCAGCCGATCAGCCAGATGGAGCGCGACCTGCCGCAGGCCTACGCCGAGTTCCTGCGCATCGCGGACAGCCTCGAGCGCCACTACCGCGACGTCCAGGACCTCGAGTTCACGATCGAGCGCGGGCGCCTCTACATGCTCCAGACGCGCTCAGCCAAGCGCACCGCCGCGGCCGCGGTGAAGATCGCAGCCGACATGGTGGACGCCGGCATCCTCACGGAGCGGGAGGCGCTGGCGCGGATCGAGCCCGCCCAGGTCGACCAGCTGCTGCGCGATCAGTTCGACCAGAACGCCAAGGCCAAGGCCACGAAGCTCACCGCCGGCCTCAACGCCTCGCCGGGAGCAGCCGTCGGCCAGGCGGTGTTCGACGCCGATCGCGCCTTCGAGCTGGCGGGCAAGGGCCAGAAGGTCGTGCTGGTGCGCATCGAGACGTCACCCGACGACTTCCACGGCATGGCTGCGGCGCAGGGTGTGTTGACCGCGCGGGGCGGGGCGACGAGTCACGCGGCGGTGGTCGCACGGCAGATCGGCAAGCCCTGCGTGGCGGGCTGCGCGGCGCTCGTCATCGACTACGGGACCCGCTCGGCCAGGGTCAACGGCCTCGGCTTCTCCGAAGGAGAGTGGATCAGCCTCGACGGCACGACCGGCGAGGTCTACCTCGGGGCACTCCCCACGGTCGAGGTGCGCTTCGATGAGCAGGCCGGGCTGCAGCGGATCCTGGGCTGGGCGGACAAGGTGCGCCGCCTCCAGGTCTGGACCAATGCCGACAAGCCGGAAGAGGCCGCCCTGGCACGCAGCTACGGCGCGCAGGGCATCGGCCTGTGCCGCACGGAGCACATGTTCCGCGAGGGAGAGCGCCTGGACATCGTCCGCGACGCGATCCTCGTCGCGTTCCAGGCGACGCGAGCCAAGGAGCGCCGCGATGCCGGCGAGACGCTCAGCGCCGACGAGAGCGGCGCCGTTGCGCGCTTCGACGAGGCGATGGCCAAGCTGGAGAAGCTCCAGCAGGGCGACTTCGAGGGGATCCTGCAGGCCATGAGCGGCCTGCCGGTCGTCATCCGCCTCATCGACCCGCCGCTCCACGAGTTCCTGCCGAACCACACGGAGCTCATCATCGAGACGGTCACGGCCCAGGTGAAGGGAGTGCCCGAGGCCGACCCGGGTTACGCCAAGGCACGCGCGATGCTGCGCGCCGTCGAGAGCCTTCGCGAGCAGAACCCCATGCTTGGGCTGCGCGGCTGCCGGCTCGGCCTGATGATCCCGGACTTCGTGAAGATCCAGACCCGCGCCATCCTCAATGCGGCCATCGCGGTGCGCAAGGCGGGCGGCGACCCGCATGCCGAGATCATGATCCCGCTCGTCGGCCACGTGAACGAGCTCAAGGTCACGCGGGAGATCCTCGAGGCCGAGGCGCGCAAGGTGCAGGACGCGGCAGGCATCGAGGTGGACTACAAGTTCGGCACCATGATCGAGGTGCCCCGCGGCGCCCTGACGGCGGACGAGATCGCTCCCCACGCCGAGTTCTTCAGTTTCGGCACCAACGACCTGACGCAGATGGCCTTCGGCTACAGCCGTGACGATGCCGAGGGCGGCTTCCTGCTGGCCTATGTCGAGCGCAAGATCCTCCCGGCGAACCCTTTCCAGACGCTCGACACGGTGGGGGTCGGCCAGCTCATGCGCATGGCCGTCGAGAAGGGCCGGGCCGCCCGCCCAGGCCTCAAGATCGGCATCTGCGGCGAGCATGGGGGTGACCCGGCCTCGATCGCGTTCTGCGACGAGATCGGGCTCGACTATGTGAGCTGCTCGCCCTTCCGCGTGCCGGTGGCACGCCTGGCAGCCGCGCAGGCGGCCCTCGCCGGAGCCGCCGAACGCGACAAATAGGCAAACGATCGGCCAACCGATCGATCTGGGTCACGAGGCCGAGCCCCGCGGGTCGTCCCGCCGTCCTTCGAGGCGCAGCTGATCGGTCAGCCGATCGGAGGCGCTCGGGTCGATTCGCACCGCTCGCGTTCGTCGCTATGGTGATGGGGCGACCAACTGCGAGAGCACGAAGGGCGACGACCGATGAACGACACACCGACGAACCACCCGCCTGATGCCGACTGAGGGTAGGGCTTGAGCGACCCTGAGGCGGCCGTCGATGCCGTCGAGCGTGTGTTCCGTGACGAACAGGGCCGCGCGGTCGCGGGGCTCATCCGCGTGCTCGGCGACTTCGACCTTGCGGAGGAAGCCGTCCAGGATGCCTTCGTGGTCGCGCTCGAGCGATGGCCGGAGCACGGCATCCCGCCGAACCCGGGTGGCTGGATCGTCACGACGGCCCGCAACAAGGCCATCGACCGCCTCCGGCGGGCACGCGTCCTTTCCGACAAGGAAGGCCTCCTGCGCCAGCTCGTCGAGCTCGATGCCGGGCCAGGCGAGGCGGTGAGCGCCGAGCGAGAGTCGGGTGGTGAGTCGGGCATCGTGGACGACCGTCTGCGACTCATCTTCACCTGCTGCCATCCGGCGCTTGCCCCCGAGGCGCGCGTCGCATTGACGCTGCGGACCCTGGGTGGCCTGACGACGCCCGAGATCGCCCGCGCCTTCCTGCTGCCGGAGCCGACCCTTGCACAACGACTGGTGCGTGCCAAGCGCAAGATCCGCGATGCGGGCATCCCGTACCGCGTCCCACCGGCGCACCTGCTGGCCGAGCGCCTGGACTCCGTGCTCGCCGTGGTCTACCTGGTCTTCAACGAGGGATATGCCGCGACCAGCGACCAGAGCCTCGTGCGGCGCGAGCTCTGCGACGAGGCGATCCGGCTCGGACGCCTGATGGCCGAGCTGATGCCCGCCGAGCCCGAAGCACTCGGTCTCTACGCGCTGATGCTGCTCCACGACGCGCGCCGCGAGGGGCGGGTGAACGACGCCGGGGACCTGGTGCTGCTCGAGGATCAGGATCGAGGCCGGTGGGATCGTGCGCGCATCTCGGAAGGCGAGCGGGTGCTGGCTGGCGCGATGCAGCTCCGGCGGCCCGGCCCGTACCAGCTCCAGGCGGCGATCGCCGCGGTGCACGCCAGCGCTCTCACGCCTGCCGCGACGGACTGGCCGCAGATCTGCGTTCTGTATGACGCGCTGCTGCGCATGCGGCCTTCTCCAGTGGTGGAGCTCAACCGCGCGGCCGCCGTGGCGATGCGCGACGGGCCGGCGGCCGGGCTCGCCCTGATGGATGACCTGCTGCCCGACGGCGTCCTGGATGGCTACCACCTCTATCACTCCGCCCGGGCGGACCTGCTGCGGCGGCTGGGTCGCAACGGCGAGGCGGCCGAAGCCTACCGTCGTGCGCTCGACACCGCTACGAATCCGACTGAGCGGCGCTTCCTCGAGGGCCGGCTCCGGGAGGTCGGGGGCCGCTTGCTGGACTGAGCCCGCCGTCGGTCGACAGGCGCTCAGGACCCGTCGACGACCAGGGTCCCCACCATCCCGTACGCCTCATGTTGCGGCAGGTGACAGATGTACTGCAGCGTGGTCGGGGCCCCGAAGGCGATGGTTGTGCGCACCTCGGTCCCAGCGGGGATGGTCAGCTCGGTCGGCCTGGCGCCGTGGCTGAGCTCCGTGCCGGTGCGATGCCGCGCCTGCACGCCTGCGTCGCCGAGGATCCACTCGTGGTCGATAGGATCGTTGTTGCGCAGCACGAACATGATGGTCTGCCCGGCGCGCGCGTGGACGACCGTGGGCTCGTAGTGCGACCAGTGGATGTCGATCTCGATCGTGGCGGTGGGCGGCGCGGCAACCGCCACGCCGCCCGTCACGATGAACACGCCGACGAGCGCCACACCGGCCGTGAACCGTCGGCGAACGCCGCTCATTGGAGGAACGTGGCCCGGCCGAGGAGGACCATCCCCATTGTGAGCACCACGAAGAGGACGAGCATGGGATCGACCGCCGGCCCGGCCGGGGCGAGCGGCTCGAGCCCGGCGGCCACCCGGGACGGCGTTCCCTGGCCACTCGCGTCGATCGCCAGGTCATAGCGCAGGTTCGAGGCCTGCGCACCGATGCCAAGCTTCGTGAGCCAGGCGCTGTTGGGCACCCAGCCCATGCCCTTGTCGGAGCGGAGGTCGGAGAGGAGCGAGTCCGACGCCGCCTGGTCGTACTCGAGTCCGAGGCCGTTCTCGCCGAGGGGGTTTGGCAGGAGTGCGGGCCGTCGGTCGGTGAGCAGGTAGACCTCGGCGTCGATCTGCTCGGTACCGGTCTTGCCGAGGGTCAGGATGCGCAGCGGCACCCACGGGTTCGGCGTGGGGATGGTGATGTGCACCGGCGTGCCGTCGCCGATGGCCTGTCCGCGCGCCTGGGCGGCGTCGGCGTCGAACACGGCGGCGAGGAAGATGGGACTGCGGCTCGCGTAGAAATCGAGCACCTCCGGCGCATCAGGCGGCAGTCGGAAGCCGTGCTGTTCGGCCCACAGGCCGACCTCGTCGGCGCCGCCCTTGAGCACCGTGATGTCGAGGGCATCGATGCGGACCTTCATCAGCTCCTCGGCCGGAGCCGCGCTGGCCGCGGCGGGCACGGCCGCAGAAAGGCGCAGGGGAGTTGTCTCGATCACGAGGCGCTGGAGCGTCCAGTCGCCGCCGCGCTCCACGCTCGTGGGCACGCCGGGAAGTGGGGTCAACGAGCCGAACGCACCCCCGCCGCCCGCGAACTGGAACTCGGTCACGTAGTGCTCGACGCCTGCGTGATAGCCGGCGAGCGTGCTGGTCCGCAGGAGGTTCACCGCGCCGTTGGGGCCGATCAGGCCTCCGCAGCCGAGGACGGGGGTGGCAAGGGCCGCGAGCGCCGCCGCAGCGGCCGCCAGGGCAGCCAGGATGCTTCGCATGGTTGATGCTCCGTGCGAGCGGCCCGGGGCGGGCCACCGATGCACGTCGACGGTCCGGGAGGCCACCGGGTTCCCTGCGTGCGATCTGCGGCTTGGTCGCCCTGCTACCGTGACCGGATGAACGTGACGCTCTCCGATCGGGAGCGGTCGGCGTTGCGCTGGACCATCCTGCCCATGCCGATCATCACCATCGGCATCGCAGTGTTCCTGCTCGCGAACATCGTCAACGAGTTTTCCAGCGTCCTGGTCATGTTCTTCCTGGCGTGGCTGCTGGCGTTCCTGATCGACCCGGTCGTGTCGCGGATCGTCACCCGGCTTCCATTCCTGCCGCGTGGCGTCGCGGCCGGGCTCGTCTTCGTCGTCACGGTGGTGGTCGCAATCGCCCTGCTGGCGGGCATCGCCTCGTCCGTGGTCAGCTCGCTCAGGGACATCATCGGCACGGCCCCAACGATCGATGACGCGATCGGAAAGCTGCTGGCCCCCATCCAGACCCAGCTCGACACGCTCGGCTTCCAGATCAACCTGACCAGGGCCGCGTCCGACGTGGTGCAGCAGTTCAGCGCGAACGCAAGCGCGCTGCTTGCGGCCGCGCTCAACAGCGGCCTGCAGCTCTTCAGCGTGGGGAGCGCGATCATCTTCATCGCCGTCGTGTTCGTCGCAAACAAGGGCCGATTTCTCATGTTCGCCCATCGCCTCGTGCCCGCCGAACAGCGCGACCTGTACGACGAGTTCGTGGAGGCCACCAGCCGCTCCTTCGGTGGGTTCATCCGCGGCCAGTTCAGCCTCGCCACGCTGTACGGCCTGCTCGAGGGACTCCTGGCGCTGGTCTTCGGCGTGCCCTTCGCGGCGCTCATCCTGGTGGTTGCGACCGCGCTCCAGAGCGTGCCGTACTTCGGCCAGCTGGTGTCGTGGATCCCGCTGCTGCTCATCACCCTGATCTTCCAGCCCCAGGCCATCGTGCCGGTGACGATCAGCCTGGTGGTGCTGCTGCTCGTGATCCAGAACCTCGTCACCCCACGCGTGATGGGGAATGCGGTCGGCCTCAACCCGGTCCTCGTGCTGGCGGCGGTGTTCATCGGTGCGCAGCTGGCAGGGACGTTCGGCGCCATCTTCGGCGTGCCCGTCCTGGCGGTGATCGCCTCGCTCTTCGACACGTGGCTCGACAAGGTTCGACCAACCCCGGAAGTCATGGCAGAGCGGGGCGAGGAGAATGCCCCGGGACGCACCGGGGAGCCGCGTGTCCCGGACGGAGAGCTGCTGCTCCCCGAAGGTGATCGACCTGCGACTAGAGGAAGTACCGCGGGTTGACGGGCTCGCCGTCCAGCTGAACGGCCCAGTGCAGGTGCGCACCGGTGCTGTTGCCTGTGTCCCCCTCGAACCCGATGAGTTGGCCCGACTTCACCAGGGCCCCCTGGACGATACGATGCGGGGTGCGCGCCTGCAGGTGGGCGTAGATGCTGACCAACGTCGGCGAGTGCGCGATCATCACGTAGTAGGCCGCGTCCTTCTGGGGGACGCCACGCTCCCAACCCACGTAGAGCACGACACCGTCGCCTGCGGCAACGATCGGCGCACCGGGCGGGCCGACGATGTCGATGCCGCGATGGAAGTGCGGGCAGGTGAGATACGGCGGCTCGAGGATGAACGCGGTGCAGCCGAACTCCTGCGAGATCGGCGCGATGATCGGCCAGCGCATCGTGCCGTTGAAGGCCGACGGCAGCCGGCCGGCGTGACGCTCCTTCTGGAGGAGCACGGAGATATGCATGCCGAGGGCCACGTCGGTGGCCTGCTGCTGCTTCAGGATCGCTGCGACGCGCGCCTTGTTCTGGAGAACCTGTGCGTACTGGGCTGCCTGCCTGGCCTGCAGATCGGCGGTCTGTTTCTCGAGCGCGGCGAGCTTGGCCTGTGACACGAGCAACTGGTCGCGCTCGACCGTGATCTGTTCGGCGGCGGCGGCCACCTGTGTGTGGAGCTGCTGCGTGTCGTAGCGCATGTGCTGGAGCTCGAGACGCTGCTGGTCGAGGATGAGCTGATCGCTCTGGATCGACTGCGCCAGCTCGAGGTCGTGGGCGCTGAGGGCCAGGTGGCCCTGCTGCTGCACGAGCCCGTCGATGAACGAGCCGCCCGAGACGAGCTGTTCCCAGAGACTCGGCGTCGTCGAGCGCCAAGCGTCGGCCAAGCGTGCGCCAAGTTCGCGGCGGCGGCTGTCGAGATCGGCAGAAAGTTCGTCTGCCTGCTCGGACAGCACGTTGAGGCCGAAGTCCATGGACTCGACCTGGGCCTCGAGGTCGTCGCGTCGCGCCTCGGTGTCGGTGAGCTGCTGCTGCGTCAGGTCGACCTGGATCCGCAGCGCGCGGAGGTCCAGCATGATCCCATTGAGTGACTCGGTCGTCTGGGCAAGCGCCGTCGAGAGCTGCGCGCTGGCGGCCGCGAGGTCGGCGAGGTGGGCCTGCTGGGCGGCGATCTGCGCCTGGAGCGCGACGCGCTGCGCGCGAGCCTTGGCGATTGGGTCATTCGGTCCGCGTCCGAAGCGGGGGTCCAGCGCGGAAACCGGCGACGCGGAGGCCAGGATGGCGAGCAGGGCCACGCCGGCCATGAGCCTGGTCGCGAAGGGCACGCGGAACGAAGCACGGCGGAGCACGAACCCAAAGTTGAGGCGATGCCCGCCCCGCGACGAGGGACACCATGGTCCGGGTCTGCCCCCGCCAAGAGCGCTACTCGCGCGCTCCGCTATGGTTAGGGCATGTGCCGAAGCATCAAGACCCTGCGCCGGACGGACGAGCCGGCAACGGACGATGAGGTGCGCGCCGCCGCCCTCCAGTTCGTCCGCAAGCTCAGCGGCTATCGCGCCCCGTCGACGCGCAACACGGAGACGTTCGACGTGGCCGTCGATGAGATCGCGGAAGCTTCGCGCCGGTTGCTCGACGGTCTCGTGACGGGTGGTCGCGTGGCACATGTCCACGGCAACGGAGCAGGCACCCACGAGCACGGGGCACATGTCGACAGCCACGGATAGACTCTCCCGAGCCGTCCGGTTGGCGGACAGGACCGAAGGAGGCGCCCGATCCCGTCGGCCGTGAAGAGGGGAAGCACGACCTACAGGAGTTCAGCGCGCATGACCGACCTTCGCCGCGGCCTGCTCTCCGGCGCGATCGCCCTTGTGGTGGTTGCCTGCTCGACGTCGACCCCGACCCTGAGCCCGAGCCCGGCGGCGAGCGGCCCGGCGGCGAGCGGCGGGGCGGCCACTCCCACGTCCGCGGCGAGTGTTACCGGCACCCCGCCGTCCACGACGCCCAAGCCCGGCAAGACGCCCAGGCCCGGCAGGTCCACCGAGCCCACGACGGAGCCGTCCGGCACGCCTGAACCAACGGCCGGGCCGACCACGGAGCCGAGTGCCACGCCCGCAGAACCAATCGCCGGGCT
This sequence comes from Candidatus Limnocylindrales bacterium, assembly GCA_038253685.1. Lineage (GTDB taxonomy): Bacteria > Chloroflexota > Limnocylindria > Limnocylindrales > CSP1-4 > JAFMJV01. Next base: position 12,105 of record JBBSGX010000022.1, on the reverse strand, counting down.
CGATCAGCTCCTAGGCACCGACGGTCGTTTCACGATGCTGATCCTCGGCTCCGACGCCAGGCCGGGCCTTGGCGGGGAGAGGACCGACACGATCATGATTGCCACGATCGACCCCGCGACCGGCAAGGTCTCATTCATCAGCCTGCCGCGGGACACGGCCGACGTTCCGATCGGGCCGGGCCAGACGTACAGCCCGAAGGTCAACGGGCTCTTCCAGCAATACCACCTCAACAGCGGGAGCCGAAAGAGTGCGTACCAGTCGACGGTCAAGGCCCTCGAGTACGCCTTCGGAATCGAGATCGACCGCTACGCGCTGACGCACTTCAAGAGCGTTGTAAAACTGATCGACCAGATCGGCGGCATCGATGTCAACCTCGCGCAGCCGTTCGATGACCCCACGTCCCATATCTCCAGGAACGGTCTCCACCTGCACGCCGGCGTCAACCACCTCGACGGCGCCCACGCCCTGGACTTCGCCCGGAGCCGCCACACCACCACCGACTACGACCGCTCTCGGCGCCAGCAGTTGATCATCACCATCGCCGTGACCAAGGTGCTCGGCATGGGCATCGGCGAGCTCGCGACGCTCGCACCGACAGCGTTTACCGCCATCGAAACGGACCTCACCATCGCCGACGCGCCTGCGCTCTTCGGGCTGGCGCAGGAGGCTCGTTTCGACACCTACAAGAGCGTGGTGCTCGGGCCGCGCACCTACGCCACCGAGACTGCCGGGTTCACGAACCATCTCAAGATCGACGTGGTCCGCGCCCTGTTCAAGCGGATCTTCGCAGGCTGATCGAAAGCCCCGATGGACCTCACGCAGCGGCTCTCGGGCGCGGTCTGGGGGCACCTCGTCGGTGATGCACTGGGCGTGCCCTACGAGTTCACCGATCCGCGCGACGCGGCCGAGGTCACCTTCCGCGGGCAAGGGACGTGGAACAAGCCAGCCGGCACGTGGAGTGACGACGGCTCACTGATGCTGGCTGCGCTCGAGTCCGAGCTTGAGCGTGGCTTCGACCCGGCCGACCAGGCGCAACGCTTCCTGCGTTGGGACGCAGAAGGTGCCTACACGCCTGACGGCGAGGGCCGCTTTGACATCGGCGGCACCACGGCCCGTGCGCTGGACCGGCTTCGCCATGGCGTCACGCCCACGGATGCGGGCCCGGCACAGGAGCAGGCCAACGGAAACGGATCGCTGATGCGGATCCTGCCGATCGCGCTCGTGGAGCGAGACCTCTCCGACGCGGACCTTGCCGAGCACGCTCATCTGTCGTCGCGGGTCACCCACGGCCACCCGCTCGCGCAGGTCAGCTGCGCGCTGTATGTGCTTGCCTGCCGGGCTCTGCTCACGGACGTGCCGCGCGACCAGGCCATCGCGTCTGCCGCGCAGGCGCTGCGTGCCGTGTACGCGCGGGAATCGAACCTCGTCGAGCACCGCACCGCCCTGGCGGCCATCGAGGCGTATACGGGTCGTGCCGGCCGCACGTTCGTGGTCGACTCGTTGTGGTCGGCCTGGGACGCCTTCGCGGCGGCCGACTCGTACCGTGACGCCGTGGTGCGCGCGGTCTGCTACGGCAACGACACGGACACCACGGCGTCCATCTGCGGCGGCCTGGCCGGCGTCTACTGGGGACTCGACGGGATCCCGGGGGAGTGGCGCGAGGCCATGCGCGGGAGCTCCATCGTCGACCCGCTCATCGAGCGGCTGGTGGCGACCGCAGCGCCCGGAACGGCCTGAGCGGCGAGGCCTGCCAGGCGTTCCGCCAGCGCCTCAGACGTCCCGGTAGACGCGCAGCGTGCCGCTGTAGCACGCGATCCAGATCTCGTGCGTGGCGTTGTCGTAGGTGATGCCGATGGGGTGGTGGTTGGTGGCGACCGTCTGGAGGACGGTCATGTCCCGGGTGCGCACCTTGGTCGCCGTCCCTGACGAGTAGTTCACGACGTAGAGCGACCGCCCGTCGGCCGCGATGGCCATGCTGCGCGGCTCCTTCCCCGTGTGGACCCGGGCAACGATCTTCCCGGTCGCCATGTCGATCTTGGCGATCCTGCCGTCGCCGTTCAGCGACACGTACAGGTAGCGGAACGACGGGTCCGAGACGAGGTGCCGCGGGTTGGCGCCGACGTTCCGGATGTAGCTGACCTTGAATGTCCGAAGATCGATCTTCGCCACGGCGTCGAGGTTCCAGACCGCCACGTAGGCCGTATTCGATCTTGCGTCGAAGGCGAGGCCGCGTGGATGCCACCCGACCTGGACCCTGGCGATCGGCTTGAACGTGGCCAGATTGATGACGGCCACGTCCCCGGAGCACCAGTTGCTGACCAGGAGCCGCCTGCCGTCGGGGGTCACGGCCAGGAACTTGGGCGTGGAGCCGACCTCCACGACGCCGGTCTTGCGCAACGTCGCGACGTCGATCCGGTACACGAAGGCGCGATCGACCCGCGAGCCTGGCAGGCAGGTGTCGCCGCCGGGGTGGCTGAACCCGGACCCGAACATCGCGTACTGCGAGACGAACGCCGTCCGGTGATCGGGCGTGAAGGCCACCTCCACCGGTGCTCCCCGGACTCGCCCGGGGAACTGCGGGTACCCGAATTTCGAGAGTTCGACGGCATCCCGGATCGTCTTGACCACGTTGAAGTCGCGGTCGTAGACCCGGATGGTGTGGAGATACATCATGTTCTGGACGAAGAACAGACCGGTCTGCGACGAGACGACCGACTTGGGCGTGATGCTCCCCGAGAGCACCTGGGCCAGGTGCAGGCGACGCTGATCGGAGGGCGCCCCGCCGGTTCCATCGTTCGAACGCGTCGGCACGGGTGTGGCGTCGGCTCCGGGCGTCGAGGTTGGCGCAGGTTCGGTCGGCTGTGGCTCGGGACGCGCCGTGGACCCGACGTCGATCGAGGGCGCGGTCGCTCCTCCAGGAACCGTGCCCGAGATGCTGGAGCCCGCGGACGTCGAGGCAAGGGGCGCGCCCGACCCGAACGATGCCGCCCCCAGCGGGGCGGTGGGAGAGCCAATCGCCAGGGATGCCGTGCGGCCGCCCGCCTGGAAGCTCAGCCACAGCACGGCCCCAGCCACCGCAAGGCCCGCGCCGATGGGCAGGGCGAGGACGCGTGAGTTGATCCTGGGCGTGACGGTGGCGGGCACGGTCGCCAATCCTACGGCATCGAGCCTCGTTTTCGAGCCTTCCAGATCTCCTCGGTCGGCCATCGTCGTGCCCAGTCGAGGGTCGCGTACGTGAACCTCGTTTGCCCGGAGAAGACGGATCCAATCGCCGTAGCCAAGGTGGAATTCGACCGAATCGTCGTCAAGCCATTCGCACCGGTGCATCCCGAAGTACGGCCGTCCATCGCGTTGAGATCGGGCAGCACCCAACGCTCTGACTCGGGCACGTTGCAGACGCCCCAACTCACCTGTTCCTGGGCCCACGCCCGCTCGCCTCCCGCGACGCACTCGGCGGCCATGACATTCCAGGCGATGCGGTTACGCCGGACGTGGTCAGGCAACGCTCCGGGATCGATGCCCGACGCCGGTACGGACATGTCGTCTCCGGTGCCCCGCGGTGCGCTCATCCCGCGATGATGGCAGGCCGCGCTGTGCGGCCGCGCGAGGTCAGGGGCGGTAGAAGTCTTCGACGATGCGGGTGGTGCCGTTCACGACCGCCACCCCCACACCTACGACCTTGAACGCCGGGTTCTTCATGTTGCGCCAGTGCCAGCCGTTGCTCGACTTCTCCGATTGCATCATGAGATGCGTCTCGATGATGTCGCGGCGGGGGCGGGACCAGTTGCCGCAGCCGATGCTCTCGCCCCAGTGCTGGCCGAAGAAGCCGGCGGCATGGAAGGCGGCCGTGATCGAGCGCCCTCCGAAGTCGTGACCGCAGTAGCGAGCCTTGGCGATCCTGCGTGCATACGGTCGCGCGATCTCCCTGGCGAGAGCCGGGCCCATCTTGAGCGGTGGCCGGTACCTGCTGTGCTTGCCGGTGCCCCTGTCCTTGCAGGATCCGTCCTTCTGGACCCAACCGCCGGTGCGCGTGCAGTTGATGAGTGACAGGCCGAACTTCTCGAGGGCGTATCGGGGCGGCGCGGCGGCCGCCGTGAGGGCGGGCGGCACGAAGCCGATCAGTGCCAGCAGCAGCGGCAGAACGAGCAGGCGGGAACGGGCGAGGGACATCGGTGGGCCTCCGATGGGGCTGGGGCGTTTCCCGCGCAGTCTCTCCGGGGGACCGCGGCCGGGTCCACGGCCCGACCGTACCACCTCCGCCGGTGACCCATGGCCGGACTTTCAGTCCTCCCGGCTCACCGGCTGCGCTGTTTCGGTGCCGTGGGCACGGTGGCTGATGATCAGGAGCGAGGCCGGTTCGTCGCCCAGAGCCTCGGAGTCGTGGGGGATCGTGGCGTCCCAGAGCAGGTAGTCGCCGGGTCCCAGCTCGACCGAGTGCTCACCCTGCGTCAGGCGGACGCGGCCCGAGAGCACGACGTGGTGTTCGTCGCCTGAATGCGCGTGGAGACCGGTGACCTGGGACGGCTGCGACGTGACGGTCACGATCCGGACGTCGCGGGGAATGCCTCCGTCGACTTCCTCCACGTGCACGTCGCCGGGACCGGCCCAGGTGCGGCGGTCCGCGGCGCGCACCACGCGCGGCGGTGCCACCGAATCGAGGAGAAACCACGTGATCGGCACCTCGATGGCCGCGGCCAGGGCAGCAAGGGTCTCCAGCGACGGCGAGGCCTTGTCGTTCTCGACCTGCGACAGGTAGCCGACGTTGAGACCGCTCCGCTCCGCGACCTGCGCCAGGGTGAGCTCGTGGTGACGGCGCCAGCGCCGAACCTCGGGCCCGACGCGCGGGCGGTAACGAGCGGGGGATGGCTCAGCCGGCGCCGGCGCGGTCCTGGCTTGTTTCGGCATCGAGTGTTGGTCCTCCACAAATAGGTATTGACCAAACCTGCTATGACGTGGCTACATTGTTCGTAGGCAATATGGGTTCTTGCGCTGCTCGGGATCAGCCTCCAGATCCGCAACGGCGGCAACTGCCAGAGCGGCTGGAAGATCGTCGAGCCGGTCGCGAAGGCAGCCTAGGTCGGCTTGCTCGCTCCCGGTTCGCGCTCTTCGAGCGCCCAGTGGATGCCCCACGCATCCAGCACGTCGAGATAGGGTTGGGCGTCGAAGGCCTCCGGGCCGAGGACGCCTGACCCCGACCAGGCACCGGTTGCCAGGAGTTCCATCGCAACGACCGGATTGAAGCCTGTCTGCCACCCGACCGCCTGCAATTTCCAGTCCCGCCAGGTCTCCTCGGCCACCGTCTTCTGGTAGAGGTAGACCTCGCGGGGCTTTCCGTCTTTCCTGCCGATCACCCACGTGCCCACGATCGCGCGGCCCTTCATGCGGTCCCCGACGCGTGCGGGATCCGGCGTGAGTGCCTCGACCACGTCGCGCGGAGATACCTCTGCGCCCTTGACCTTGACGGGCTTGGTGGAGTCGAGGCCGAGCTTGTGCAGGATACGCAGGACCTCGATGAACTCGGATCCGAGCGCGTACTTGAAGGTCACCTGCCTGCAGGCCACGCCGCGCGGGACGAGCACGACCTCCTCGTGCTCGACGTTGACGCACTCGATCGGGCCGATGCCCTCCGGAAAGACGAAGTTCTCCGGGGCGGAGAACGGCTCGGTCGTGTAGAAGCCGCGGCCTTTCTCCCAGATGAGCGGCGGGTTGAGGCACTCCTCGATGGTGGTCCAGATGCTGAACACCGGCGCGAAGGCGAACCCCTCGATGACGAGGTCGCCACCGTCACGGACGTGGACCTGGTCGATCTCGTCGAAGAGGGTCTGCGCGGCGTAGCGGGCGAAGACGTCCGTCAGGCCGGGGTCCATGCCCATGCCCAGCAGCGCAAGGTGCCCGGCGCGCTTCCAGTCGTCGTGCTTCGCGAACTGGTAGTCGCCCAGCAGCACGGCGGGTTTGTGGAACGGGTCGTCCGGATCCGGCTCGGAGAGACTGACTGCCATGTCCATGTAGCCGGTGCCGGCCTCGTACGCGGCATCGAAGAGCGAGGGCACGAACCGTGGGTCGGCCGCGTTCATGACCAGGTCGACGCCGTGCTCGCGCGCGAGCTTGACGACCCAGCCCCGGTCGCCTGCATCGACGAATGCCGCCGGGAAGGTCTCGGTGGCGGGCGAATCGCTCGGGCCGCCGCCCAGCATCGCCTGGACCTCGCGCGCTCGATCGAGGTTGTAGTCGGCCAGCACCATGCGCTCCAACCAGGGCTTGCCTTTGGCGACCTTGGCGATGGCTTCCCCGACAGTACCCGCCCCGACCAGAAGTACCTTCAAGATCCATCACCCCTGCTCGAACGTCATGCCAGAGCGGCTCCGTTCGTGCGGACATCGTAGGGGTCAGCGGGGGCGGCGTGGGCCCAAGGCCGGGGGCCCACGCAGCGTCGATCAGGCTGTCTTTTCGGCGGGCTCGTAGGTCGCGATCACCACGCCCGTCGTGCTCGTCTTCGAGTCGACGAGGTGAAGTGGAGCCGCACCGTCGGTGTCGTTGAACAGGCGCTGCCCGGACCCGAGCACGAGCGGATGAATCAGCAGCACGTACCGGTCGATGAGGTTGGCTGCCATTAGCGACGTGACCAGCTTTCCGCTACCCAGCACCACGATGTCCCTGTCGCCCTTCTTGAGCTTCGCCACGGCATCGGTGGCATCACCCTCAAGGAGCGTGGAGTTCTGCCATGAGAGCGGCTCCTTCAGTCTTCGAGGCGACATACTTCTGGGCGTTGTTGAGCATCTCCGTGAACGGGTTGCCGTCCTTCTGATTGGGCCAAACAGACTCGAAATCCTCAAAGGTGCGTCGCCCGAAGAGCATCGCCGGATTCGAGGCCATGCCTTCTCCCGCGGCCTTGGCCATGACATCGTCGATGTAGGGCGGCGCCCAGCCGCCGTACTGGAAGCCGCCGCGCGTGTCTTCATCGGGCCGCCCTGGTGCGCGACGCAGATCGAGAGGACCGCCGATTGACTCCGAAGCGCACGGTCATCCTGGACGCCGCGACCACGGCGTTTCTCCGCAAGGGCTACCTGGGCACGAGCATGGACGAGATCGCCGAACTCGCCGCGGTCTCGAAGCAGACCGTGTACAAGCACTTTGCGGACAAGGAGCGCCTCTTCTCCGAGATCGTCACCAACACGGTCAACGAGGCCAGCGAACCCACGTATCTCGAGGTGCTCAACGTCTCGTGATCGGCGAGGCGGCTCGCTTTCCCGAGCTCGGCCGCACCTTCTATGAACAGGGTCCGGGACGCACGATCGCGGCCCTCCGCGTGGCCTTCGAGCGTCTTGCCGAGCGGGGCGTGCTGCGGCTGGACGACGCGCTCCTCGCCGCCGCACATTTCAACTGGTTGATCATGTCGATCCCGTTGAATCAGGCCATGTTCTGGGGCGATGACGAGCCTTCCACCCCAGCCGAGCTCGACCGCTATGTCGACGCCGGAGTGCGCGTTTTCCTCGCCGCCTATGGCAAGGAACCAGGCGTCAAACCTGGTCGCTCCCGGTCGTCACGGCGACCGAGCTCGCGCCGCCCCTGAGGTCGATGGCGTAACGATCCTGGGCTTTCGCGAATGCCGGGCTCTGGAAGTCGGCGTTGGGTCCGGCCGGCCCGTTCCACTGCTCGTCGAAGCGCAGCCGCGAGACCGCGCCCTTGATCGACAGCTGTGCTTCGGTGCCCTCCGGGCGGCGCACGTCCAGCATGCCCACCACGCCCTTGAGATCGACGGGGACCGTGCCGACGGGCAGCGGCAGGGACAGCCGCAGGTCCGTGGCTCCCGCCTTCACCTGGAAGCCGCTCACGTTCAGCTCTGAGAGGTCGGCCGTGAGCTCCGAGAGGCCGCCCTTGATTTCGATCGACCAGGGGATCGTCGGGTTGAGCGTCAGCTCCGCCGTCCGTTCGCGCCAATCGAGGCCGCGGTGGCGGTAACCGATCCAGAGGGTGCCGTTCTTTGCGTGGATGTCCGGGACGGGCCCGTCGAACCTTGCCTGGCAGAGCAGCTCATCGGGCGCGCGGCCGCGGATCCGCAGGCGTGACGGCTTGGTCTCGTAGATCGCGCGGGCGATCGCGCCGGGCAACGGCGCCGCCTGGAAGGCCAGCCGCGGGGCGCCCGACTCGAAGACCAGGATGCCGCGCCGTGTGCGCCCGAGCGGCGCGGTGAACACGTCGCCCTCCAAGCCTCCGCCGCTCGCGACGACGCGCAACCTGTCGGTCTCCTGCTCGAAGATCCGCTGCATGTGCGCCAGGAAGCTCCCGATCGCCTCCTGCTCGCCGCCGCTGTAGCTCGCCAGGACCTCCGCGATCGCCTCGTCGAAGGGTCGGTAGATCGCGGCGATCTCTCCCTGCCGCCCGGGCAGCAGCCGGACGATGACCCGCCGCCGGTCAAGGGGATCGACCTCGCGCCGGGCGATTCCTGCGCGCTCGAGCCGATCCAGGACGCCGGTGATCGCTCCGGTGGTCAGGCCGCTCAGCTCGGCCAGGCGACCGGGCGTGACCGGGTCCTCGGACAGCGCCAGGTTCAGGCACTTGAGATCCGTGGGGTTGAGGCCGAGGCGTTCGGCGACGGCTTCGTAGAACAGCATCGCGCGGGCATGCAGCGCCCGGCCGATCTGTGCGCTGGTGTCTTCGCTGGGTGTTGACATCGATTCGTGACCTCGCTTAGGATGCGAGTATCTTAGCAACTAATCTACTGACGCGGTGCGATGAATGAGCTGCCGAGATTGTGGCGCCAGCATCCAAGCGGAGGAACGAGCCATGCCCACGAGTCTCGCCGAGCGCATCACCGCAAGCGGCCCGCCCGCAACCAGAGGAGTCGAGAGCGGGGCCATCGACGCACGCGACCTCGTGAAGACGTACCCGGGCGACGTCCGGGCGCTCGATGGCCTGACCTTCTCGGTCGAGCCGGGCGTCGTCTTCGCCCTGCTCGGCCCGAACGGGGCAGGCAAATCGACCACCGTCAAGATCCTGACTACGCTGTCGCGCGCCGACTCGGGGGTTGCCCGCGTCGCCGGCTACGACGTCGTCCGCCAGGCGGAGCAGGTCCGGCGCTCGATCGGCGTCGTCGGGCAGAAGAACGCCGTCGACCCGGTTGCCACGGGCCGCGAGAACATGACGTTGCAGGGCCGCGCCTACGGCATGGGCGGCAAGAGCCTCGGCAGCCGCGTCGATGCGCTCCTCGACCGCTTCGGCTTGACCGCCGCCGCGAATCGCATGGTGGGCACGTACTCCGGCGGCATGCAGCGGAAGCTCGACGTCGCCATGGGCCTCGTCCACCAGCCGCGGGTGCTGTTCCTCGATGAGCCGACGACCGGCCTCGATCAGGAGGCGCGCTCGGAGCTCTGGGCGGAGATCCGGCGCCTGACGATGGACGAGGGCCTGACCATCCTCATGACGACCCACTACCTCGAGGAGGCCGACCAGCTCGCGCGACGCCTCGCGATCGTCGATCACGGTCGCATCGTCGCCGAGGGCACGCCCGACGAGCTCAAGTCGGAGCTGCGCGGCGACGCGATCCAGGTCGAGCTTCGGGACGCCGATCCCGACGCGCGCTCGGCGGTCGTCGTGGGCCGCATCGAAGGCCTGCGCGACCCGCACGTGGAAGGCAAGTTCCTGCGGGCTCGCGCTGACCGAGGCGCCTCCGCCGTGCCGGCCGTGATCGCGGCGCTGGACGGGGAGGGGATCGGCGTGGCGTCGGTCACCGTCGCTCGCCCCTCACTCGACGACGTCTATCTTCGCCACACCGGCCGGACCTACGCATCCGACGACACCAGGGAGGCTTCCCGATGACCGCACTCGCATCGCAGACCGTTTCCATGACCCAGCGACACGTGTGGGCGTTTCTGCGCCAGCCGTGGTTCGTGGCCATCGCCGTCACGCAGCCGGTGATCTGGCTGCTGCTCTTCGGGGCACTCTTCAAGAACGTGACGGAGATCCCGGGCTTCGGCGCGTCGGGCGCCTCCTACCTCGACTACCTCGCGCCCGGCATCGTGATCATGACGGCGCTCTTCTCAAGTGGTTGGAGCGGCATGGGCACGATCGAGGACATCGATCGCGGCATCATGGACCGCTTCCTCGTGGCGCCGCTGCCCCGCACCTCGTTGATCGCCGGCCGCGACGTCGCCGATGCGCTCTCCCTGCTGATCCAGACTCTGATCATCCTCGGCCTGTCCGTGCTGATGGGTGCCCATTTCCCTGGCGGCATTGCGGGCTTCGCGGCGCTCACCGCCGGGGCGCTGTTGCTCGGCACGTCGTTCGCTTCGCTCTCGAACGCGCTGGCGCTGGTGCTGCGACAGCGTGAGTCGCTGATCGGCGCCAACACGTTCCTGGTGCTGCCGTTGACGTTCCTCTCGTCGGCGTTCATGCCGCTCGGCCTGGTGCCGGACTGGATCGCCACGGTGGCGCGCTTCAACCCGGTCAACTGGGCCGTCGAAGCGGGACGCGCGGCGCTCGGCACGAACGTTGACTGGGCCTTCGTCGAGGCCAGGCTCGGCGGTCTGCTGCTTCTGACGCTCGTCTGTATGTGGCTGGCCACGCGGGCCTTCCGCTCCTACCAGCGCTCGGTGTAGTCGCCACCGCTCCTCAAGTTCCACGTGCGCGGCCGTCTTCGGACGGCCGCGTTTCCGATTCCGGAGCCACCACCTTGAGTGCGCGGGGCCGAATCGTGAACTCGACCGGCGTGGTGCCGAGGTCGCGCGCATCGGCCCGCGCCGGAAGCGGCCGCGCGCCGTCGATCCGGACCCTGGCCGATCGGTAGATCTGCGTGTGCGGCGACCAGGCGCGGCGCCCGAACGCGATCGAGGCCAGGTGTCGGATCAGCTGGAACTTCGAGAAGTGACGGAAGACCGTGACGTCGAAGAGGCCGTCATCGAGCCTGGCTTCGGGTGCCAACGTGAACCCAAGGCCGCCGTAGGGGCCCACTGACACGGTGGTGAGCAGGGCGCGGTGCTCGACGTCGGCGCCTGTATCAAGCTGGATCGTCATCCGTGCGGGCCGGTAGCGGAACGCGATGTAGAGCGCCTGCCCCACGGCACGGTAGTGGCCGCGATCCGTCTGGGCGAGCTGCCCGAAGATCGCCGCGTTCATCCCGACGGAAGCGGACTCGTAGAACGGCTCGCCCCTGGCCATGCCGAGATCGATGCGCCTCGTGTGCCCGGCCGCGAGGATGGCCGCGGCTCCGTCGAGATCGCGCGGGATCCCGAGCATGCGGCAGATGTTCATGACGCTGCCGAGCGGCAGGACGCCGAGGGCGGTCTCCGACTCCAGCAGCTCACCGGCGACGAGTCCGGCGGTGCCGTCCCCGCCGGCCGCGACGACGACGTCGTAGCCATCGTCCCGCGCCTCACGTACCCGGCGGATGGCGTCCTCCTCTGACTTCGTGGCAACCAGCTCATTGCCGAGGCCGTGCCGCGCCATGATCTCGCGCAGTTGCTCCTCGTTTGTGCTGTTGGTCGGCACGCCGCCCTTGGAGCCGGACGCCGGGTTCCAGATGACGCGGATTCTGCGTGCCGCCAGAGCGGTCACGGGCCCTCGCGCGGCTGGCGCAGCCGGATCGGCGGGCGCGACTTGAGCCACTGGTAGAGCTGCGCGAGGCCGATCAGGTAGGTGATTCCGAGGAGGTAGGAGGCCGCGACGTCAGTCGGCCAGTGGTGACCCTGGTAGATCCGGCTCGGGCCTACCGCGGCGATGAGCGCGGCCAGTGCTGCCACGCTCAGGCGGCGCGGCCAGCGCGGGCGGATGACCGAGTGCAGGACGTACGCCAGCCACCCGTACGTTCCGACGTAGGTGATGACGTGCCCGCTCGGGAAGCTCGAGCCGCCCAGCGGCGCCGCCACGACCCGCAGATCCGTGCCCGCCACCGGCCGCGGCCGCTTCATGAGGCCCTTCAGCAGCTCGGAAACGCCACCCGTCGTCCATGCCAGCAGCTGGAAGAACGCCTCGAGCGGGAGGTGCAACAGCAGCAGCCCGAGCATCAGCAGCGGCGGAACGATCCGGCTCTGCGGCGGGAAGCCCGGCCACGAGACGAGGGTCATGGCACGGGCCAGCCACGGATGGTGCACGGCCTGCCAGCGCATCGT